>DAISZP010000081.1:0-14320 GCA_036824745.1 Luteolibacter sp.
CGCGAAATCAACGCCCGGCAGCGTGGCGAAGGACCGAACTTGTTCCGTCGGGTTCTTTCCAACCAGCAGAACCTTGAATTCCGGCATCCGCTCCATCACCAGTGGATGGATCTCCGAGAAATACCATGCGAGCCCGTCGGTATTCGGCGTGTAGTCGAGCGCGCCGCAGAACAATGCGGAGGGATGCGGCGTGGGATCGGGCGGCCATTCGTCGGCATTGAAGAATCCGACGTTCGCTCCGTTCGCGAGAACGAGGACACGGTCGCTCGGCCCGAGTTTGCGGGTGAGAAACGTCTCGTCATCCGGACCGCAGACGATCGTGAGGGCGAGTTCTTCACGCACCTCGCGCTCCATGCGGGCGATCTTCATGAGGTTCTCGCGGGCCATGGTTTTCGGAATCAACCCTTGGCGGAGGGTTTCCAGCAACTCGGTCTGATAGAGCCAGTCCACCCGGCTGCGGTCCATCACGCGCTGCGGATGATCGGGAAAGACCTGTTTCACATAAGGCCAGAGCACCAGGTCGCAGAAGTCCACGATGTCATAACTCCGCCCCGCGGTGAAGCTCCGCAGGTTTTCCAAAACACGATCCGACCACCAGTGGCGCACGGTGACGGGCAGCGGATTCCAGATGCGCTCGGTGAGGAAAGGCGGCCACGGCGGGTGCTGGAAGGGCTCGAAATGGACTCTGGCGCAGAACGAGCGGAAACGATCCTCGTGTTCCTTGTCTCCGGGTTCCGACGACAGACAGAAGAGGTCCACTTCGAAATGCCGGCCCAGTTGCTCCGCGAGGTGATAGACGCGTTGATAGGTCCCACGCATCAGTGGCCAGGGAACATAGGGCAGGAACAGAAGCAGGCGTTTTTTCATGGCATCACGCGTAGCAGGCCCACCACCGGGCATAGGTGGCTTCCCAACTTACCGGCTGGTCGGGATCGCCCGGGGGTTTTGGTAGAAAACGTCCGGCCTCGCGCACGCCGCCGGAAGTGAGATCAAGCAGGCAGGGAAGCGCCCGCATCAGCCCGGCTCTCGGATAGTCGCCCAACGGTCGGAGATAGGCGCCTCGTTTGATGCGGTCCCTCAGGGCAAGGCCGAGGTTTCTTCCGAGCGGCGCGTGGCGAAGCAGTCTGGGAAGCCGCAGATAGTCCGAGAAACCACCGAATCCCCGGCGCAGGCGGAAGGCTTCCGCGGCCAGATAGACTTCCGCCCAGGCGGCCGTGAGCTGCCGCGCTTCCTGCTCGAGTTCCGTCCATGAAGGTCCATCGGCGAAAGGGTGGAACTTGAACTCCACACCCTGTGCATGCCACTCGCGGAGCTGAGGAACGGTTTCCGGAACATCCACTCCCAAAAGCCGCGCGGCCCGCTCGCGGCAGCGGGGCGAATGGCCGCCATGCAGGCAGAGCCACGCGTCGCCGAGCGCCAGCTTGAGCTTCGCATGATTGCGGATGACAAACGGCTTCTGCGCATCCACCCCCATCCGGCAGCGGGAGAAGAACATGCCGCTGCCACGGTTCCACAGCAAACGGGTAGCCTCCTCCGCCGGTATCCGCTTGAAGTCCAGATCCGCGCGCATTTTCAAAAGAAACCCCGCGTCGCCCGCCACCGTGACGTGACCCGCCACCAGGTCGGCGAACATCATCGAAAGGCTCGGATCGCCCATCGACGAGGCAGACAGGCGCTTGATCTCCACATCGATTCCCAACAACTCGCTCTCCTCCCGCTCGATGTCCCGGCACCATGTGGCAAGCCGCGGCTCGTCCGGCGCGTCGTCGAACAGGAAGTAGTCGAGATCGTTGGAAAACCCCTCCCCTTCCGGCCCTTTCATCACTCCTCCCTCGCCGCGGCCGTATCCGCCGCCGAGCACCAAAGCGCCGCGCCAGCCCGCGGTGACGAAGGCGTGGCTCACTCTGGAGAAATGCTCCTCAAGCCGCCGCTCCAAAGCGGGGTGATCCCCTTCGAAATAGCGGCTTTTCATGGGTTCTCCGGGTTTATTCCCTTGGCAGGATGTGAAAACTGCGATGCACGTGCATCAACTCCAACAGGGTGAGAACCTTGCCTCCCACGCCCGTGAGGTGGATCGGCCGCCGGTCATCGGGCAGCAGCTTGTTGGCATGCAGAAACGCCCCGACGCCCGAGCTGTCGATGAACTCCAGATAGGAACAGTCCACCGTAACAGGTCCGGTCGATCCTTCGATCAGCGACGCGTATTGTTCGCGAAATGAGGCGGCATTGGCCATGTCCAGAGATTCCGCCTTCGGTGTCAGAATCAGCGCCCCGTCAAAACCCGCCCTCTTTTGAATAATCATCATGTTTGATGTTCAAGTTTTGTTCAATTTCATCACACGATTCCCAGAATGCTCTTACGTGATCATGTGGGGTGGATGGCCAAATCAGGGCAAACACCTTACAATAAAGGATTTGCGCCGATCATATCAGTGCTTGCATCAGGGAGTTTGCATTCTTTGCTTTGCTAATTCAACCAGATTGTTTATTTTTCCTGAAAATGAAGATCGACCCGGCAGTTTACTGGAGTCAAATCAACCAAGACGGCGAGGTGGAGCGATGGATTCGGGGCGCCCGGCGCAAGATGTTGGTTTGGAATAGCACCATCATGATCGCGAGGGCGATGAAGCGGGGGCTCGACCTCGGCGGATCCATTGGGGCCTTGATCGCGTTCTCGCCGATCTTTGCGATCACCGCTTTGTTGATCAAACTGGAAGACCGCGGGCCGGTGTTCTTCCGTCAGAACCGCGTGGGTGCCGGCGGCCGCTTGTTCGGGATGTGGAAATTCCGCTCGATGGTGGTCAACGCGGACCAAATCAAGGATCAACTGCTGGCGGTGAACCAACATGGTGAAAGCGGTGTCACCTTCAAGATGAAGGACGACCCGCGGATCACCAAAGTGGGCAAGTGGATCCGCAAGCTTTCCATCGATGAGTTTCCCCAGTTCTACAACGTGCTGTGCGGAGACATGTCGCTGGTGGGTCCAAGGCCACCCCTGCCGCGGGAAGTGGCGGAATACAAGGCGTCCCACCTCCGCCGCCTGCGGGTGAAACCCGGCATCACTTGCCTGTGGCAGATCGGCGGACGGTCGGAGATCGATTTCGAAGGCCAGGTGCGGCTGGATCTCCAATACATCCGCTCTTCCAGTGTTTCGTTCGATTTCCTCATCCTGTTGAAAACCCTGCCGGCGGTCTTGTTCGGCAAAGGAGCTTACTGATTACTGCCGTGTCCTCACAAACTCTCGAACTGATGCTTCCCGACCGGGCGGCGATGGATGATGTCCTTCGCTCACCGGTTCCATTCGCGCTATGGACCGTGGGCGATCAATGCCTGCTCCACCACTGGCTCGACCATGCGGTGAATCTGGGCATGGAAAAAGTCCAGGTATTCACGGCGGACCGGCCTGCCGCGGTGCGCGGACTGCTCCAGGAATCAACGCTCTGGCCGCTGGAAATCGAGTTTCGTTCCATCCCGCGGGATGAGGACGCTCCCGCGACAGCCATCACCGTGGACTGGCTGCCATGGGAGGAAAATCCTCCGGCGGCCCGGTCCGGCTGGGAAATGCTGGATCGTGCCGCGGCGATGGAGAAACTCTGGCTGGATAGGTTGTTAGAGAGCGAGGACTACGACCTGCTGTCGATCGGCGCATCCTGCAGCATCCATCCCGAAGCCGAATTGGTTCCACCGTATTTCATCGGTGATCATGTTTCAATCGGACCCGGATGCAGGATCGGCCCCTACGCGGTCATCGGCGAGGGGTCCGTCGTCTGCGGCGCGAACGTGGTGGCGCACTCCCATCTATCAGCCCGTTCGTTTCTCGGACCGGTCACGGCGCTGGAGCACTGCCGCTTGGAAAACGGAGTGCTCCTGAGTTTGAAAAACCGAACCCGCCTGGACGAAGTGGAGCCACACCTCGTGTCCTCCACCGTCAGGAGGGAAAGCCCCGTGCCATGGCGGGAACGCTTCGACGCGCTGCGGATCTATCTGAAGATGCGCGGCACCGAAGCACCTCAGGGAGAATTCCAGACCTTCAACGGCCTGACCCTGCCGGGAGACCCCGCCCGCGGGGGCCTGCGCAACCGGGTGGGATGGCTGCCGCTCGTCTGGCAGGGGAAACTCCGCCTCTACGGCGTGCTCCCGCGCACCAACGAACAACTCGAGGCGCTGGACCCCGACTGGCGCGGCACCCTGCGCCACGCTCCCGCCGGCGTGTTCTCGTATGCGGATTGCCTTGGATGCCACAGCCCGGACGATCCGGAAGAAGCCCTGCACGCTGCCTATCAGGCATCGCTCCCGCCGGACTCGCTGGCCGGACAAATCCACGCATATGTGCGTAATCTCAGTTTCCAGAATCTCAACCGGTCTCCCGAATGAACGAGCCGCACCCGGTCGAAAGCCCCATAGGCATCGTCCGCCACCGGATCCCGGCGGATCCAGCGGCGGTTCCTCCTGTTAGGCATCTCTTCATCGACAGCATCTCGTCCGGAGATCTATCAGAAAACGAGGTCACCCGCTGGAAGCTCGTTTTCAGCGAACTCGCATTCAACGCCATTGTCCATGGAGCCGGCGGAGACGCATCACAATCCGTCACGCTTGAGTGGAGCATCACGGAAAACTCCATCATTCTCGGCGCGCGCGATCCCGGCGCAGGCCCGCCGGATGAATGGATCGACTCACCACCCCTGCCCGATCCCATGGCGGAGTCCGGCCGCGGATTGTTCCTGATCACCAGCTTCGCGGATGAAGTCAGGCGCTGGCGCGGACCCTCGGGCTTCCTGATGGAGGTCGTGAAGTTCTATCCGAACCAAAGCCTGCCCCTGCCAGGAAACCCGGAGCTCGACGGCGTGATGGAGGAGCTCTCCTCCTGTTATGAAAGCCTCTCCGTTTTCCACCGCCTCACCGAGAACCTCATCGGAAGCACGGACCTCCGTGATTTCCTCAGCCGTTCTCTCGAAGAGTTCCTCGCGCTCCATCCGCACGACCGGATCTTCATCCAGGGCGCGCCATCGATGCCCGAATGCATCCGCCGGGCGCTCAAGCCCGCCAACTGGTTCCTCGATCCCGAGGACGCGGACCACACCTTGAAGGAGCTCGGCAAGCTGACACGGGAAACCGTGTGGGAGAGTTTCGACGATCTCGTGCGCCAGCACCTCGACTTCAAATCCCTGCGCGCGGTGGGAGCCGGTTGCGTGTTTCCCATCGTCACCGGCGGCACCCACTTCGGAGCGTTGATCGTGCTCAGGAAAAACTCGGCGCCGGACCTCAGGTTCCGATCCCTGGGCACCCTGCGCACTCTGGCGGATCTCTGCGGCATCGCCTGCGTCAATTTCCATCTCTCGAAGATCCGCGACGCCGCTCAGCGTGATTTGCGGGAGCTGGAAATCGCCGTCGATATCCAGAAATCCCTCCTGCCCATCCTGCCTCCTCCGGAGTCGGACCGTTGGAACGTCTTCATCCGCCAGGAAAGCGCCCTCACCATCGGCGGGGACTTCGCGATCGCCCGCACCGATCCTTCCGGAAACCTCGTCGTCGCCATCATCGATGTGATGGGCAAGGGTGTCTCGGCGGCGCTTCTCGCCAGCATTTTCCGCACGACTTTCGAGATGTCTCTGCACATCCCCACCTCCTCAGCGATTCTCGAAACCATCAACCGCACGCTCTGCCGCCAGCTTGGCGATCTCACGATGTTCATCACCTGCGCGGTCGCACGCGTGTCTTCGGACGGCCGGATGCTCTCCCATTCCAGCGCCGGCCACTGCCCGACCCTGTTCTATCAGAACACCGGCACGCGCCACCTGCTCACGCCTTCAGGACCGCCGCTCGGCATCATGGAAGACACGGTCTATCAGGAGGAGGGCCACGCGCTGCATGGCGGCGAACGCCTGATCCTCACCACCGACGGGTGTTACGAGTGGGACCGCCAGGACAACAGCTCCGGCTGGGACAACTTCGTCGCCCGCATGGATGAGGAACGCGCCCTGCCGGCCAACATGCTCTGGCAAGGCATCCGCGGGCGGATCAACGCCGCCGGCCACGCGGATCTGGAGGACGATTGCACTCTCATCACCATCGACATCCCACCATGAAACGAGTCCTCGTCGCCGAAGACCACTTCGTCATTTCGAAGCTCTATCAGATTCATTTCCAGCGGAACGGGATCCAGGGGAGCTTTTTCAACACCGGCGCCGGCATGTTGGAAAGCGCGCGCCATGAGACGCCTGACCTCATCATCCTCGACATCGAGCTGCCGGACATCCAGGGCACCGAAGTGATGCGGAAGTTCCGCACCATTCCCGAGTGCGGCGAAGTACCCGTCATCTTCGTCACCGGCCGCGCCACTCCGGAGGTGGTGGAAAACCTGCGTCTGCAGGGCGCCGCGGAGGTTTTCGGAAAACCCTTCTCGCCGCTCCTGCTCGTCCAACTCATCCAACGACTCACCGGAAGCCCCAACTGATGGCACCTCGCATCGACATCTTCATCTTCGCCGACGCGCTCGGCTGGGAAATCGCCTCCCGGCGGGGTTTCGCCACCAGCCTCCTGCCCGTCCGCAGCCGTTGCGAGACTCTGTTAGGATATTCCTCCACCTGCGACCCCACCATCCTAACAGGGACTCTGCCGAAGGACCACGGGCACTTCTCGTTCTTCGTCAATGCGAAGGGAAACTCGCCCTTCGGAGGCCTGCGGACCTTCGGCGCGCTTCCCGAATCCATCGCCGGACACCACCGGGTGCGCAACAAGATTTCCAAGATGCTGGCCCGCCGGCTGGGCTACACCGGATACTTCCAGCTCTACAGCGTGCCGTTTTCCAAGCTTCCCTATCTCGACTATTCAGAGAAACGGGACATCTACGAAAAAGGCGGCATCAACGGAGGACAAGCCACCATCTTCGAACATTGGAACGCATCGGGAAAGGCATGGGCACGCTCGGACTGGCGCAGGCCGGACCCTGAGAACATCGCCCACGCGCGCGCGCTGATCGACAAGGGCGACGTGGAGCTCCTCTATCTGTTCACCGCCAGGCTGGACGCCGTGATGCACAAGTACGGAACGGAACACTCGGAGACCGACGCCGCGTTCCAACAATTCGAGTCCGATCTGACATCCATCGCCGATCTCGCCTCGCGCCGCTATCGGGAGACGCGCATCCATCTGTTCAGCGATCACGGCATGGCCAACGTGCACGCCTGTTCGGATTTGCTTCTCCGATGGAACAAGCTGGGATGGAAATACGGACGCGACTATATCGCCGTGTGGGATTCCACCATGGCGAGATTCTGGTTTCACAATGAAACCATCCGCATGGAGGCGGAGAAGTGGCTGCGCTCGCAACCGGACGGCGAGGTGCTCGATGATTCCCGTCTAGATGGATACGGCTGCCTGTTTCCGGACCGCCGTTACGGCGAGTTGTTTTATCTCCTTCCATCCGGTTCTCTCTTCGTTCCCTCGTTCCTCAATCAACGCAAGGTGACCGCCATGCATGGCTACGCGCCGGAACATCCGGACAGCGCGGCCGCGTGGATGAGCAATGTGGAGACCGCTCCGGTCGAAGCTCTGACTGATATTTTTCCGGTGATGAAATCCGCCGCCGCATGAAGAACCGCGTGCTCCACATCCCGCGCCGATTCGCCACCGACGAATGGGGTGGCACGGAGAGCGTCGTGCTCAACCTCTGCCTTCAACAACAGGCTCACGGGCTCCAACCCGAAATCCATACCTCCCGCGCGCTCGCTCCCGCGGCTCGTGAAACATGGCGCGGCATTCCCATCCGCAGGCACCGGCATGTCTATCCGTTTTTCGGATTGAGCCCCGCGGATGTCCATGCGCTCGACAAGAAGGGCGGCAACCTGCTTTCCATCGGGTTGTTCCTCAACCTGCTCGCCGCGAAGAACGTCCGGATCTATCACGCCCATGTCCTCAAGCGCATGGGCGGCTCCGTTCTATCAGCCGCCCGCCTCCGCGGGATACCCTGTGTCGTCACGCTGCACGGAAACATTTTCGACGTTCCGGCCGACGAAGCGGCATCGGTGGTGGAGGCGCAGCAAGGCCACTTCGAATGGGGAAAGCCCTTCGGTGCCTTGTTCCGTTCGCGGCAGTTGCTGGACGATGCGGACGCGGTTCTCTGCGTCGGCCACTCCGAATACGAAAAAGCCAGGGCCGCTCTGCCACACGACCGGGTCCACCACCTTCCCAACGGCGTGAACCCGGAATCCTTCTCGGATGGCGACCGCGCCGCCGGACGCCGGGCCTTGGGATGGACGGAAAACACCATCGCCTTCGGCTGCCTGAGCCGCATCGATCCCCAGAAGAACCAACTTCTGTTAGTCCGCTCGTTCGCCGACCTCGTCCGGCAACGCCCGAATGACGAACTCCGGCTTCTGATCGGCGGACCCGTCACCTCACAAGCCTATCTGGAGGAGATCAAGGATCTCATCCGCGAGCGGGAAATCGGGAATCAGGTCACCATCCACCCCGCGGTGGAAGCGGAGTCGCAGGTCCATCGCAACCTGCTTGCCGCACTCGACGCCTTCGTCCTGCCATCGCGTCACGAACCCTTCGGCATCGTGGTCCTCGAAGCGTGGGCATCCGGACTGCCGGTTATTGTTTCCGACGTCGGCGGTCTGCAACGTCTCGTGACGGACGGTTCCGACGGACTGCGCTTTCCATCAGGAGATGCGGCGGCGCTCACCGCAGCCATGGCGCGTATCGCCACGGAACCCGCGCTCGCCCACAGCCTCGCCGCCGCGGGACGGGACACGATGCTCCGCCACTACACATGGAGGGCCGTGAACGGCAAGCTGGAGGAAATCTATCAGGAGGCGGAGGAACGCCACCGATGAAACCGTTTCCCAAAGCAGTCTCCGTCGTCATGCGCAGTTTCAACGAGGCATGGGCCATCGGCGAAACCATCCGCCGTCTGAACTCACAAGACTTCGAGGGGGAGATCGAACTGATCGTCATCGATTCAGGTTCTTCCGACGGATCGGTGGAAATCATCCGGCAGGCGAAACCCGCGAAATTCATTGAGATCCCGCTGGGCACCTATGTCCCGGGCGTCGTGCTCAATCAAGGAGCCCGTGAAGCCTCTCACGATTGGATTGTCTATCTGAATGCGGACGCCGCTCCGGTGGATGGAAGCTGGCTCCGCAATCTGCTGGAACCCTGTCTCGATGCGGAGTACTTCGGCGCGGGGTTCTCCAGACAGGTCGCGCGGCCGGACAGCAAGGCCGTGTTCGCACACGACTATGATCGTTGTTTCGGTCCGCATCGGGTTTCGAAGGACTGGGATCACTTCTTCAGCATGGTGAGTTCCATCACCCATCGTTCGGTTCTGGAGAAACACCCGATCCGCGAGGATCTTCAATACGCCGAGGACGACGAATGGACACGGAGGCTGGGCAAAGAGGGGTTGAGGATTGTTTTCGCGGAAAAATCCGTGGTGACCCATTCGCACAACTACACACTGCGGCAGTCTTTCCGCCGCGCTGCCGGAGACGCCCGGGCGATGGCGGCGGCCGGCACCTTGCCTGCAAGGGCCGTGGGCTTGCCGGCCACGGTCCTGGGATGCGCCGCGGATGCGTTCCGCGATGCGAAATGGTGCCTCGCCAACGGCAGGCCGGGCGGTTGGCCCTTCGCGGCGGCCACCCGGATTTCACAGAGGCTCGGCCGCAGGTCGGGAGCCGCATCGGTTTGTTAGATCCACGCTC
This sequence comes from Luteolibacter sp., assembly GCA_036824745.1. Taxonomy (GTDB): domain Bacteria; phylum Verrucomicrobiota; class Verrucomicrobiia; order Verrucomicrobiales; family Akkermansiaceae; genus Luteolibacter. The sequence continues at coordinate 9,705 of DAISZP010000081.1, forward strand.
ATGAACATCCTGGTCATTTCAAATCTCTATCCGCCGCATGAGATCGGCGGCTATGAGATCCGTTGCCGGGATGTGTGCGAACGCCTCGCCGAAGCCGGACACGACATTCATATCCTCACCTCGAATCACCAGGTCCCGGATCGCGAAACGCCGGCGGAAGCCGCGGTTTCCCGCAAACTCCGCATCCACGGCATGTACGGCCATCCCTGGCTGCCCATCCACAAGCTGCATCCGCTGGAAGCACACAACCACCGCGTGTTGCGGGAAACAATCCACACACGCCGCCCCGATCTGGTCCACGTATGGAACATGGGCGGCATCTCGAAGTCATTGCTGTCGTATCTCGAATCCTCGGGGATTCCGGTGGTTTACGATGTCTCGGACCACTGGATCGCCCGCAGTCTGCGCGCGGACGTCTGGCTCTCATGGTGGAACCGGCTGAAGTTTCCGCCACGCTTTCTAGCGGCATGCGGTTTCAGGAAATGGATTGACCGGAAAACGCCCACGCGGTCATGGGACACCCTGCGTTTCGAACGCACCTATTTCTGCAGCGCCTTCATGCGGGACTGGACCGCATCGAAAGGGTGGCCTGTGGCGCACGCGTCCATCATCCACTGCGGAATCGACACCTCTGCCTTCGCGGTGAAATCCGATCACTCGCGTTTCGAGAGACTGCTCTGGGTGGGCAGGCTCTCCGAAGACAAGGACCCGCTCACGGCCGTCCGCGCGCTGGCTGCGGCCAGACAAAACGGAAACCACGAGCTCACCTTGGATCTCTACGGCCATGGCGACGAGGGATACGTCTCCAATCTGAAATCCGAGATCCAACGACTCGGCCTAACAGAGTCCGTCCGCATCCGTTCGGCCGCGCCCTCGGAAATGCGGAAACTTTACGCGGACTACGACGCGCTGCTCTTCACATCGAACTGGGGCGAGCCCTTCGCGCTCACGCCGCTGGAAGCCATGTCCGCCGGGCTCCCCGTGATCACCTCCTTGGATGGCGGGCAGCGGGAACTCGCGCGGCACGGCGCGAACTGCCTCGTGGCCGCCGCCGCGGAGCCGGAGACCTATGCGGCCCGCATCCATGAACTCGCCGGCTCGTCCTATCTCCGGGTTTCCATCGCCCGCACCGCGCTTGCGGAAGCACGCGAACGTTTCGACATCAACGTGATCACCCGCCAGATCGAGGAGTTCCTGCTCGCCTCCATCCGCCCATGAGCATCCTGTTTTACGATGACAGTCCTGTGTTCGGCGGCCACGAGGTGATGTCCCTGGCCGGAGTGGAAGCCGTGCTTTCGTCCGGCGAGGTGGGGGTGGATTTCATTCTAACCGAAGCCAACACCGTCCTCCGTGAGCGAGTTTCAGAACTGGCGGAACGGTTCCCCAGCCTGCGCTTGCATCACGTGCCATGGTGTTCGTCGAAACTCGAAGCCCTGCGGAACCGCCTCAAACCCGCGAGGATCCGTATTCTATCAGAAATCCTGCGCGATCTCAGTCCATCCCTCGTCGTCGCCATCCAGGGAAACATCGAACACTCCTCGCTCGCTTTGCACGCAAGCCGCGCCGCCGGCATCCGCAGCGCGAGTTACATCCCGGTCCCTCACACCAACGCGGAGATGGGGGCCAAGCTCGGCGCGATCCGTGATTTGTTCTGCAGGCATCTGTTTCATCTACCGGATCACTTCATCACCATCTCCGATGAAATGGCGGCCCTGCTCCGCGAACGCGGGACCCGCGCGCCGATCCACATCGTTTACAACGGCATCGATACCGGTCGCTTCCAACAAGGCGACTCCATGACCGCGCGCGACTCCCTGAATCTGCCTAACGACAAAACCCTCGTCGGCGTGATCGGAAGGATCGAGTTCCGCCAGAAACAACAACATCTCCTCGTGGAAGCCCTCGCGGGTGATCCGAAACTCAGGTCATCCTGCCACCTGGTCTTCGCCGGAGAGGGCCCGGACCGAGCCAATCTGGCCGATATCATTTCGCGACTCGATGTTTCCGGCACCATCCTTCCCTGGTGCGATCCCGCGCGGGTCTATCAGGCGATGGACGCCTTGGTGATTCCGTCGCGTTATGAAGGACTGCCGCTCGTCATGCTAGAGGCTCTCGCCTCGGGAAAGAGCGTGCTGGGCAGCGATCGGGATGGCATGAAGGATCTGCTGCCCGCCGAACGGAGATTCCAGCCCGGCAATCCGGGTGCGCTCCGTTCCGCGCTCCAGCGCTTCGTTCAGGATGGCAAACCTCCCGCACCGGAGGCGCTGGTCAACAGGGTGCGAGAAACGATGTCCATGCCCGCGTTCCGCCAGGCCTTCTCTTCCACCCTGCTGTCCCTTTGTCCGCCCGATTCACGCTTGCAAAAGGGATGATGCCCGCCGCATATTTAACTTATCCAAACCAATCGGGACTCCGCGAACATGAACCCCTCCACGGGTAGCAACCAGACACCGGGCGGGGATGCGGCTTCGAATCCCATCCCGGCCAAGGACGCGCGGTTCTCATTTCCGCTGCCGTTCGATCCGGTGCGCCTCGCCGGCGGGGTCCTGAGCCGCTGGCCGTGGATCGTCGCCGGCGCGGTTCTGTTAGGCGGGCTCGGGGCCTTGATCGGCACGAAGATCACCCATCCGCACTACGCGATCACCGTTTCCTTGATCAAACGCCGGGTCACCCAGACCGTCCAGGCATCCGAGGTCGGCCAAGCCTACCGTCCTGTGGATCTCAACGACGCCACACTGCTTGCCACGCTTCTGGCCAACGAGGCGCTGGACGCCGCGGTCAAACGTGCGGGAAACGGCATCCAGCCGGATCGCGCGCGCACGCTGGTGGAGGCGGAGCAACTCGAAGGCACCGATATCTTCCGGATCATCTATCATTCGCCCGTCAGCCGCGAGGATGCCCTCAGATTCGGCGCGATCTGGGCCGAAGAAATCAACGCCTACACCCAGCGGTTGCAGCAGACCGAAGCGCGCGAGGTCCAAGGCATCCTTCGCAAGGAGGTGGATGAGATGCAGAAACGCATCGACTCCACGAATCTCGAACTGCTGGAGTTTTCAAAGTCAAAGGATTTCCTGGGAGGAGACGCCCAGGTCTCCGCCGCGCTTGCCAAGCTCGCTCAGATCGAACTCCAGCTCGACCAAGCCCGCGCCGAAGTGAAGGCGAAGGAGCAGCAACTCAAGAACCTCACCGAGGAGATCCGCCACCAAAGCCCGCTCGAACTCCAGCTCAAGACCGCGCGAGACGAACTCGCCAACCTGCGGTCCACCTTCACCGACTCCAATCCGCTCGTGCAGGCGAAACTCCAGAGCATCGACTACCTGAAGGAACAGGTCGCCAGGCTGGATGAGCAGAAGATGGAGAATCTCGAATCCTACACCGGCACGCCGTTGGGAAACCAATTGTATCTCTCCATCGTGGAGCAGCGGAACAACCTCGCCGCAGCCGCCAGCAAGATCGCCTCGCTGGAACAGCTCTATCAGACCACTTCCGCGCGCATCGCAGAGTTTCCCGGCATCGTCACCGCCTATGACGCGATCAAGGACAAGCGGGAATCCCTCTCCGACGGGCTCGCGCTCATGAGCAACCGGCTCAAGGAGGCGGAGATCTTCGCCTCCAGCGCGCCGGGATACTGGCAGCTTTTCCAAGCTCCGGATCCGCGATCGATCGAGCCCTCGTCCTCGGTCAAGAAACCCCTCGCCTTCGCTCTGTTAGGTGCCTGCGCCGGGGGCGGCGCGGCGGTTCTCCTCACGCTGCTGCTCACCCAACGCAGCACGCGCCGCTCGGCCCTCGAATGCTGCTCGGCCGCGAAAGCTCCGTTCGCGGTCCAGCTTCCTGGCGGCGAAGGCCCCGGAATCCAGCCGGCGCTGCGCCGATTCTGGATCACCCGTCTCGACAAACCCGGCTCACCCGCGCTGTTCTGGACTTCCGCGCTCGATCCCGACGACGAGCGGCGATTCTGGTCCGCGCTCGCCGAAACCGTCCTGGCCGATGGACGCGGCAAGCTGTTAGTCCGGGACCTGAGCCCGGACGGTTTGTGGACATCCGCTCCGCTGCCCTGCTCATTGAACTGGATCGGCGCGGATGTGGACGGCAGTCATGATGGTTCCCATTGTTTTCTGCGCGCCTCCAACCTTCCGCCAGGCGCGGACCGCGGGAAACTCGCGGCGGTCTCCCGCTGGTTCTTCGCGGTATCCGGTGATGCCGCGCACCTCGCGCTCGCCGCGGACGCACGATCCCTAACAGACGCGTGTCTGCCACCCTGCGCGGGCGCCGTGGCGATGATCGATCCGCCTGTCGGCATGTTCCGGATCATCGCGGACAAGCTCTCCCTGTTTCTAGCAGAACGATTCTCGGCCGCCTCCTCTCCATGATTGCAAGAGCCTCCATGGTCGCCGCCCTCACCATCGCCACACTCGCGGCGCAGGAAAAATCCGTGCCCGGCAACCAGGCGCCCGCGTCCCCCGGATCGTGGCGGCAACGTTATGAACTCGGCCCCGGTGATGTGATCAACTTCGCTCTCTACGGCAGACCGGAGCTCGACCGCCCGGGCTTCCGCGTCGCGCCGGACGGCACCATCAGTTTCCTCCAGGCGCAGAACATCAACGTCAACGGACTCA
>DAISZP010000082.1:0-14297 GCA_036824745.1 Luteolibacter sp.
AAATCGAAGCCGCACTGCGCAGGCTTGAGCCTGTGGAAGCGGAAGTGCAGCGCTTGATTGAAGTCCGCCAGCAGGAAATTCCCGATCATCAGGGAATCTTGCAGGAATTGGTGAGAATCGAGGAACTCCCCCGCAAGGAGGAGCAGCATGAAAAACTGATGGAGGAATACCACGCCATCGCCACCAAGGAACTCACCACACTTCAGAACGAAATCGAAGATCTCAAGGATCAGGTGACGGCGTGGGATCACGAAAAGAACGCGATCCTCCGCAAGGGAGCGCACCGTGAGATCCAACACATGGAGCAACAGCTCAAGGAGCTGCGGGAACAAACCAGCCGGCGCGAGGACGATTTCTCGCGGATCAAGTTGCGCATCGATGTCTCCAAACACCGCGAACGCTATCAATCGTGGAAGCAGGAAGCCGAGTCCTACACCCCGTCGCCGGATGTGTGCGCGAAGGAATTCTTCAAAGCCGCCGGCAAGGCGGAAATCGACGCCACTCGGTTCGCCGGCGACCTCAAGGCGGCGATGGTCGATTTCAAGCGGGTTTTCCATCCCAAGTTCGATGATCTCCCGGAGGAGGCCGCCGGAGTCGGAGCCTATCTGAAACGTCTGGAGGTGATCGAGGGCGCGAACATTCCCGAATACGAACGCAAGTCCGCCACGGAACGAAAACGGTGGGAATCCTTGTTCTGCACCCAGGTACTTTCACGCATGCAGCAGGCCCTCAAGAATGTGGAGAACATCATCTCGCTGCTCAACCAGCAGCTGAAAAGGCCCATTGGCAACGATCGCTACAAGATCGAGAAGAAGAACAACCCGGATTTCAGGATCTATCGGGAGTTGATTGACCTCAACGCCGTCCACCATGAGGACAGCCTGTTCTTCGACAGCATGAGTGGAGAGATGAAGGACGCGCTGGAGGGTTTCCTCGGTCTGCTCGTGAAGAGTTCCAACAGCCCAGAGGCGGCACGGTTGTTGGACTACCGCCAGTATTTCGATTACGACCTCATCGTCACCGACATCCGCGATCCCGACGCCAAGCCGGTCAGCGTGGACAAGCAGAGCGGCAAGATGAGCGGCGGTGAGAACCAGAGCCCGTATTTCATCGCGATTCTCGCCAGCTACCTGCACGCCTACAACCGCCACGAGAAACGCCGGAAGGAGGCTTCGCTCGCACTGGTGCCCATCGACGAGGCGTTTTCCAAACTCTCCGGCGAGCGCATCCAGAACTGTATCCAGGCGATGACCGAACTCGACCTGCAGGGCATGTTCTCGATGTCCAGCGGCAACATCCCCTATGCCTTCCGGCAGTGTGATGAACTCATCGTGATTTCTCGCAAAGAAGAGCGCGCCGGAAGCAGGATCGGTATCCGCAACGTGCCGGTCGTGCTCTTCCGCGACACGCCGGAAGGCCGCAAGTGGATCGAGGAACGCGAATCGCTCGCCACGGAAGAATGACATTCAACCGCGCCGGTCATGATCACGATTCTCCATGCGTTCGCCCGGATCTACCAGAAATCCGCACGTGGCCGCAGGGGCGGAACTGCAGACTATACCATCGATTACGAAAAGTTTCTCCGACTGGCCGGTGTGTCGGATGGCGATGAACGGGAAATCGCCGAGCGGGAACTGAATCAGGCCGAGGCACATTCAAACGGATTGTTTCGCATTGATAGAGCCAAGCGTTCCAACCTGCCCGAACGTCTTCGTCTCAGCGGAGACGGCGGCGAAGCATGGTTGTTCCGGCAAATCGGAGAAACCGCCCCGGACTCACAACGCGGTGATCTATCCGACTGGTTCCGCAGCATCGCATCCTCAATGACGGTGGATCGGTGGCGGCAGGAATGGTCGGACTATTTCAACCAGCTCGCCGATGCTGCGATTGCAGGCAACTCGATCCAACCATTTCGCCGTGATGATCCCGATGGCAATCTCGTTCTCACGCACGCACTTGCTGGAGTCCTCAAGTGGCAGGGCCCCACCCTGATCCGCTACGCGAGCAGCGCCATCTGTGGCGATTCGAAGCGGTTGCAGATCCTCGAACCCCGCCTTCGTGTCGCTCTGCATGCCATCACAGGGCAAACCTCGCTGGAGGATTTCGGAATCCTTCGCAAACCGCGTTTCGTCACGTTCCATGGTCCGCTCACTCTCACTCATCAGGACAAGACCATCGAATTTTCGCAACTTCCCGCTCCGGTATCCGTCGCGGAAACCAACTTCACTCCTGAAACCCGCGTTTCAACCACCGCCGGCATCTGCCTGACCGTTGAAAACGAGGACACCTTTCATGAACTCGCCGCAACCAATCCCGGAGTGCTGTTGATCCTCACCAGCTATGCCGGTGCCGCGGTGCGCCACCTGATGCACCGTCTTCCCGAAGAAATGGAGTTCCGCCACTTCGGCGACAGCGATCCAGCCGGATTCGACATCCTCCGCGACCTGAGGGAGAAAACCGGACGGGACATTCACGCCCTCATGGTTCCCGGTTGGTTCGCATCCCCAACTCGGACACAGCCAGTCAGTGACGCGGAAACCCGCATCCTCAACCGTCTGCTGAACGCAGAAATGCCAGAGGCCGTCCGGCCCTTGCTGGAGAAACTGCTCCACGAGGGAAAACCCTCGAACTTCGAACAGGAATCAGTCCGCGTGGAGGATGTGTGGATGGCCATTTATGATTCGCAGGTATGCCCACAGCGCAGGATTTGTCGGCTCCCTCATGACCTGGAACCGACATGCCACCCGCCCGGCTGTTCCATCAAAACTATTGAAGACTATTCCTGAGCGGCACCGCAAGTAGTTGAACAAACCCGAATCACAGATTCAATCCTAGTTCTTCCCTGTGCGGTCAGACGGCGGATGCCGAGGACTCTGGCGGTTTCCAATGGGAGGTCCTCAACCGAGCCGGATGGAATGGCCGCACGGATTTCCTCAAACGCGATCTCCTCCACCTTTCTCGAACCGCCTTCTGAAATCGATGTTCTGCAGGCAGTCCATTTTCCCGGTGCGTCTCCATCGAGCCAAATGAAACTCCCACCAACGGGATCCGGCCTAACATGGTAATGGCGTTTGGCTATTTCCATGATCCGCTCGTTGATCAAACGACCGCTGCGCTGAAGCCCGTGCGCCCTCGCAATCCGGTTCACCAATTGAGTGTCCAGAATGGGACTCTCCGTTTCGATGACATGTCCAACCAGCTCTGCAAGCGTGGCTTCGTAGTCGCCGGCGTAGAAACGATCCGCTGAAATCTTGTCTGCAAATGGTGTGAAATCGGTTGTTGTGTATCCACTCGGGGCCGTTTCAACGTTCTGTGCCGGATTGGATTCAACAACCGACAAGACAGAGGTTTCATCCTCTATCGAAACCGCCGCTTGCTCAAGTTGTCGAGCCTCCGCTGCCGACGAAACGGCCGTGAGAAGTTTCTCGATTTCCCCATCCGCGTTGTGCCACCAGTCGGTTGACCAAATTCGATGCAAGGTCCAACCAAGATCTTCCAATACCGCTTGGCGCAGCTTGTCACGGTCCCGTGCGGTCGCCGCCCGATGGTAGGTCGCTCCATCACACTCGACACCCAGCAGATACCTCCCCGAAGCGGAAGGATCGACAACCGCCAAATCGACGCGATAGCCCGAGCACCCCACTTGATGATGGACGTCGTAACCCGCACGCCGAATTCGTTCTGTCACCATGCGCTCAAATTCAGAATCAGCTTCCGCATGGGTGGAACTGCTGGTGGCCGCGATCAAGGCACGTGGCCCGCGTTCGGCATATTCCAGGAAATGCTTCAGATCCTTGACGCCGCGCGCGCGAGTCCGTGTGAGATCGATTTGATCACCCCGCAGCCCGCTGAAAACGATCACTTCGTGTTTTGCCCGCGTGACGGCGACATTCAAACGTCGTTCGCCCCCGTCTCGATTGAGCGGGCCGAAATTCATTGAGAGCTTTCCAGCTTCATCCAGCCCATAGCAGATCGAAAACAAGATCACGTCCCGCTCGTCTCCTTGAACGTTTTCCAGATTCTTCACAAACACCGGCTCCCCCTCAACGGGCGGCTCGTCACCGAAATGATGTTCGATCTCCGGAAACTTCCGACGCTCTTCATCGAGCAGATTCTCCACCAGTGCCTGCTGGGCCTGGCTGAAGGTGACGACTCCGTAGGAACGGCGTGGCAGTGACGGGTTTCTGAGACGGGAAACCAGTTCCTGCACCAATGCCTCGGCCTCAACCCGGTTGGTGCGAGATTTTCCCTTGTCATAGCGAGCATTCGCCAGATGCCGGAATCGGACACCGCCATGCTCCATTTCAGGGGATGGGAAGGTCAGAAGGTCGTTTTCGTAATACTGTCGGTTGCTAAATGTGATGAGGCCTTCGTGGCGGCTCCGATAGTGCCATTGCAACCGCTTATGGCGCAGCCCGTGTGTCATCAATTCATCGAGGATGCTCTCAAGATCCTTATGCTCCTCCGGCGTCAAATCATCCTCATCATCCGTGTTGGTCGAGAAGAAGTTGGTGGGAGGAAGCTGTTTCGGATCGCCGACGATGATCAATTGGCGACCGCGTGCAATGGCCCCAATTGCATCCCACACAGGAATTTGCGAAGCCTCGTCGAAAATCACCACATCAAAGCTCTCGTGTGATGCTTCGAGATATTGCGCCACCGACAACGGACTCATCAACACGCAGGGCTTCAAGCGAGGCAGAAGGGCCGGGATACGGCCAATCAACTGTCTCACCGGTATATGGCGTGTCTTCTTGCCGATTTCCTTCCGCAGCAATCCGATCTCTGCCTTCGGAACATCGTTCCTGCCATCATCCCTTGGAATTCCAGCCGCCAGCCGCACACGGATCATATCCCGGGAGAGTTTGGCAAGTTGCTCATCCAATTCCCGGAAGCGTCCGATTCGCTCGTTTTGCTCGTTGCCGAAAAACTCCCGGAGGGGAGCTTCCTTTTCAATGATTGCGAAGAGAAGCCCACGCCGGAAACTCCTCTCAAATAATCCGGGGACTTCCACTGACGATCCATTGGCGGATTCCATCTTTTCAACAATCGGAACCAACCCAAGTTGGATGGCCTCCATGCGAACTTTCTGCCAGGAACACCACTCGCGTATCTTCGGCCATGCTCCGGCGATCCGCTCGGTGAGCGCATGGGTTGCGACTAGATGGTCACCGGCTTGATCCAGCACTTCACGCCTCAACCGGAGATCCAGCACAAAACGTTCCAAAACTTCATTGTGAGCGGCCCAATCGCTGCGGAAGCGGGTCATGCGACCACCTATGGTTGTTTCCGGAGCGTAAACCGCCGGCCCTTCAGCGAAGAGTCCTGATAGGATCTGCCTGAAGGTACCCAGCCATGCGAAGTCGTCTCCGGCGAAGGCCAGCATCCGGGAATGAAGGCACTCACCCCAGATCCGGGCCTCGTGGATCGCATCCGGATCCGGCTCACCCTTCGCCCAAATGCCCCCAAGATAGGCCTCCGCGGTGGGCGACCCTGCGGCAAGCGTCGAGTTGATCTCCCGCAAGCGAGGAGCGGCTGTCAGGAACATCTCCAGCAACTTTGCCACCTCAGGCATGTAATCGGCCGTCTCCTGAAGGGGAACCCGATCCAAGGATCCCGATGTCATGAAATCCTGATAGGCCGCATCAAAAGCTTTGAATGAATCACGCATCGAAATCAAACGGTCACCATCGGATTTGCCGGCGGCGAAAATTGCAGGACCGGACTGAAGATACCCGACGAGATGATTCCGCATCGAGGAGAGCCACAAGGCATTGGTTCCTGCCACCTTGCTGAGCCGCAAATTCAAGGTTTCACCCCATGACCGGATTCTCTCAATTTGCGCACCATCAGGTTCCCCTCCATTCCAACTCTTACCCAACAATGCTTCCGCAGTCGTGTAAATGGACGTGAGTTCGTGATTGATTTCCCTGAGGCGGATCGCCAATGCCAGAATGTCGCCCATTGCGGATTCGTCAGGTTTGACCTTGGCGGGAAGTGCTTTGCTCAGGTTGCTCCGAACAGAGCCGGTGTTCAGCATCTTCGGTAAAAACCATGCCGACTTGGCCTTGTTCCATTTCTGTTGTAGCAGATTCAAATCGAGGGCGAGAAGATTTCCTTCGTCATAGCCCTTGAGTTTTGAACGAATCCCAGCCCGTTCACGAATCAGTGAAATCCAGCGGTCGAAGGAGGGTGACCAAGTTTCCCATGGTGTCGTCACAAAGCCAGCTCCGACTTCATCGGCCTCCAGCAAGCATTCCGCCAGAGCGGTCAAATGGATCAACCGCTCACGTGATGCCTGTGGTTCAGGGGCACCAAGCCACCAAAGAAAATTCTCCGCCGCTACTGTGGCTGATTTCAACAAAACCTGCAAGTCACGCCCTTTCTGGTATAGAGCATCAGCCGCTTCGTGGCTCGCGCATTCACACGGAACCGCCAACGCACCCGCTGCGCGCGCGACAAACAGAGGAGCCAAGGTCCCCCGAAGTCCGGACCGTTCTTTCACTAACGAGGTCCACGATTCCAAATCCGCCGCAAGCTGAGCCCAAGGTGTCGTGGCGAATGCCGGTCCCACGGGTTCGGGTGAGAGCAGCGACGCCATCAAGGTGTCGAGTCGTAGCAAATCCTCGCGATTCAGAACACGTTCCGACTGCATCCATTTCAGCAGATTCCGAGCTGCTTCGGCAACCTGCTGACTACTTTCGGCAAGTCCTGTATTCAACTCAAAGGATCGCTCCGCCCATGTCGGTGACCACTCTTCACAAGCCACCGGAGTGAGCGCATGATCCGCCAGGGGGTTCAGCGGCCGTGTACGCTCCTGCATGAGTCGTGCCACTTGCCGTGCCCGCTCCAAGGTCTCCGCGGTGGTTTCAAGAATGGCGGACCAGCCTTCCATTTTCACGACTGGCTCATCCTTGCGCGCCAGCAGGTAGTCGAGGCAATGGTGGGCACTGAGACCACAAGGAAGCCGCTTGTGGAGAGTTCGCGAATACGCATTCAGCGCCGTCCGCAGTCGCTCAAGTTCCGCGGCACGAAGGTCCCAATCCGTGGTTTCCGTCTCTTCCGCGAACTTCAAGCTCCGGTCAAACTGGGCGAGTACATCGGCCTTCCCAGTTTTATTGGAATGAAGTTCGAGGCAGAAGGGTTCAAGCCCATCCTCTCGCAGGCGACGATGAACCACATCAAGTGCGGCCCGCTTCTCAGCCACGAAGAGCACGCGTTTCCCAACAGCGAGACAGTGGGCGATGATGTTGGTGATCGTCTGCGATTTTCCGGTTCCAGGCGGACCTTCCAGCACGAAGTCATGACCGTCCGCCGCCGCCAAGACCGCGGCAAGTTGAGAGGAGTCCGCACTGCGCGGGCAAAGCACCTCACGCGGGTGGTAACGGTCATCCAACTCGTGGGCGCGGATGTCTTCCGATGGATTCGGAATCGGCGTGCCGGCCTGATGGATGAGATGACTGACGACACGGTTCTTGGTGAGGTCTTCCAAACGATCCGCAAGATCCTTCCACAACAGAAACTTGGTAAAAGAGAACTGCCCAAGCCATACCTCGGACTTCACCTCCCAACCAGAGAGATCCCTCACTGCTTCGCGGAAGATCCTCAGGACATGGTCCACATTCACGCCGTTTACGTCTTCCGGCAGCGGGTCCAAGCCGGGAACTTCTTTTCTAAAATTCTGCCGCAGCATCTCCATCAGCGTGACGTTGAGGCGTGTTTCCTCGTCGATTCGCCGAAGAGTGAATCCCTCCAGAACCGACTTCCGCTTCAATTCCACGGGCACTAACAGGAGAGGCGCGCGATGAACACGATCACTGTGCCTGGTTTCGCGCCATTCCAGGATGCCAACGGCGGCAAAAAGGGTATTCGTCCCGTTTTCATCCAGCGCGTTGCGTGCCGAACGGAACAATTCGGTTAAGCGGCGGGAATGTTCGTTTTCCTCAAGATGCGTGTGAAGGCGCCCCAGTTTGAGTTCATCCTTCAAATGGTCTTTCAGAGCGTCGGCACGCTGCTCCTTGGTGAAGGTGGTTGCATTGCGCGGATCCTCCTCGCTCATCAACTTCGGCTTCGCCCGTAGGGACAACTCACGCTCGGCAGCCAGTTCGTCCTCCACGTGCTCGGGCTCAGACAGAATGCGAATGGTTGATTTCGTCTCCCGGAAGTTCAGCAAGCGATTGCGCAAACTGAGATCCAGCAACCGGCTTTTCCAAAGGTCGATGCGATTGGCGGGCTTGGCGGAGCCCGCATCGGCGACTGTTATTTCTTCGGCAAATTCCCGTAACCCAAGGCCACTTGATGGTTCCGGCCTAGCCCCCCCCACCGGCGAACCGGGAGTGGTGGAAACCTGTCCTGGCACTGGCAGAGGGGCGATCCTTGCCGCCCTCGACGCGTGGATGTCCAGGGCGAGACGGAATGGTTTCTCCGTCTGGAGGTGGGGTTTCGCCAGCAACTCCGCCTCGTCAAGCGTTCCTGCGCGATCACTTGTCACCGTGGTTGCTTCAAACACGGTGATCAACTCGTCCGTTGCGCGCTTGCGGATCTGCTGCAAGTCATCGCCCGCGGGTTCCGGCAGACTCCGCTCCTCAAGCCAGCATCCGGCGTATGCGTGACCATCGTGGATGAACACAAACGGCCGTAGTCCCGACTGCTCACAGCAGGCGGCAAAAAGAAGCGTCAGATCCAGGCAAGTGCCAAAGCGCTGGCTGACGATTTCCGAGGGAAAGCGAACCTTCTGCCCGGTGTTTTCAAAACTCGCAGGCGGATTGATGTAGCGGATGCCCAACTCACCAATCGCCTTGTAAATCGCGGCTACCTGCTCCCATGCCCGCTTCCGGCTCTTATCCTGATAGCCATTCAACTCCGAACGACCAGTGGCCTCCTTCAGCACGTCCGATGCGCGGCCGAGAACCGTCATCACCGCCGGATCATTCGGCAGCACAAAGGCCGCTAGAATTTCCGGCAGAGCCACCAGACCACACCACTCGTTGCGCGCCAAAAGGGAAATAGCCTCAGTGATCGTTTGGACGGCCTCTCCGCCCTCCAACATCTCAACCTTCAACCACCCGGCGACTTTCTCATTCAGATCGGCGAGAAAATCATGGCTCAACTTCATATCCAATGGTGAAACCCGGAACTCACCGGCAGGCTCGATGGACTGGAGCCGCACCTCGACTGCGGGAGCAAAAGCCGGCTCGGTTGTCACCCGCAACATCAGATCCCTCCTTGCCACACCGTTGTTCTGCAAGATCAACTCCTTCACCACTGGAATCGCATTCTGCTGGAACGCGTAGTTGATCGAGTGGTCGTAGATGAGGGTGAGATGCGATTGGGGCGGAATCAGCGTCACCGACGAGGAAATCTCCGCGAGGATTTCGGTATCCTTCTTCAAGCTCAAGCGAACCGTGGCTTCGCATTGCTCGGGTAACCTGAGAAAGAAATCCGATTTCAAATCAACGACGACGTCAGTCAGCGACTGGGTGGATTGCGTCGATAGCGATTGGATTGGCAGAAGCTTGGGCTCGAAAAATACGGGCTCCGCAAAAATCTCCAACATGAGCCCTTCGCACGGCTGACTCCCTTCATTACTCAAGCTCAATGAACCTAAAAGCGGGAAAGATGATCTCCCAAATAAGAATTCGATGGCTTTGGATGTATCGGCGGTGATGTGGAAGCTCATGGTCGGTTGATTGGTTAAAATAAAAAGTTTGAAATCCCACAGATCTGGTTTAGCTCGTTAACGTACAGCTTGTTTTTTGGGTCGTGTAGAGCATTTGCGCGGCAAATTTAAATGAGAGTGGGCATCAGGATCATGCAGGAATTTGCGGCGATGAAATTTGCAAATTGAAACTTGGCGATTTACGAAATGATTGGATTCAGAATTTGCCTAGATCTAGCAATAATAGTTAATAGATGTTTGACTCTGGAGGCGGCGACGTAAAGCAATGACGAAACACCTGTTTCTTCCTGCATGTCAAAGAGCACTACGGCGTCGGCTTCGAGACCTTTGAACTTCCGAACGGTGGTCAAGAGCACCGCCTGCCCGGAACGCCACACACTGGGATCATCCGTCAGGGGGATGCCGGCGAGGGAGGCCACATTCCGCAGGGAACTTTGTGCCAGAGCCGTCGGTGAGAGAATGGCGATTCGCTTCTTCGATAGCCCGCCCGTGCCTGACAGCCAGCCATTGAGACAGCGTATAACGGCTTGTTTTTGTGCTTCGGGAGTTTCGGCAATGCAGATTTCTGGTTCCTGGCCTTCGGGGGCTCCGAGTTTCACCTTGATTTCCCGTCCGATACTGGTGGAGCAAAGGTTTGATATGCGACGGGTGTTGCGACAGTTGCAGGGTAGCACGAAAGGAGTTCCAAGACGGGGCAGCGTTTGGTCCTGAGCGTATTGGAGACGTTGGGACGGGTCGTAAAAGACATAGAGCCGACCGTCGGAAAGGTCACGGTTGAGCCATTCAACGCTGTCCCACCAGGATGAATGAAAATCCTGTCCTTCATCCACAACCACGGCATCGAATCGCTCGTTTTCCAGTCGCTCAATAGCATTTTCGAATCGCTGCGCTGCTTCGGTTATCCAGAAGGAGTCATCGTCAGACGGAGTAGCGTTGAAGGGAACCTTTGCACGGGCACACCATTCACGGGCCAGTCGATGATAGTTGGTAGCAACGATCTTGTTCTTGTAACCTTCCGTCTGTTCCACGAGCCAATCGCCCAGCATCCGATTGTAACACAGCAGCAGCACGCGCAAACCCTGATCGGCAAAGTCTTTCGCCTTTGCCAGGGCAAGCTGCGTCTTCCCAGAACCGGCGACGCCTTGGACTGCGGCGCGCTTGTGTTCAGACAGCAAACCTAGCATCTGGATTTGATCCTCGGTAAAGCGGAACAGGATGCGCTCCTGCTCCTCAATCTCGCGCCAAAGGGCAGGGGTAAGTTTGAATTCGGAGGTCAGGGTGCGGGCGATCCTGTCAAGCACGGATGCAGGCAGCTGTTTGTGGTCGGAGCGCCGGTCAAAGGCTCGAAACAATGATTCAATCCGACTCCCGAGCTGACCAAGATCGCGTGCGGTGAAGAGATTATTGTTCACAGCTCCGGGCGGCGGTGTACCGCTCCAGTCACAGTCAGGGAACACAGCGCAAAAACCCCGCGCAAAAGGAAGCCCGGCTTTAAAAGCCCTTTCCTGGGCCAGTTTTTCGAGCGCGTGCATGCTTCTGGATGCTTGGGCAAATGGATCTTTCATCTGGTGCCTGGCACCACGACGCTCCCAGCGCATGGTTTGCGTATCGTAAAACACATGTCCTCCCTTCACCTCAACCACCATGATGCCGAAGCGCGGATGAACGATGACGAAATCTGCCTCTCCTTCATGCAGTGTTTCCTTTTGGGATCGCTCGTGTCGTTCCGGGCGCAGCCAAGGATAGCTGTGGAAGATAACCACTTCCGGCCCGAGTTGGGCGCACAAGGCTTCGGCGACTTTGCGTTCACCCGGTTGGGTGATGGCGGAGGAATCAAAGTGAGGGAGAAGGCGGGCCATGATTATCAGTCGTTGGTTGTGACCGCGGCCAGCGGCGTCAGTGCATCGTACTCGGCTTGGGTAAGCTGAATCACCGGTGCCGCTCCCTCTGTTTTCCGTAGACGCACCTGCCAAGAATCATCACCGAACTGTCTGGCAAACCATCGTCCGACAGCGATGCCGCCTTCCAATACTGGATGGCGGAGAATCACTGGAACATTTCCGGTCGGGGTGGGCTTCTCAGTGCTTCTAACGCACTCATAGCAGGTGATACCATTCATTCCCGCGACATCGCTGCCTGGATACCAAAACCGGAATCGTTCAGGTGGCTCTTCTGTGAGCAGTCTTTCCAAAGTCCATGCGTCACTAGGAATAGGAGCCTCAACAGGCATCATCGGTTCGACAGGCGCGACGGCGGCCAGCGCATGTTGCAGGAATGCCAGAGCCTCCATCGGCACCAGTAATTCGTCGGCGGCATCGGCAGTCAGCACCCGTCGCATGGCTTCGCGTTCACGGACTCCGGGCGGATAGCCCTCCGGCACGGTGAGGAGAGCCACAGCCCGCTCTATCCATTCACGTCCGCGTCCGGGATGCTCTGGATGGGAAAGCTGCGCCAAATGTCCCGCTCCACCTGCCAACGTATCGTAAAGAATCACCGATCCGTAGGCACGACTGTCCGGGTCAGGAACTGGACTCAACGTTCGGACTTCCCGGACATCCTGCTCCAGAAGCTCAGCGGCGGCGAGGCGTAGTGCTTGACCAAGAGTGATTAGGAGTTCCCTCGTCAACGGGCGGCCACAACGGGAGAAATCCAATCTCAGGAGATGGGTCGTCTGCTTCGCTGCGAGATGCTGCCTGCGCCATACGGGGGCAGTATCATCCGTCCAGCACCGGCGGTCACGTCCCCTGCCCGTGGTTTGCAAAGGCGAATGCCAAAGGAACAAGTTCGGCAAATTCACAGCGCCCTGACCGTTGATGTGCCACTCGCTGTCGGCATAGCCACATTTCTGGCAAATGGCGAAGCCACGTCCGTCCTCGCCGCTGTTCAGAAGCAGCAGTTCCCCGCCGTGACGATAAGTGACCACGCAGCCAGCCATCCCCCCAAATCCCGGCTGAGGAGGATCGCACGCCTCAGGCTGGTTGAAGGCGAGCGTGTAGACATCGACTTTACCGACCTTTTCGAAGTCGCTGCCGTGGCGCGGAGGTTCGGCCGCCGAGGTGCAGAAGCCGGCTTTGGGGAAAATCATCTCTCCCTGTTCAGGCGGTCGGTCGGTGGGCCGAAGATTGGGCGGGAGACTCGGCCTTCCAGCGCCGGTTTCATAATCCATGTAGCCGGTAGAAGTGCGGATGAACCTACCTCGCAGTCCCCAAGATTCGTTGGCGGCCATCGTGCCAGTCCAGTGCTTCAGAAGCCCACGGGACGTCACGATTTTGCCTCCCGCCAACAACTGCGACCCCGGCACATACTCCCGCATCGCCATCATGGAGTCGCGTTGTAAGCGGAACTGATCCTCATCCCGCAGCACCATCCTGCCGGAGTGAGGGTCGCGATCTGCCACCTGCACATGGAGCCGGCACAGCCCGATTGGGAAACCATAACGCGGAAGAACCCGGGTGTCCGCCAGCGCCTCGATTACAGTCATTTGATGCAGTGTGCGGAGCTGGTAGAAGATCGCGTTCGCCTGTGCCCGGAGCGCGGGCATCGTGATCCCGGCGGGCGGCGTAGCAGGCACCTCCTGCCATGCGGCGGTCAGTGAGTTCACATCCTCGCGCCAGTCACGGATGGCATTTTCAAATTCTTGCCGAATATGCGAGATAATCTCTGGCCACGCGGCCGTGCCATCACCGAGCAGCGCCTCCAACTCAGGACATTGATGCCAGAGGTGGAGCAAGCTTGTGACCATTTGATGCGGAGCGTCGGCCGCAATTTGAGCAAGAAAGGAGAGAAACAGCGATGACACGGAATGCTGCGGAGGATCAGGCAGAGGCGGTTTGCCGGGATCATCCGATTTCCACTTCGCGGGCAGCGGTGCTCCTGTGAATGGCCCCATCTTTCCGTAGGCATCCATCGCACCGGTGTGGTCTGCTTGAAGATAATGACGCTGAAAAAATTCGCCGAGCAACCATGCATGGGCGTGACGTCGCACAATGGCAGCGCGATCCAGAAAAATAGTTGGCTGTCGCAGCGACTGATCCAAATAGCGACGGAAATCCAAAAACACCTCCCGCTCGTATGGCGATGGCCGGGCAAATCCCAGCACAGCGCTTGAACCATCCGCCCGACGTCCAGCGCGGCCCGCGCGCTGGAGGTAGTTGGCTTTCCCCGGCGGGAGATTTCCCATTAACACCGCGCTCAAGCCGCCGATGTCGATACCCAGCTCTAGGGTCGTCGTACTGCTGAGAATGTTGCGCATACCGATGCGAAAGAGGTCTTGTAGCCGGGCGTTCTCCTGAGGCGAAAGCTGAGCGCTATGCTCTTCCGCCCATAGCGCCTGGCGAAATCCCGACCATTCCCGCAGTTCGCGACGACGTCTGCCGATTCGGGCATCCAAATCGAGGGTGTCTGGAGAGGTTTCCTCCAGAGAGCTGCGGCTGGATCCCGGATACAGTCCAAGGATCGAGCGCGGCCATACCTGCCCCGTATTGGCGCAACGGAAAAGCCATACCGGGCGGCGCAACCCCAGACGAGGAAAGCGAATCCGCAGGGATGGCACAACATGATCACCCTGTGTCTGTGAATCAGCCTGCATTTCCAGCCAGCCGAACTCACCCGACTGACT
>DAISZP010000083.1:0-14292 GCA_036824745.1 Luteolibacter sp.
GCTCGCCGCGCGCTTGGCGAATCCGGAAAGCACCGTGGACGCGACATCCGGGCCCCGCGAATTCCAACTCGACATTCCCGCCGGAGAGACGGTCCGCAGGGAGTTGCATGGCCCGATGGCCGTCACGGGTGTGGATCTGCGTGTCGATTCGCCGGACACCGAAACCGCGCTCCGCGGTGTGGTGGTGAGATGGATCTTCGACGGGGAAACCTGTGTGGAAGCGCCGCTCGGCGACTTCTTCGGCAGCGCGCCGGGAATCAACCCGTTTTCCACGCTGCCGCTCGCGATGACATCCGATGGCCGTTTGCAGTCGCGCTGGTTCATGCCTTTTGAAAAAAGCGCGATCGTGGAGTTGGTGAACCACACGAAAACCGCGCTTTCGCTCAAGGGAGGGATCACGGCGCGGCCGCATGTCTGGACAGATCGCACGATGCATTTCCACGCGAAGTTCCGCAGCCAGTTCGATGTCCCGACGCGGCCGTTGATCGACTGGAACTATCTCACAACCTCGGGCCGCGGTGTATTCGCCGGGGTTTCCTTCTCCATCGACAACCCGGTGAAGGATTGGTGGGGCGAGGGTGACGAAAAGATCTACGTGGATGGAGAAACCTTTCCCAGCCACTTCGGCACGGGCACTGAGGACTACTACGGCTATGCCTGGTGCTGGCCGGGTTTGTTCACCCACGCCTATCACTCGCAATCGCGCTGCGATGGCCCGGGAAACTACGGCCGCACCAGTGTGAACCGGTTCCACATCCTCGACCGCATTCCGTTCCAAAAGGACTTCCGCTTCGACATGGAGCTGTGGCATTGGAACAAGACCTGCAAGGTGAACATGGATGTCGTCGCCTATTGGTATGCGAGGCCGGGTTCCAAGGATGGGTTCACCGCTCTAACGGATGCGGATGTCGCGCTGCGTCCGATGCCGGTCTATCAGGTTCCCCGCGTGCCCGGGGCGATCGAAGGGGAAACGATGGAGATTGTGAAAGTCACTGGAGTGGCCGGGCCGCAGCCGTGGGATGGCCCGAGCGGCGGCAGTCACCTCTGGTGGCACGCGGGCATGAGGCCCGGCGATACTCTGGCCGTTCGTTTCCCCGCACCGAAAGACGGGCGTTTCCGGGTTTTCGGGCGTTTCCTCAAGGCGAAGGACTATGGCATCCACCAACTCGCGATCAATGGCCACAACACCGGCGGACCGATCGATTTTCATCATCCGGACGTGATCGTTTCCGAGGAGATGGATCTCGGTGTTTTCGAACTCAAGACGGCTGGAAACGAATTTTCCGCCACCATCACCGGAGCGAATGAGAAGGCCGTGAAAGCCCACATGTTCGGCCTCGATTACCTGCGGCTGGAAGCGGCCGAGTGAATTCGGGGAAAACTCCGTCCCCGCGGGCGCGTATGGGATTTCGTCGTTTTTGAAATCTATCCGCATCTGCCATGAAATTCCTCGTATTCGCCGCATTGCTGCCCGTGTTTCCGGTTCTCGCTGGTGACGATCCCTGTGCCCAGCCCTCGCCGGATGAGATGGCGAAGGAACTCGGTGTCACCCTTCCGAAACGTCCATGGCACGTCGTCAACTTCTGGTGGGACTTCGAAAAGCCGGTGGAGCACTTCAAGTCGCTTGAAATGGATGTCACCATCGACCGCGACGTGCCCGCCACCTACAACCTCTACATTTCGCCCTGCGGCATCGCGAAGATCAACGACCTGCAGTTTTACGGAGGCATCCAGAGCAACATCAACGGCTGGGTGAGCGATGAGAAACGAGAACGCGTCCATCCCGGGAAAGGGGCGATCTTCTCGCGTTGGTCGAGCGACAAGATGACTCCCATCGGCCTGCACCATGTGAAAACCGCCGGTTCGGATTGCTTGGTCGAGAGCGCCGGGTACGAAGGCGAGTTCGCCAGCGTGCGCCGCCCCTATCCATGGACCAAGGGCACCTACACCTGGAGCATCACCAAGGGTGAAACGGAGATGGTCGATAGCAAACCCGCGACTTGGTTCCACTGCCGCGTGAAGGATCATTCGAAGCCGGATGCCGTGTTCGATGTGGGCAGCCTGCGTTTCGAAGGCGAGGACTTCACGTTCTGGGCGAAGCACTCCGCGTTTGTCGAAGTCTATTCCACCGCGAAAATCCCGCGTTCCAACATTCCGAAGGTGAATGTGACCTTCGGTTGGCCGCGCCTCAACGGAGAGAAGGTCGCATTGAAAAAAGCCTCCGTGTTCTATCCAAACACCGGCCCGGCGAGCCCGGACTGCGCGAAAGCCCGCGCAGAGGGCGAGAACTGCATCGTCGAAGTGGGGCCGATCTTCCGCCGCGATGAAAAGGAACGCAGGCAGGAAATGAAACTCGTGCGTGCGGCGAACCCGTAAACGGGATGGCTCACTTCACTTCGTGCCGCTGGCCGTAAATCCGCAGCTCCGAGGGTTCGAAGATGGGTGCGGACTTGCGGCTGGTTTTCTGAAATTTCAGATATCGGAATTGGAGTCCGCGTTTGCTTTCCTCCACCTCGAGACGGGTCAGCTCGGTTGGAGCCTTGTCTAACGGAGGAGTGAGCTGCGTCCATTCCTTGCCGTCGTTCGAGCCGAAGAAGGCCGCGTCCTGGGTGCGGGTCTCGAAGTTCAAGCGGCCCTCCGCGGCGAATGCGTTCGCCGAGATGCGGAAACCCGGACCGAAGTCAAAAATGTGACCGAGGTCCTTGGCCGAGGTGAATACGGCGAAGGTGTCGTCGTTTCCATCCGTGAGCAGCGCGATCTCGCCCGGTTTGGTTGTGGTTTCAACGACCAGTCCGGGATAGTCCATGCTTCCATCCGGCAACAGCGGCGTGAGTGGTTGGAGGCTGCCGAATGCCTTCTGCAAGCCGCGCAGTTTCTGATAGAAAACCGCGTCATCCTTCTCCTTCAGTTCCGCCATGGCCCCATCGTAGAGTGCCTTGCAGTCTTTCACGCCGGCTTCGACGTAAGTGGTGTTCGGATCATGCGCTTCCGCGATTTTTTCGAGCGCGGCCTTTCGGTCCGGCATCACGGAAACGGTCACCTTCCGCGCCGTCATTGCCTCGCCCTCGGTGGCGGTGAGGGCGAAGCTGCTTTCGCCAGCGGATTTCGGCGTCCATTCGAAGACTCCGCCCGCGGGATCGGGTTTTGCATCCACCGGTTGGTCCGTGCATCCAATCACCGCGCCGCTGCTCGTTGTTGAAAAATCCAGCCGGATCGGCGCTCCGACGTAAGCGATCAAGTGCAGATCTCCCGCGCCATCCTTGAATTCGGGAGCTTTGCGCGATTCATCCGGTTTTCTAACAAACTTGTCGATGTCCAGACGGCTTCCCTTCGGGCCTTTGATGTCGAAGAACACGATGTCGCCGAAGCGTTCGAGCCCGCTCATGGTGTAGGCCACGTCTCGCCACTCGCCTTGAGTGTTTGGAATGAGCCATGGATTCTTGAAGCGGGACATCAAGATCTCCATGGTGGCGGTTGAGCGCACCCGCAGCCACACGGTTTTCCGATCCGTATCCGCGCTGAGGATGGCGACGCGCGTGCCGCCATTGGCCGGAGTCACGCGGACGAAACCGGTGCCGCCCTCGTTCATGACCAAGGCGTTGCCATCATACACGGTGGAACGCAATTCCACCTCGACCGCATCCGGTTCCTGCTCGGTGGCGGGAACGCGCGCGCCTTCCCCACTCACCTTGGCGGGAATGAAGATCCAGTCCGTGTCCGAGTTCACGATGCGCTTGCGGAACGCCTCATCGTAAAACGGAGCCTTTTTCGAAAGATCGACGCCTTTCTGATAGGTGTAGTAATAGTGCGCGTCCCAGAAATCGAGGCCGCGGATGCGCCCGCGGTAGTTGTCCGCGATGCGCGGATAGATCTGGCGCACCGCGCCATCCGGACCGATGTCGGAAGGCGTGGGAATCCACGGCGTTTCATGGCCTAACATGAAGCGGCAGAACTGGTCGGCGATGGCGAGGATGCGGTCGTCGAGAAACTCGTAAGGGCCCACGGCGTCCGGTTTGTTGGAAATCGTTCCCATCACCGGGTCCACCCGGGTTCCCTGCGCGTTCATCATGCGCGAGATGTTCATGAAGATGTCCACATCGCCGCCGGCGTGCGCCTGATCGCGGCCCATCTCCACGAGCTGGAAGTTGGGCGGTGTGACCGTTTCCCCGGTGATCGCGTTGGTGTCGACGCGGCGGGCGAGGTGTTGGATCGAGAAACTCCAGCCTTTGTTAGGCGCGTCCTTGTTCAGGGTGAACCACTCCACGCGTTTGGCGTATCCGGCCCGGTCGTTGGTGAAGATGTATCCCGCCATCGCCGCCGCCATCGGATAGCCCGCCTGGTTCATGAAGTGGCCGTTGCGGTCGAAAAACGTGGTGACCGCCGGGGTGACGAAGTTTTTCGTAAACACCTCGGTGTCCTTCACCGACCATGCGAGGTCCGGCCAAGGCGCGGCGGTGTAACGCATCAGTTCCGCGGCGATGATCAGGTTCTGCACCGGATAGGACGCGTGGATGTGGTCCTCGGGGAAGCTCTTGAATTTCTTCGGATCGAGCTTCGCCCATGTGCGGATGATGTTCATCGCGTTCGCCCGGTGGCATTGTTTCGCGGTGAAGCAATACATCAGCGCCTGCCGCACGGCCTTGTCCGCGTCGCCCTTGAGGCGGGCTTCCATGCCGCGGCTGTCGAAGGTGTCAGAGTCCGGTTTCGAGGGATCCTTGGTGCTTTGGTTGCGGCAGGAAACCTTTTCCGCGGAGTTCGGGTGGGCCGCGAGTTTCTGATAGGCGGACCACCAGGGGTCGCGCCTGGCGATGACCTGGTTTCTCGCGTTTTCCAGAACCCCTTTCGTGAGACCGATTCCGGGATGGGTGAAGCCTTGGGTAACCCCGCTGTGGATCACGACCTTGGCATTCGCCTCCGGCGCGGTGTTCTCCGCATGGGCGTTGATTGTCAGGGCGGCCAGCGCGAGTGCTTGGAGGATCGGATTTCTCATGGTGTGTCGGGTGAAAGATGAATGGGTTTTCCAGCCTCTGCATGGCGTTCGAGGAGGTTGCCGCTCCATGGGTTGAGAACGCGAAGCGTTCCGTCCACCGTCGGCATGATGGAGATGCCGGTGATTTTCCCGCCTTTGCGAGTGGCTGAAACGAGGAAGCCGCCCTCGGCGCGGAGATTCACAAACTCCGCATCCAGTTTTTCCGGCCATGCGGGAAACACACGAATCACTCCACCGACGCTCTGCATCAGAAGTTCGCAGGTCAAACCGGAGAAGGCCCAGCTTTCGGAGAGGAACGATCCGTGGCCCGGCCACTTGGTGAAGAGACCGTTGGGTGCGAGCAGCTTGGTGAAGTGGGCCCGTGTCATCGTGTAGGCTTCCGGCATCGAGAACCGCGCGCGAGCGACATTGACCATGATGTGGGCGTTATCGTCGCGGTGCTTCAACCATTTGAGCGTGCGCTCGAAGGTTGTTTTTCTATCAGGCTCTGAAAAGCAGTGGATCTCACCCGCCGGAAAAACGGGGACCGTGGGCGTGGCAACGTTGTGGACCGGCACTCTGTCCGCATCCGCGCCCTTCCAGTTGGCGATGATCGGTTGCCCGTCTAACGGTGTGGTTTCATAGCCGGGCACGCGGGCGAGTTGTTTCATCCAGCGCGCGGCCAGTGCGGCATCGCGCTGTAGAGCGTCCGCGGCTTTCAACGCGGCTCCGAGGAGAAAGCGGCAGTAGGCGAGATCGGCCGGATTGTTGAAGGTGCCGAACGGTCCGTGCTCGGGGTTGTAGCTCGGGCCGAATTCGCCGTCCCGGCAGAGTTCCAGGATGTTGGCGTAGAATTCCGCTCCGTCGCGGATCAGCGGATAGATCTCCTCAAGGTAGTGTTTGTCCGGAGCGTGTTGATAGCGCTGCCAGACCGGTTGGAGCCCCCATCCGGTGCAGGCGAGGGTGTAGGTCCACGGCACATAGGCGATCTGCCGGCGGTTCCTGCTCTTCGCGGATTCCGGTGGAACAAGATGTTCGGGTCCGAAGATGTTCAGGGGTAGAAACAGCCCGTCCACCCCGTAGGTTTCCTGCGCGAGCCACCTGCCGCGCGGCGCGAAGTTTTTCAGGAACCTCAGGTAGGGCTCCATCAAGTCGATGTGGTTGGTCGAGAGCATCGGCCAATAGACTTGCTGGAAGTTGTAGTTGAGCGTCGGCGCGCCGTGCCAGGGAGTGGTATCCGCGGCGAGCCCGGCGAAGAGGCAGATGGGCATCGCCGTGCCCGGCCGGCAGAAACAGCGCATGTAGTAGAGGTTCCGGTACCATGACTGCTCGAAGAACTTGTCCCCCAAACGGACTCCGGATGCCGACCAGAATTCCTCCCAGATTTTTTCATGAGCCACCACCGGATCCCGCTCAAGCGTGCGCCGTGCGAGAGCGACCGCATTCTCCACCACCGATCCCTGAACATCAAACGAGGTGAGCGCCGCAACAACGTGACGAGTGCCGCTGCTGGCCACGGCGAGCGCGTACTCCATGCCATTGTAGTCCGTATCACCCGGCATGCGCATGTGGAGCCAGCGCACGCCGCCTGTTTCCCCTTTTTCCGCGGGAGGCAATTGTTTGGCACCGACCTCTTCCAGCGAAACTTCATGCGGACTCTCGATCAGGATCACGTTTCGATCTGCTAGAACACGAACGGTCGTCCGGCTTGAAGTCACAACCGCCCTGCGCAAATCGAGATGCAGCGGCAAATCTGGTTCGCCCTCCGATGCTCCGGCGATCCTCACCACCGCGGCGCAGCGGGGTTGCGGATAGGGAAACTGGTGCCAACTCGGCACTTTGTTGATTCCGCCACTCCACGTGCGGTTCTTCACATCCATCTTCAGAAGCGGAGGATCCCCGGAGGTGTCGATTCGTGCATCCCAGATGTCGTTTTTCGTCACCCTCAGGCAGAGCGCCCCATCGCGGTCCCATAACAGAGCGTTGAGGTCGCCGTTGCCGACAGGGATCGCCTGGCTCATGATGTCGGTGGCGCGTTCCTGATGGACCGAGGCCGCTTCAAGGGCGTCCGGAAACGGGATGTGGTTCTCCGCTCTGGCCAAGATTGCCAGAGCGGCCAGCGCGAGTGATTGGATGGCCGGATGTTTCATGGTGTCTTCATACGAAATGAAACCCGATCACGGTTCGGCCGATTGATTTGAACTGGTAACTCACGCCAAAGCCAGCCATCAGGGCAGCTTCGGAAGCGTGACGTTCAGGACATCGCCGGCGGTGGCGCTCTTAATGGCGATTTCCGCTTTGGGAGCGGCTCCCGGCGGCAACGCGTCCGCCGCCACCTGGAAGACCACCTCGCGGGCGGCGTAGGGGGCGAGCGCCGGCAGCGATTCGCTCAGCTTGACCGGCTCACGGCCATCCGGGCGGATGGTTAGATCGACCGTGGTCGCGCTTGATTCCGCCAGGCCGAAGTTCTCCACCGTCACCTTCAGCTCGCGCTTGTTGTTTCTAACATCTCCTGCGGCGATGCTGCCATGCGCGCTGAGCAAGGGGTATTCCGCGGGTTCGGAGGGAAGCGCCGCGTAACCGAAGATCAGCCCGCCCTTGAGGTCCTTGGCGATCAGCTTGGCGGTTTGATCCTTGGTTTCGAAACCGCAATCGCCATCGGAAAACTCCGCGATCAAGCGCGTGCCGTTCGTTTTCACCGAGAGCGGAGCCGCGGCCTTGCCGAAGTCCACCCGCGACGGCGCGCCGAAGCGCATGCTTTTGGCATCGATGTCCTTGCCGCCTTCGATCGCGACCTGGAAACGATCGCCATCCTTGCGGACATGGATCGTGCGTGGCGCGGTGACGTCCACGACGATGGCTTTCGAGCTGTGATTGTCGTTGGGTTTGTCCACTTCCTTCGCATCATCGATCACGGCGAAGAGCATGTGGGTGGCGCGGCCGACTTCGTCCTGGATCACGCGCGGGCGTTCGATCTTGTGCCAGTCCTCGGAGGTTCCGTCCTCGCGGCGGAAGATGCCGGGGCCGTATGCGAGGCCTTGATCCCAATCCCAGCGCTGCCCGTCGCGGGAGCGCAGATAGTAGGCGGCGCGGCCGAACCAATCGTTGACGATGAGGTTGTATTGCACGTCGTCCTTCCACACCACCGGATCTTCGAAGCGCGCCTTGCTCACCGCCGGATAGGCCGAGCGGTTGGAAACGCGGCGGTAGGGTTCCTTGTCACCGTCCTTGCTGATCCAGACCTCGCCGGTGCGGCTGACCATCAGATAGCTGCCATCGCTGCGCCGGGCGAAGGTGCAGTTGCTCATGTCCACATTGGAGCGGCCGCGGGTGTCGAAGGAGAGTGTTCCGCGCGTCCACGGGCCATCCAACGAAGGCCCGCGGTAACAGCCGTTGATGATGTAGAGGATCCAGGTGCCGGTCTTCGCCTGATAGGCCGTGACGTTGTGGCCCTTGCCGATTTCCTTGATCACCTTGTAGGGGCCGGAGGGCTTGTCGCTCACCGCGTGCACGACATCGGAGTTCGGCCACTCGAAATGGCCTTTCGGTGACTTCTCCGGCCAGCGCACCACGAAGTTGTGATACTTTCCGTCCGGTCCCTTCACCACGGAGGTGCACCAGTAGGAAAACTCCGCGTCCTCCACACCGTTCGACGCGTCCCGCGGCTTCACCGCATCCACGCCCCAGACGTCCGAACGGAGAGGGGCGTTCGGTTTCATCGGCAGGAAACGATGGATGAACTGCCCGCCCTCGACCATGCCCTCCGGCACGACGTAGGTGGACTTGCCAAACTGCGCGTCGGCGAATGGCAGCAGCGCCAGGTTGGTTAGAGCGACCAGTGACGGGAGGAGGGAGTTTGGGTGTTTCATGATGATCTGCTTGGAGGAACCCGATGAATCGCGTATTTTCCGGATCGGATTCATTGGGTGCGGACCCTGATACACGGAGAAACAACAGTTCATATCGAACTCCATCATTGGGTTTCCAGTGTTAGCGGAGTTTCAGGAATCACCCGTGGCAGGCGTCCGACGCATTGGCTCGATTGCTACGAAGCCGGATCCCACTCCGCGATGCCCAGCGAACCATCGCTTTGCCAGGGATCGCCGCCGCCGTTTTTTCCTGCGGATTTCTGAAAGCCATTTTCTCTCGAAATCGACTGGAAGCCACCGGACTTCAGCGTTTGAAGAATCAGTTCCCTCTCCTTGTCCACCTCCGCCGCGATGTGGTGGGTGATCTGGCCGGTGGTGTGGCTGAGGCCCACGCTGCGGTCGAAGGTGGCGGCTCCCCACCATGCGGGCTTTCCGTCTCCCGGTGCTTTCCAGAATCTCACATGATGCCGCTCGCGCGGGTTTCCGCCCTCCGGTTTCTCAAACGCCAGATCCTGGATTTTTCCAAACAACAACAGCGCGCTCACCGGAGCTTCGTCATAGGGACGACGCGCCACCGAATCCACCGCGATCCGCAAACTGGATTTCAGGGTGACCGGATCCGCGGGATACCAACCTGATTTCAACATCGCCGAGACCAACTTTTCCTCCGGTGCCACGATGAACAGGTTCAAGGGATCGCCGGGGATGCCCGCAGGTGTGGTGGTCAACTTCGGCGCGTTGTTGAGCGCCGGGTGCCGATGCGAGCGGCGTCGCAGCGTTTCAGGAATCGCAACATAGGAAACCACCGCCCAGATCATCAGAACGGCGGCACATCCCCAAAGAATCCGGCGCCGACTTCTCGATGCGGTTGGATCATTGGCATTCATGCAGGCTGTTAGGGGTAGGGCGGAACCCGCGTGAGCGAGAGTCGAGCAGGCAAGGTCCATGAAAGGCCAGCCTCGCACCGCGCATCAATCCAAAACGCGCCACGGAAAAAATCCAGGCCATGTGGTTCCCAAACACCCGCAAGCGCGGGGCGGAATCGCCGGAAAAACTGAATCAACGGAAGTACGAGGACTGGGACTCGAACCCAGGATTCGAGACTTTCTTTTGAGATCCTGTAAAATACTTGTATTTACAAGGGGTTGCAGACACAAAAGACAGTAAAAACAGTAGAATCTGTTCGCACTCTGTTCTCACTTCTGGTAGCCTCCATCCATGAGTGTGACCGTTCACAAGAGACCAGGGTCCCCGTATTGGGTGGCTGCATTCGATGTAACCCAACCGGATGGCAGTATCCGACGCTTGAAGAAATCGACGAAGAAGACGGATAAGGACGAAGCAACGGCAGTAGCGCTTCAGTTTGCCGGGCTTGAGAAAAAAATCGTATCAGCAACCGAGGATGATGACCGCGCCAATCTCGAATTGCTGGTCAAAGCGCAGAAAGCGGCTGCACGCGGAGGTCTTACTGAGGCCAAGGTGCTGCAGCTGATGTCGGAAATGCTTGAAAACGCCACGGGCACAGGGTTGCAAAAGTACACGGTCAGAACATGGGCCGCAGAGTGGCAGCGGAGAAAGGCTCCGCTCGAAAAAGCAACGCGCGATCGGTATGCCACAAGCGTGCGAACCTTCCTTGCGTTTCTGGGAGCAAAGGCAGACAAAGGCTTGGCGTCGGTTACCAAGGACGATGTCCGCGGATTCAGGAACAGTGTCAAAATGGGTTGGCAACCCTCCGCCAAAGTGCAACCCGAGGCGACGAAAGCGAAACAGAAGAAAGGAACCAAACCAGAGCAGTCGCCTCCTCCCAGAACTGCCAAAACCACCAATCAATATGCTGCCGACATTATCGGCATGTTTCAGACAGCTGTGAAGGAGGGCGTGCTCCTTGCCAATCCAGCAAGTGGACTCGAACGCCTTCCCGAAAACGACTCTGTTGAACGGGAGCCGTTTGATACGGAAGAAGTGAAAATTCTATTCGAAAAGGCCGGAGAGCCCGAGTGGCACGCCATGATATTCAGCCCCAAAACCTCCAAGCCAAGGCTTCGACTCAATCGTTGTAACGACTGGCCGGGAATGGTACTCTTCGGCTATTACGTGGGAACAAGAATTGGAGACATCGCACGTCTTCGATGGAATAACGTGAACTTGGATCTTGGAACAGTCAGCTTTCGTCCCAAGAAAACCAAGGCGAAGCTCAAACTACTCAAAGTCCCCTTGCACCCGAGCCTCATGCAATGGCTGGAGAGCCGGGACATCCCCAAAGACCGCAGTGAGCCGATCTTCCCAACCTTGTTCAAAACCTCTCCTTCTGGGAAAACCGGGCTTTCCAGCCAATTTTCGACAATCATGGATTACGCAAAGATTGACCGCCGCTTAATACGCCCGGCAGCCAACGGAATGAAGGCCCTCTATGCCCGAGGTTTTCATTCCCTCAGGCACACAATTAATTCAGCTCTGGCCAATGCCGACGTTTCTCCGGAAATGCGGATGAAAATCATCGGCCATCAAACGCAAGAGGTGAATCAAATCTACACCCACATTGAAATTGAAAAACTGAGATCGGAAATCCACAAACTGCCCGCAATTTAACAAAAATGCGCATACTCATCACTGCGGATCTCCATTCCCGCCGGGACTGGTTCGATTGGTTGCTCTTGCAGCAAACCGATCTAGCGGTAGTGGCCGGTGACCTGCTGGATGGATTTCGCGCGGATGGCCTGCTTGTACAGATGCTCGCAATTCGCCGGTGGACTGCGCGACTTCCAGGGTATCTGGCTGTCTGCAGCGGCAATCATGACCACAATAACATGGCGCTGCGGAATCCACGCGCCGGGCGTTTGGCCGGCATTCCTGCTGCTGACCGCCCGGAAGTTTCGTCCCTTCTCTTGACCGAGCATTGGATGGATTCCCTGGAAAATGATAGGATCGTGACGGATCGGCGGTCCAAAGTGGTATTGACTCCGGGTGGCAGACTCGCCGTCACGACGATCCCTTATGATTTCGACGGAGGCGAACATCACGACGATCTTTGGGACGAAGGAGCCAGGCTACAACGCCAGGAACAGACACCGTGGCTGGTGCTCCATCACGAACCGCCAGCCGGGCTCAAAGTGGGCGGACGCATCGGAAATCGGCAGCTCTGCCATAAGATTCAGGAATATCGGCCTGACTTCGTTGTTTCAGGCCACTTGCACAATCAGCCCTACGTCGGTTCGTTCGCGGACCGTTTGGACGGGACTTGGTGCTTCAATCCAGGGCACCCCGAGCACGACCAAGCCGTGAAGTCCGACACTCCTAACCACATCCTCCTCGATCTGGCAGGCCGGACTGCGACCTGGTATGCATCACCCTTGACTGGCCAGTTGCCCATCTCCGAAACAATCTCGCTGGGTTGAAACCAAACCTTCCCTTAATTTTACGGCAGCTCCCCCGATTTCCTTGGTGAATGCAGCCGAATTGATTGAGAATGCGATTGAAGCATCATTCACAACTGCCTGGACCACCTGGTGGTGAATCTTTGGAGCCAATCATGTTTTGGCCCTCGCTGGAAAATTGCCTGTAATAGCTGAAGGGCGCTCCATAGTACTTGGACTTATTCAAACCCCCATAGGGATGCCGACCTGACCCGTTTCCGAAAAACCCACTGCGGAATCAGATACGCCCCGCAGCCGTCGATGTATTGGATCGCGTCTCCTGGTGACTTGAAACGAGGTCATTCGAGTGTTGGATGATCCGATGGGGCGCTTTGACTGTTGGATCCTTTTCGCTCTGATCGTGCTTTTGACTCTTCAACACCTGCTGTGCCATCAGGGCGCATCTTCGATTCGGCACCTCGTTCGGCGGCGGCTTTGCGTGTCTCCCCAATGGGCATTTCACGAACTTCGGAGTGGTCCGCAATCTCCGATGGTGCACCAGCGGGATTTCCAATCGAAGAGCCGGAACCTCCAATGACTGCGGAGCTGAACGGACCGGCAGCCTCGGCAATAGCGTCTTCGAAACTCACCACACCCATCGCGGCAATTTCAGCCTCTCGTTGGTCGAGGAACGCAGCCCCGCCAGCCACTCGGAGGCTCGGCATCGTCATTCCGTGATCACGATGACCGGCATCGGTCTTGCGGGTGAAGCGGCTTTTCGCCGCCGGACTGAGCTTGAGAAGCAATGCAGCGAAGGCAGCGGCTCGCTTCCAAAGAACCGTCAAGAAGCGCGACAACTTCGTGAATACCCCAGCCCTCCGCGCAGATTTCAAAACGCTCATCTTCCGGGATCCCGTCTCAATCAATGCGGCTTGGCTTGATTCCAGTTCGGCAATCCGGGCCCTGGCCTTCTCAAGTTCTGCGCGTTGTTCCTCCAACGAGGTCTTCGTTTTTGCGTGTTCGGCGTATTGCTTGTCCACGCCGGCTTTGCTAGATTGATACCGCCTCAGCCAGTCTTCGGCATCCTCCTTCTGATACTTGTCCGCACGTTTGAGCAAATCCGGACCGTTCGGCAGCTTGGTGAGTTCTTCTTTAACGACACGGTCCATTTCTTCCGCAATGGCCCAATCGGTTGGATCACGCTCCTTCAGGTTTTTCAGAGGGCGGTATTTCACCCACTTGGGCAACTCGATCATCCGGTTATGGCGCAGGATCGAAATATAGCAGTCGCCAAGATTCTTAGGGCCTTTTTTGCCCCTCTTGCCCGTGGCGGAGATTCCAAGCAACTCGTGCTTCACTGGATCCGTGGTCCACGCCCCATAGTGGGTGGACAGTGTCCCCTCCGCGTCGGGATGGAGGGCCAAGTAGCATGGCAGGTAGCCGGTGCGAACGCACAGCAGCGCCATTCCGGCCTCGGAGGCAAGCCGGGCGGTATTGCGGACAAAATCCAGGCGACCATCTCGTACGAGGTCGGCGAACACTCTCGAAAGACCGGATGACAGCGCCGCATTGGTTTCAATCAACCCGGAGTCCTCGCGCTGAGGCTTTCTGTTGCTTCGCTTGTCAATTCGCCAGTAGTACGCGTTCTCCACATTGGATTCAAAATCCGCGACGAACTCCTCGCGTCCTTGAATCTTGAAGATACCGCTTTTGTAGTGTCCAGCGAACCCGACCTCCACATCCCGCGGAAACGGAGATTGCAGCTTTCGTGGCACATTGGGAAACAGTCGCAGTCTTGCCGCCGCTGCCCGATCATCGAAATGCTCGGGGCCAAGA
Source organism: Luteolibacter sp. (assembly GCA_036824745.1). GTDB lineage: Bacteria > Verrucomicrobiota > Verrucomicrobiia > Verrucomicrobiales > Akkermansiaceae > Luteolibacter. The sequence goes on from DAISZP010000083.1 coordinate 14,028, forward strand.
AGGAGGTGCAATGCCTTCGCTTTGAGCTTCCTCTTGGCCGCGCTCGTTGTCCGTTTGCTTTTTGATCCGCGCCCGGACTTGGCCCGAACCCTTTTCTGCTTCTTCGATACCCTGTCCATTTTAGGGCATTGGTTGATCACGGCCTCAACCTCCAAGCGATTTCTCAACTTTTTTGCTCATTCTGCCGAGAATGGCTCCAGGTCAGAATGCTCCGCTTGCCAGGTTCCGTGTGTCCGGAAGACGGACAAGCCATCGGAACCAACCA
>DAISZP010000084.1:0-14289 GCA_036824745.1 Luteolibacter sp.
TGGCCCTTGCCGATGTGGACCGGAACGCGGAAATCCTGCTTAGAAATAAAAGGCGTCCCATCCGGCCGCGCGGAACACTCCAGGCGGAGATACCCGCCGAGCGAGGTGTTGGTGACTGGGAGCGCGGAATTCATTCCGCGAGTCCTCCGGTTTCGGGCGGAATGAATTCCGCGGTCCAGTTGACACCTGCGCTGGAATACGGCCAGCCCTCAGGCTTCGCACACAATCCTGCTCTCACCGGATTGTGGCGAATGTAGGCTTTGGCGTTGTGGAAATGATCAAGATCGCGAATGAAACGATCATGGTAGTCCACCATCCAGAAGCTTCCTTTGCGCCCCATGATCCGGTTGATCCCTATGGCCGACACGGCCTTCCAGCGTTTCACAATCTCATGAAGCGGAGTATCATCCAGCAGTTTCATCAGAACATGCACATGGTTCGGCATCACGCACCACTCGATGAGTCTGTAGGTTGATCCATGGGATTCGATGAGTTGTGATTGCACGATTTCAGCATTTTCAGGAATCCGGAGGAGACAATCACCATGCCCTGCGTCTTCGTATTCAGAAATGAGCCTCCGAAGTTCAGCATGAGCCCTGCCGGATGCCTTCTCATCCGGGCTCTCCAGCATTTCCTGCAGTTGCCGTTTCCAGCGCTTCACCAATTCGTTCGGCATGGAGTCCGCGAGACGGAATGTGATTGCCTGCACCGAATTCTCAAAATCCCAATGGGGAAGGTAACCGCGGTTGTGGATGCCCTTGTGCATGGTTCTGATTGGAGCGCGGAATTCATTCCGCATCGAGGGGAATTCGGGCGGAATGAATTCCGCGCTCCCAGGGGTTAGACAAACAGGTATTCATGCTTGAGCCAGGCGAGGAGCCCGTCCTTGCCTTTTTCCGATTTGAGGTCCGCGAAGAGAAAGGGACGTTTGCCGCGCTGCAACGCGGCGTCGCGCGCCATCACATCAAGGTCCGCGCCGACGAAGGGTGCGAGTTCGGTTTTGTTGATGAGCAACAGGTCGCTGGTGCGGATCGCCGGGCCGCCCTTGCGCGGGATCTTGTCTCCTTCCGCCACGTCGATCACGTAGATGTAGGCATCCACGAGTTCCGGCGAGAAAGTGGCTGATAGATTGTCGCCGCCGCTTTCGATGAGGATGAGTTTGAGGTCCGGATGGGCGTTCTCCAGATCGATGACGGCGGCCATGTTCATGCTGGTGTCGTCGCGGATCGCGGTGTGCGGGCAGCCGCCGGTCTCCACGCCGCGGACGCGGTCGGCGGGCAGCACGTTCTGTCGCAGAAGAAACTCGGCATCCTCGCGGGTGTAGATGTCGTTGGTGATGACGGCGAGGGAATACTCGTGCTTGAGCCACTGGCAGAGGCGCAGGACGCACATGGTTTTTCCGGAACCCACGGGACCGCCGATGCCGAGGCGGAAGGGGCGTTTGTCAGGAGATGAAGAGTCTGGCATGGGAGCGGGCGTGGCGGAGTGAGGCGATTTCGAGAAGCGGATTGAACCAGCCGTCGTGAGGCACGGGCAAACTGGCGTCGATCCGTTCCCCTAACAAATCGAGCGTGCGGCGGAGGATCGTCTGACAGGCGGTCTGGCCGATACGGATGAGTTTCATCGAAGCGGCGGTGAGACCGGCGATCGTCTGATAGGCGAAGGCGCGGGCGGCTTCGGCAAGAGGCACGGATGAAAGCTCGATAGAGGAAACGATCAGGTGATGTCCGCGCGGACTCGCCTTCCGGAATTCTGCGATGAGCTCGGAATCATCCAACGTTGCCAGCAGTTCCAAGCGCTGCGATCCGATGCGTCGAGAAGCCTCCCGGGTTTCAAACGGAATCCTCCAGGCATCCAGCTCCGCGTCCATCGAAACCAGGGTTTCCAAATCCTCATCGCAAGCGGCGCGGTGAGCCCGTGAGAAGAAGGGAAGATCAAACGTGAGCAGCGTGGGCAGCACCTGGCGTTCGAGAAACCGTTCGAGATCGGCGGGCTTGGAAACCACGCCGGATTCCACCAATTCTTCCAATCCGAACGAATGCGCGTAAGCTCCGGATGGATAGGAGCTGTCGTTGGTTTGAAGTAGCCAGAGCGTGGGATCGATAGGCATCGGATGGAGTGTTGCACGGCTCCCGCTCAGGCGTGGGCCATGGCTTTCATCGGGTTGAAGAGGACCTCCGCCTCGCTGAACTCCCAGCCCTCGCGCTCGATGAGTTTCGCCATCGCTTCATCATGAAGCACCAGCAGGGCGCCATCCACGATCTGCGCCGGCATGTGGAGGTTTCCGGTCATCCATGCGACCATCGCCGCCTGACCAATGCCGCGCAAAGGAATGCGGTAAACCACTTCCGGAAGCTGGCGCACGACGTATTCGCGATCTTCAGCGCGATGAATGACACAGCCGTCCACGAGCCGCTCTTCCAGATCGAACCCGAACTCCGTTCCGTCCTGAGCCACACCCCGCCAGCGGCGTTTGAGAAACTGCCTGCGCTCCGCCTGCACAAGGACCTGCCGGCTTTTTGGCAAATCGGATTCGTGGGCGAGCATGCGCTGGATGAGGTGCATCGTGATGTGGGGTTTCTTGGGTCGCCGCGCACATGAGCAGAAGTCATGCCGAAACCAGGTCGCGCTTGAATTGGGAATAGCTCACTGGTTTTCTCAGCGGCGCACATGAAACTGCTCGTCACCGCCTTCGGCCCCTTCGGCGGGCGCAGCCAGAACGCCTCCTCCCTGGCGCTTGCAGGGCTGAAACAACGCCAGCCATGGATCAACACACGGATTCTTCCGGTGGATTCGGTGATCGCACCGTTGCGGATCAACCAAGCGCTTCGCGAACTCAAACCGGATGCCGTGATCCTGCTCGGCGAAGCGGGAAACAGCGACACCATTCGTTTGGAAACCATCGCCTGGAACGAACTGGACTTCCGCATTCCGGACATCGCGGGCAGACAACCGAGGGGACATCCTGTTCACGATTCCGCTCCGTGGTCTTTGCGATCAACCCTTCCGTTCGATGAGGTCCACCCGGAGTTGTTGAACCAGGGACATGCGGTTTCCTTGTCGGAGGATGCCGGACGGTACCTCTGCAACCAGGTGCTTTTCCACTGCCTGTGGAGGATCAGCAAACTCGGACTATCCACGCGTGCGGGCTTCATTCATCTGCCTTTGGAAACCGAATACCCAACAAAGCAGGCGGCGGAAGCCCTCGCCAGCGTGGTGGCGTTCCTGCCTGCGGCAGGCCGGACACTCACCAGTTGAATCCAACCGCGAAGTGCCACATCGGATTCGAATCCACGTTTTCCGGGCATTCAAGGGGGAATCCACAATCCACCCGACCATACATCCGCTCGCTCCACCTCCATCGCGCGCCGAAGCCGGTGGAAAGCAGCTCCCCGGGATCCGTCACGGAGTCGCGGTCAAGCACCGCGCCGTCCACGAAGCAAACTCCTACCAAGTCGCCGGCAAACGGAACGTTCCACATCGGAGTCTGCCATTCGAGATTCGCCACCAGACCGCTGGACGCATAGCCCACCACTTCGTCGAAGCCCCGCACCCGCGTCATCCCGCCGGCGGAAATTTGGTCCGAGGATAGCAACTCGGAATCCGCCCACTGCCCGCGGAGACGGCTGATCAAGGCACCGAAGTCTCCGAGCCGCTGCGAGCGCTCGAACTCCAAGCGCAGGATGACAGACTCCGCGCCGTCCGCGCCGAGCGCGATGAAATCCTCGTCCGCCGAGCCAAGGACACCGTGGCCCGGGCTGTAAAGCATGGCCAGATCAAGCAGGGTGGAACCCCTGCGGTCCGCCCGCCGACCTTTCCATCCGGTCTCCAGTTGGAAAAAGCGCACGGTTTGCGATGACTCGTCCGGAAACAGATAGTCATTGTTCCGGAGCTCCATGCCCGCGCGCCACTCGTGGGCGATTCCGCGCCAGCGGGGCAACAGCCAGCGGTGCATCAACGCGGCGCGCCCGAACTCGCCGCTCTGGTCGAGTGGTCCCGCCACATCCGTCTCCGAGGTGCTGAACCCTCCGGAAAACTCCAACAAATGCCTGCCGGCGAGCGGCACCTCATGAATCACACTGGCACCCAGTAAACTTTCGGAATCCATGCCGGAGGTCACCTGCGCGGTGAACCGGTGATCCAGCCCGAAAACGTTTCCGTGTTGGAACCCGAGAAACAACCGCTCGTCGCCCAGGCTCTCGCTGAGCTGGTTGTCGAATCCGCCGTAAACGCGCCACGGCTTCGGAGCCTTCAGCCGGAGTGTTAGATCCAACGCGTCCCCACCCTCCCCGGGGCCGTACGAGATGGACGCGCGCCGCAGTGGATTCTCGTTCAACCAATCGATGTCATCCAGAATCCCCGCCTCGTCCACCGGCCTTCCGGGCCGCGCCCGGAACTCCCTCGCGGCGATCTTCATTCCGAACGACGGATTGCCTGAAACCCTCACCCGCCCGGTTTCCGACGGCCCCATGCGGATCGCCACCACGCCGGAAGTAATCTCCTGCGGGGGAAACGAAATCCGCCTGAGCAAATGCCCGTGATCCTTCGACGCCTGCTCCAAGCGCTCTAACAAGCCATTCAGCGAGGCGAGCGTCACCGGCTTGCCGACACAGGATTCCGCGATCATCCGGATGGCGGCCCTCTCGTTTTCAGGAAACCCCTCGACGACCACTCCGCTCCTGACACGGGACTGGATATCCAGCGCGGTCCCGGCGTCCGGCGCGATGACCAGACCCGCAAGCGATTCCACCAGCACCTGGTTTGCATCCGTGACCTCGCCCCCGGCGGCCGGGCGGGATTTTTCGATCTCCTTCTCCTTCAGCCGGGCCTCGGGCGGCGGCGTGGGGCGGGCCAGATCCTCCGGGCCGACGGCGGAAGCTCTAACGGAAACAAGGATGGCGGCGATCCAGACGAGACGATTCATGACAGCGCGGCGGATGGAAAAGGGCCGCCGGATTCACACGGCGGCCCTCAGGGGATGCATGAGGTCTCAGCGGGTCAGCGGAGGAAGACCCGGCCTTTTTGGACAAGGGCCACGGGACCTTTCTTCACCTTCTTCACTTCACCCATGCCGGCGGACTTCTTCTGGATGCCGGCGGCGCGCTCGTCGTTGCCGAAGCCGCTTTCGGGCTTGGCCACGGGAGCCTCCGTTCCGGGTCCATCCAGCGCGGTGGTTTGGAAAATCACATCCGGATTCTCCAGTCCACCCTCCTCGCCACGCTGCACTTCGGGACCGCCCGTCATTTCGCAGACGGCCGGATCCACCAGCTCAACAGGCTCGCCGTCGGAAACCACCTCGATGTCCACGTCCTTGCCGCGGTCACAAATGGCGATCTCCGGTTCAACGGTCACTTCACCGTCATCGCTGACGGTTTCATCACCAGCCGCCCCTTCATCAACCACCACTTCGTCTTCAACGACCACTTCGTCCGCGGGGACATCCGTGGTTTTTTCGACGGCGGGAGCGGCTTCGGCGCCCTTTCCGCCACCCGCCAGAGCGGCGGGCACGGCGGCCAGGGTGAGCAAGGAACCCGCCATCACGATGCTTCGTGTCAGTTTCATTTGGGGAGTTGGGGTTTGGTTCTATTAGCGAACCCCTTTGGAACGGGATTCACACTCAATCCGTCCCCGCACGCATTCCGGATCCACTTTTTTTGCGAACATGCGAAAAATCCGCTCGTCGGCCGGAACATGCCGTTAGAACAGGAAATACCGCTGCGCCATCGGCAGCACGGATAGCGGCTCGCAGCGGAGTTCGCGGCCGTCGGCGGTGACGGTGTAGGTTTCCGGGTCGACTGTGATTTTCGGCATCGCGTCGTTGAAGGGAAGGTCCGCCTTGGTGACGGAGCGGCAGTTCTTCACGGCGACGAGGCGTTTTGTTAGGGAGAGTTTTTCCAAGCCTCCTGATTCGAGCGCGGCGGCGCTGACGAAGGTGACGGAGGTGGAGCCGATGGCTTTTCCGAATGCGCCGAACTGCGGGCGATAAAACGTCGGCTGCGGTGTGGGAATGGAGGCATTGGGATCACCCATGTTCGCCCAGGCGATGAGGCCGCCTTTGAGGACCGTCTCCGGTTTCACGCCGAAGAATGCGGGTTTCCATATGACGAGGTCCGCGAGCTTCCCAACCTCGATGGAACCGACTTCATGGGCGATGCCGTGTGTGAGAGCCGGGCAGATCGTGTATTTCGAAACGTAGCGCAGCGCGCGGAAGTTGTCGGCTGCCGGATGGGTGGGCCCTTCGAGTTTTCCGAACTGCACCTTCATCTTGTGGGCGGTCTGCCAAGTGCGGGTGATGGTTTCGCCGATGCGTCCCATGGCCTGGGAATCGGACGACATCATCGAGATCGCGCCGAGATCGTGCAGGGGGTCTTCGGCGGCGATGGTTTCCGGGCGGATGCGGCTTTCGGCGAAAGCGACGTCCTCGGGGATGCGGGAGTCGAGGTGGTGGCAGACCATGAGCATGTCGAGATGCTCATCGATGGTGTTGGCGGTGAAGGGGCGGGTGGGATTCGTGGAGGAGGGCAGCACGTTCGCCTCGCCGCACACGCGGATGATGTCCGGGGCATGGCCACCGCCAGCACCTTCCGAGTGATAGGTGTGAATGGTGCGACCCTTGAAGGCTGATAGAGTGCTCTCGACAAAGCCGGCTTCGTTGAGCGTGTCCGTGTGGATGGCGACCTGGACGTCGAACTCGTCGGCGACTGTTAGGCAGGTATCGATGGCGGCAGGCGTGGTGCCCCAGTCTTCGTGGAGCTTGAGGCCGATGGCTCCGGCGAGCACTTGTTCGCGGAGGGGTTCGGGCGAGGAACAGTTGCCTTTTCCGAGGAAACCAAGGTTCACGGGAAACGCTTCGGCCGCTTCCAACATCCGGTGGATGTTCCAGATGCCGGGAGTGCAGGTGGTGGCGTAGGTGCCGTGCGCCGGACCGGTGCCGCCGCCGATCAGGGTGGTGGTACCACTGGCGATGGCATGCTCGATCTGCTGGGGGCAGATGAAGTGGATGTGCGTGTCGATGCCGCCGGCGGTGACCATGCAGCCTTCGCCAGCAATGACTTCGGTGGCCGCGCCGATGGTCATGGTGATGCCGTCCTGGAGCAGCGGGTTTCCCGCGTGGCCGACGCCGATGATGCGGCCGTGTTTGATACCGATGTCCGCCTTGATCACACCGTGGGCGGCGTCGAGAATGACAGCGTTGGTGATGACGAGATCGGGCACCTCCGCATCGCAGGCGAGCGGGGACTGGGCCATGCCGTCGCGAATGACTTTTCCGCCGCCGAATTTCACCTCATTTCCGTAACCGCCGGATTCGGCGATGAGATCGCGTTCGACCTCGATGAAGAGTTCGGTATCCGCAAGGCGGATGCGGTCGCCGGTGGTGGGTCCGAAGGTGGCGGCGTAGTTGGCGCGGGATTGCTTCATGCGTCGAGCGGGCCGTTGACCCGGTTGTTGAGGCCGTGCATCACCCGTTTTCCGGCGAAGGCGACCAACGGCACCTCACGCGTGTCCCCGGGTTCGAAGCGGACGGCGGTACCTGCGGGAATGTCGAGACGGAAGCCAAGGGCCGCGTCGCGATCAAACGAAAGCGAGGCGTTGGTTTCCGCGAAATGAAAGTGGCTGCCGACCTGGATGGGACGATCACCGGTGTTCGCCACGGCGAGAGTGAGTTTCTCCAAACCCGCGTTGAGTTCGAGGTCGGGAGCGCCTTCGGGTGTTAGAACTTCGCCGGGGATCATCGGACGGGATTGTGGACGGTGACGAGTTTGGTGCCGTCGGGAAACGTGGCTTCCACCTGCACGTCGTGGATCATTTCCGGGACTCCGTCCATCACCTGGTCGCGGGTGACGAAGGTGGTGCCGAGGCTCATGAGTTCGGCGACGGACTTCCCATCGCGCGCGGCCTCTAACAATTCCGCGGTGATGAGGGCCACGGTTTCCGGATGGTTGAGCTTCAGACCGCGGTCGCGACGACGGCGGGCGAGATCGCCGGCCACCACAACCAACAACTTCTCCTGTTCGCGAGGGGAAAGGTGCATGGCGCGGTCAACGTGCGGCGATCAGCGCCAATGAGCCCCCGAATGTGAGAGCCGCTCCGATCCGGATTCCATGACGGCGACTGGTCTGGAAGACGATTACCGAGGCGAGCGCGGCAAGAGCCAGCGTGATTTCAAACCAACCATGAAGGTGAAGCCAGTCGGCGCGCAACGCATCAAACTCATCCTCCTCGCCCGGTGGATGATAATGACCGGGGTGTGCGGATGCCGCCATGCTGGTGAGTACGAACAGGGCGGAGCCGATGACGGCGGCGAACGGGTTGGATTTCATCGGGGATAATCAAGCAGACGACATGCCAGCGCGTCAATACGATGGCGGTCATGCTCCAACCAAAAGAGCATGACCGCTGCGGATTGAACCGCGCAACAACCTGGGAAAGATCCGGAGAAAAATTACTTGTAGGTGCCTTTCAGGAAGGGTTCTCCGACGACACCCTTGTATTCCTTGAGGATCTTGAACTGGCCGTCGGCCTTCGTCTCACCGATGTAGACATTCTTGGTGAGGTGGCGGTTCTTCTGGGTGGTGACCGTGCCGCCGGGACCATCAAATGAGATTCCGGATTCAAGCGCGGCGTTCACCTTGTCCACATCGAAGGAACCGGCTTTTTCGACCGCCTTCTTCCAGAGGTAAACACCGTCGTAGGAAAGCACCATCGGCGAGCAGGTCACACGGCCATCCTTGACGATGCCGGGAACGTCCGACTTCGCGAGCCATGCCTTGAAGTCCTTGATGAACTTCGCGTTTTCCGGGCTCTTGATCGACTGGAAGTAGGTCCAGCAACCAAGTTGTCCGACAAGCTGGCTGGCGGGAAGACCGCGGAACTCGTCTTCGGAAACCGAGAAGCTCACGACCGGGCAGGTTTCCGCGGTGAGACCGGCGGCGGCGTATTCCTTGAAGAACGGCACGTTGGTGTCGCCGTTCAAGGTATTGATGATGCAGGCGTCACCGGAGGCGGCAAACTGCTTGATCTCGGCGATGATTTGCTGATAGTCGGTGTGGCCGAAGGGCGTGTATTTGCCCGCGGAGATGATCTTGCCGGAAGCGTCCTTGGTGAAACCACCGCCGATGTTCTCAAGCGGCACCTTCTTGCTGAGCAGATACTCGAGCAGGATGAGGTTGGTGGTTTGCGGATAGACGTAGTCCGATCCGATCAGGTAGAACTTCTTCTTTCCTTCCTCCAGCATGTAGTCCACGGCGGGAGTCGCCTGCTGGTTCACGGCTTCGGCGGTGTAGAAGATGTTAGGCGACATTTCCTCGCCTTCATACTGGACCGGATAGAAGAGCAGGCCCTTTTTCTCCTCGAAGACGCGAAGCACCGACTTGCGGCTGACGGAAGTCCAGCAACCGAAGGTGACGCACACCTTGTCCTGTTCCAGAAGTTGCTTGGCTTTCTCGGCGAAGAGCGGCCAGTTGGACGCGCCGTCGACAACAACGGGTTCGATCTTCTTGCCGAGGACACCGCCGCTGGCGTTGATCTCGTCGAATGTGAAGAGCAGGACGTCGCGCAGCGAGGTTTCGCTGATGGCCATGGTGCCGCTCAGAGAGTGAAGCACGCCGACCTTGACGGTTTCTTCGGCGACGAGGGCGGAGGAGGAAACGGTGAGCGCGGCAAGGGCCGCGGAAACATTACGGAGAATCATGATGGGAAGTTTGTTAGGAAGTTTGGCTTGCCGGGGAGCGGCCCGCGGATCGCGGACCGCTCCCATGCGAAGGGGGGGGAAGGATCTCGATTTCAGAACTTCACGAGCGCCTGGACGCCGGAGAAGAACACATCGCTCGCGGAATCCGTGTAGCTCACTTCGCCGCGAACCAGGAAATACTCGTTGAAGGCGTAGGTGGGAGAGAAGGTGTATTTGTAGTTGTCCGGCGCGGTGACCGTGGGTCCGGTGGAGGACACCTCATCGATGCCGAAACGCAGGACGGTGGAGAACTGCTCGGTGAACGCGTATTTCAGGAACGCGAGACCGCCCACCGCGCTGTTGGCACCGCTGAGGGAATTGTCGGTGTAGATGATTTCACCGGCGATGGTCAGCTTGTCGGTCAAATCATAACTGGCCCAGAGGTCGTAGGAGACAAAGTTCGGCAGGTTGTCCGAGTCGTCGAAGGCGATACCGCCCCAGACCGTGAGTTTGTCCACACCCTTGTAAACGGCGTAGGCCTCGTAACCGAGACCGTTGTCCCACTCACCGTCGCCTTCCCAGAAACTCGGGCCGCGGACGGAATCGGAAATATTGAAACCGGCGCCCCAGATATCCGTGGAGTAGTCCAGTTTGACACCGGTGTGATAGGCGGGAACACCACCGGTGGTGCTGTTCGCGTAGGTGAGCTGGGCCATGTTCACGGTATCAAAGGCCTCGTAGCCCAGATAGCTGAGGTATTTGCCGCCGGTGACCTTGAAGTTTCCGAAAGTGTAGGTACCGTAGGCGTCCAGAATTCCCGCCTCGGTACCACCGGCGAACGAGTTGGCGGAAGAGTTCGGTGAATAGAAGAGACTGCCGTAGGCGGAGAACGATTCGTAGGTCGCCTCAAGTCCGAGTTTCACGGCATCCAGAGGAGTGCCCGCGTCGAACAACGATTCGTCGCTCGGTCCGTTCTCAATGTCGGTGTAGGTGTACGATGCCGCAGCATAACCACTGACCTTGAGCCAGTCAGGCGTGGATGCGGGCGCCGCCGGAGCGGCCGATTCGGTCGTGCCGGCGCTCGCGGGAACGGCGGCGATTGCGATGGCCAGAGCAGGCAGGCCGATGAGTTGGAGTCGGTGCTTTGATTTCATTGTCCGGTTGGTTGTGTTAGATGTGTGATCGCGGTGATCCGCGGAATGCGGATAGCGGCACGCGTGCCAGATTTGAGTTCGAAAGCGGAAAAAACGACGCGTATCCGATGATTTCCACTGTCGCGGCCACACATCATGAATGACTGTTGTTTCATGGATTCCGGTGGATGAATCCACCACATGCCGTGACACCGTTAGAAAAAACGCGGCCCGTTCGGACCGCGTTCGCATCAATGGATCGGATCCCGCCGGGATTAGACTGTTAGAAACTCCTTCACGATCTCGTCGCTCAATCCGCTCATCGGGCCGGACGCAGCGACAGCCCCACGTTCGAGGATGGCGAAGTCGTCGCCGAGTTCCTTGCAGAAATCCAGGAATTGTTCGACGAGGAGAATGCTCATGGAGCCTTCTTCACGGAGCATGCGGATGGCCTCACCGATCTGATCGATGATGTTGGGTTGGATGCCCTCGGTGGGCTCGTCCAGGATGAGCAGGGTGGGCTTCGTGAGCAGCGCGCGGCCGATGGCGAGTTGTTGTTGCTGGCCGCCGGAAAGCATGCCGCCCTTGCGCTTGAGAAACTCGCGGATGATTGGAAACAAGGTGTAGATGCGGTCGAGCTGGTCCTTGTCCAACTTCATGCGGCGGGCGCGAACTCCGATGAAGAGATTCTCCTGAACCGTTAGATGAGGGAAGATCTCGCGTCCTTGCGGCACGTATCCGAGGCCGAGCCGGGCGCGCTCCGCCGTGGGCACGCGCTCGATGTTTTTTCCCGCGAAGACCATGTTTCCCGAATCGACGTGCAGCAAACCCATCAGCGCCTTGAGCGTGGTGCTTTTGCCCACGCCATTGCGGCCCATCAGGCAGAAAACGGTGCCCGGACGGATGTCGAGGTTCACTCCGCGGAGGATGGGACTGCCTCCGATGGAGAGCTGCAGCGAGCTGACGGAGAGGCTTTGTGCGGCGGACGGAGAGATGGTGGTCATGCGGCTTTGGATTTGCGGCCGAGATAAACTTCGATGACGCGCTCGTCGTTCTGCACGCGGTCCACCGGGCCTTCGCAAAGCACGTGGCCTTGATGGAGCACGGTGACCTTGCGCCCTTGGGAAATCTGACGGACGAATGTCATGTCGTGTTCGATGACGACGATGGTGTGTTTTCCCGCGAGCGAGAGCAGCAACTCGCCGGTGCGGTGGGTTTCCTCATCGGTCATGCCGGCCGCCGGCTCGTCCACTAACAAAAGCCTCGCCTCCTGGGCGAGCAGCATTCCGATCTCCAGCCATTGCTTCTGACCGTGGGCGAGTGTGCCGGCCTTGCGATGCGCGTGGGGGGCGAGCTTGATGGTGTGAAGAATCTCCTCGATGCGGTCGCGTTGTTCCGAGGTGACCTTGCCGAAGAGGCTGTGCCAGATGCCGCGTGGCCCCGCCAGGGAGAGGATGAGATTTTCGGTGACGCTGTGGTCGTTGTAAACCGTGGGCGTCTGGAACTTGCGGCCGATGCCGAGGCGGTAGATCTCGTATTCGTTCATCTTGAGGAGATCGTGTTTTCCGTCGTCCCAGACAAGCGTGCCGACATCCGGCTTGGTGCGGCCGGTGATCAGGTCGAGAAACGTGGTTTTTCCCGCGCCATTCGGCCCGATGACGGTGCGCAGCTCGCCTTCGTCCAGATAGAAGCTGAGGTCGTTGATCGCCTTGTAGCCATCGAACGACTTGTTCAGGCCTTCCGCGGCGAGGAGAAATGGTTTCTGGGTGCTGCTCATGGATCGGCGGCTTGAGGTGGTGCGACGGCGTCGGTGGTGGCGGAGGCCGGTTTCCATCGGCGGCGGGCCCACTGATAGATCGAGGAGATCTGGCCGGGGATGCCGACGATTCCCTTCGGCATGAACATCACGACGAGCACAAAGGCTCCGCCGAGGATGATGAGCCACATGTCCGGATAGGCCCGCGTGGCCCAGCTCTTGAGGGAATTCACCGAGACCGCGCCGATGACGGGCCCCACCAGGGTGCCGCGCCCTCCGAGGGCGACCCAAACGACGGCTTCGAGCGATTTGTCCGGGGTCATCTCGCTTGGATTGATGATGCCGACCTGCGGCACATAGAGCGCGCCTGCGGAAGCGGCGATCATCGCGCAGACCACGAAGATGAAGAGCTTGAAATTCGCGGTGGCGTATCCGGAAAACAGCACGCGGTTTTCCGAGTCCCGGATGGCCCGCTGGATCAGACCGAAGCGGGAGCGCGTGAGCCAGCGGCAGCCCGCGACCACGGCGACGAGCAACACGGCTGTTAGAATGTAGAGCACGCGCTGGGTGGAAGGTTCCCGGAGGTTCGCACCGACCAACGTGCGGAAGTCGGTGAAGCCGTTGTTTCCGCCCATGAGCAGGTCGTTCCGGAAGAACAACAACGCCGCGCCATAGGTGAGCGCCTGGGTAAGGATGGAGAAATATACGCCCTTGATGCGGGAGCGGAACGCGAGGTATCCGAAGATCAGAGCCAGCAAACCAGGAACGATGAGCACCATCGCCATCGCAAAAGGGAACGAGTAGAACGGCTTCCAGAAGGCGGGCACCTGCGAATGCCCGAGGAACACCATGAAATCCGGCAGATCACTCTTGTAGGCTCCGAGTTTGCCGATCATCAGCATCAGGTGCATGCCCATCATGTATCCGCCGAGGCTGAAGAAGAGCGCCTGACCGAGACAAAGCAGGCCGGTGTATCCCCAGAGCAGGTCGATGGCCACCGCCATGATGCCGTAACAGAGATACTTGCCCCAGACATTGAGGGTGAAATCGCTGACCCATCCTCCGGCATTCATCGCGGGCATGACCACCACGAGAAACAAGGCCGCGGCGATCATGAGCCAACCATGAATCCGGCTGGTGTAAGGTGTGCTCGTCATGGGATCAATCAAGGCTGCGTGAACTGGTGACGAAGAGCCCGGCGGGCCTCCATTGCAGGAAGAGGATGATGGCTCCGAGCACGAGGATTTTTCCTGTCACCGGATTGCCAAGGTATTGTTGGAGCACCTGGTCCGCCATGCCGACGCCAAGCGCGCTGATGACTGTGCCGAGGATGTTGCCCACACCGCCGACGACCACCGTCATGAACGAATTCACGATGTAGTCCTGGCCGAGCGAGGGCCCCACGTTTCCGATTTGTGAGAGGAAGGCCCCCGCGAGACCTGCGAGGCCGCAGCCGAATCCGAAAGTCAGCATGTTCACTCGCTCGGTGCGGATGCCCATGCAGGCGGCCATGTTTCGGTTCTGCATCACGGAGCGGATGAGCAGGCCGAGCGGGGTCTTGTTGAGCACCAGCCAGGTGGCGGCGATGATCAAAACGGCGAAACCGATGACAAAGACCCGGTTCCAACCGAAGTCGACGTCGTTGACCGTCCAGTTTCCGGAGAGCCAAGCGGGACTGGAGACCTGCACGTTGTTAGATCCAAAGATCATCCGGAACAACTGCTGCATCA
>DAISZP010000085.1:0-14281 GCA_036824745.1 Luteolibacter sp.
AGATCGCCCTTCCACTCGGTGACGTCCTCACAGAACACGCAGCGGACTTTGCGCAGCTCGCCGTGCATGTGGATCACGCCGGGAGAACCCGCGCGTTCATGGAGGTCGTCCACGTTCTGGGTGATGAGCGTGACTTGCCCGCGGAAGGCCCTCTGCAGCCGCGCGATGGCGAGATGCGCGGCGTTTGGTTCCACCGTATCCAACGCGGCGCGGCGCAGGTTGTAGAACTTGTGCACCAACTCCGGATTTCGCTCGAACGCTTCCGGGCAGGCCACATCCTCCACCCGATGGCCCTCCCACAAACCATCCGCGCCGCGGAAAGTGGCGAGGCCGGATTCCGCGGAAACGCCCGCGCCGGTGAGGATCACGATGGATTTCATGCGGCCATCCAACCCGGGAAACCCCCGCCGCGCAAGACCGGGGGTTGTGATCCGCAGCGCCTCTGCTACGGTCCGGACCAAGCGATGAGCACGGCCGTTTCCCCATCAGCTCCGGTTTCCACGGGTGTCGTTTTCGAGGCCCGGAAACTGCGCAAGGTCTATCACACCGGCGAAGTGGACGTGGTGGCGCTTCACGGCGTGGATCTGGAACTCAATGCCGGCGAACTCGTTTGCCTGTTAGGTGCGTCCGGCAGCGGAAAGTCCACCCTGCTCAACATTCTCGGCGGACTCGACACGCCGACCTCGGGCGAGCTCATCTACAAGGGCTGGCCGCTCGACGGCGCGGTGGAGAACACGCTCACGCTCTTCCGCCGCAACTGCGTGGGCTTCGTGTTCCAGTTCTACAACCTGATTCCGTCTCTAACAGCACGCGAGAACGTGGCTCTCATCACCGGCATCTCGCGCGATCCGATGTCTCCGGAGGAGGCCCTCGAAATGGTCGGCCTGGAGAAACGCATGGACCACTTCCCGTCCCAGCTCTCCGGCGGCGAGCAGCAGCGCGTCGCCATCGCCCGCGCCATCGCCAAGCGTCCAGAGGTCCTGCTCTGCGACGAGCCCACCGGCGCGCTCGACGTCACCACCGGCATCACCGTGTTGGAGGCGGTGGAACGCATCAACCGCGAACTCGGCACCCTCACCGTCATCATCACCCACAACGCCGTCATGGCGGAAATGGCCGACCGGGTGCTGCATTTGTCCGACGGGAGAATCACCAACTCGCACCGCAACGAAACCCGCCTGCCCGCGGCGGAACTGAAGTGGTGAACGAGGATATTCCAGCTAATAGGTAATACTTCGGCCGTCGAGCAATGACTGTGAAGACGGAACTTCCTCACCGGCCAATCCACAGATCATCAGAACCCGGTGGTCAGCGGCTAGCGCGGTGACGAATCCTCCTGCGGTGGTGCCCATTTTGCGACGGTTTCATTGACCCGGCAGGCGATCTCCCAGAACTCGGCCACCGACGAGGGATTGCGGATCCACGGCTCGCTGTTGTCGGTAATCTTCGACGGGCGGACTGGCGGGCGTTTGCGGCGCAGGCGTGCGCGCGCAATACGGCTGGCCCACTCCACCTTGAGCCGTTCGACGGGAATGCGGTATTGGGGAAATGCCACAAAGCGAGACTAGTCCATGCCCGCCATGTCGGATAGTAGATTTCCGGGGCTGGGTTTCCACAACGGCCTGGGTCAGCGCGTGGGGTCGAGTTTCTCAGGCTTGCCGCCGTTGCACCATGTCACGCAATCCGTCGCGGTTTCCGTTCCGCAGTGGATGCAGGAAAGAAACATCCGCTGGGGGAAAAATCCGCGCTCCTTGACGCGCCCGGCCTGCTTTCCGCAATGCGGGCAGATGATGGATTTCAGTTTCTGCTGATAGGTCGTTTGGAGAGGAATGATCACAAATGCCGCGGTGATGACAATCCCTACCATAATCAGCCACGGCGCATCGAAGGCGACATGGCCGAACACGGCGGGAATCATGATCGCGGCGGCTTTCCAGCAGGCGCTTCGTAAATACCCGCGGTGAAAAGCACGCAATTCATCCGCACACCGGACGAACGTGGGATCGTTGCCGGGGATCTGAGTCATGGATTGTGGAAATTCCACGGCAGAAACATAACCCGTCTCCACAAGGCCGGAAAAGAAATTTCCGGGGCTGGTTTTCCGCCGGAATCCGCCCGATAGTCACCGCGCCGTCCATCATGCTCGATCCCCTCGACCGCAAGCTGCTGCGCGACCTCTCCCGGATGAAGGGCCAGGTGGTGGCGGTGTCGCTGGTGATGGCCTGCGGGCTGGCGATGATGATCATGACGCGCAGCCTGATCCTCACGCTGGAATCGACGCGTTCGGCATTCTATCAGAAGTATGCGATGGCGGACGTGTTCGCAAACCTGAAACGCGCGCCGCTCTCCGCCGCGGAGCCGCTCAAGTCCCTGCCGGGCGTGGCCGCGGTGGAGCCGCGAGTGGTGCTGGATGTGACGCTTGACCTGCCGGGCCTAACGGAACCGGCCACCGGCCACATCGTTTCGCTGCCCGAGGACGGCGGACCGCAGAAGGTGAACCGCGTGTTCCTGCGCAGCGGACGTTTCCCCACCGAGGACGAGCGGCGCGGTATTGTGTTAGGCGAATCGTTCGCGATCGAGAACGGTCTGAAACCCGGCGATTCGCTGGTGGCGGTGATCAACGGACGCAGGGAAACCTTGGACATCACCGGCATAGGGCTTTCTCCGGAGTTTGTGTTCGAGGCCCGTGCCGGAGAAACCCTGCCGGACCGCAAGCGCTTCAGCGTGATCTGGATGAACTACCGCGCGCTCGCCGTGGCCTACAACATGGACGGCGCGTTCAACGATGTCTGCATGGACCTGGCGCCCGGCGCGCCGCCGGAACCGGTGATCGCGGAAACCGATCGTCTGTTAGCCCGTTACGGCGCGGGCGGCGCATACACCCGCGAGGATCAGGCGTCCGCGCAGCGCTTGGATGACGAGTTGCGAGTGCTGCACACGCTGGCCGTGGCCTATCCGCTGGTGTTTCTCAGCGTGGCGGCATTCATGGTGAACGCGGTGCTCTCGCGCATCGTGCGCCTGCAGCGCGAGCAGATCGCGCAGATGAAGGCGCTGGGTTATTCATCGCGCCAGGTCGGCGTGCACTATCTCAAGTTCGTGTTCGTGATCGGAGTGCTTGGCACGCTGCTCGGCGGCATCGGCGGCCGTTACATGGGCGGCGGGCTGGTGAATCTTTACACCGAGTTTTTCCGCTTTCCGTCGTTGGTGTTCCAGATGGATTGGAGCGCGCTGGGCATCGCGCTGGGCATCAGCCTCGGCGCTTCCGTGCTGGGCGTTCTAACAGTCGTGTGGCAGGCGGTGAAACTTCCACCGGCGGAGGCGATGCGGCCGGAGCCACCCGCGGATTTCAAGCCGTCGGTCTTCGAGCGGCTCGGCCTGACCCGATTCTTCAGTCCGGCCTTCCGCATGGCGTTGAGAAACATCGAGCGCCGTCCGTGGCAGGCCGTGTTCACCTGCTGCGGCCTCGCGCTCGCCACCGGGCTGATGGTGCTGCCCGGCGCGATGAGCGACAGCATCGACCACCTGCTCACCTTCCAGTGGAACAGTGTGGAGCGGCAGGATGTGGCCGTGTTTCTATCAGAACCATCGTCGAAAAAGGGACTTCACGATCTCGCCCACCTCCCCGGTGTGATCCGCGCCGAGCCGATCCGCAGCGTGCCCGCGAGGCTTCGCTTCGGCCACCACCACCGCAAGCTTTCGGTTACCGGTATTACCAAAGGCGCGAATCTCAACCGCTTGTTGGATGACAAGGAGCGACCGATCACCATGCCGGAGGAGGGCCTCGTCATGTCCAAGAAACTCGCAGAGGTGCTCGGCGCGCGCATCGGCGACGCGGTCCGCGTGGAGGTGCTCGATGGCCGTCGCCCGGCGGTGGACGTCCCAATCCGCGGGCTGGTCGAGGATTTCGCCGGGGTGGCGGCCTACATGGACATCTCCGCCTTGCAACGCGTGCTCAAGGAGGGCGATACGGTGAACGGCGCGTATCTCGCGGTGGATCACCTGCGCTGGGATGAATTCATGCGCGAGGTGAAGGACACGCCGCGCGCCGCATTCGTGATGGTGAAACGCGACCAACTCGCCGCCTTCCGCGAGACCACCGGCAAGAGCATGGGCATCCTGCGCAAGCTCTACTTCACGCTTGCCGTCATCGTCGCCTTCGGCGTGGTGTACAACAGCGCGCGCATCGCTCTATCAGAACGCAGCCGCGAGCTGGCCACGTTGCGTGTCGTCGGTTTCCAGATGAGCGAAGTGCGCGGCGTGCTCGTCGGCGAACTTGCGTTGCTGGTGATCGTGGCCCTGCCCTTCGGCCTTTTGTTCGGACGCGGCATCGCCCTGCTCATCATGGCCTCGTTCAGCACGGAAACAGTGCGCCTGCCCATTCTCATCAACCCCTCCACCTACTCCGTCGCCGTGCTGGTCGTCGTCACCGCCGCCGCCTGTTCCTTCACTCTCGTTTCCCGCATGCTTGCGAAACTCGACCTCGTCGGAGTCTTGAAAGCGCGGGATTGATGTCCCACCCTCACTTCACGAAACCAATGGCCAACGGATCTTCAGAAACCAGCGCTCCATGGGATGCGAAGCGTCCCGCGACCGGCAGGCGCCTTGTCCGCCGCCTGCTGCCATGGCTGGGGCTCGCGGCCTTGCTCGCATTCATCGTATGGGGCATGTGGCCGAGGCCCACCGTCGTGGAAACCGGCGAGGTCGCGCGCAGGCCACTCACGGTGCAAGTTTCGGAGGAAGGGAAAACCCGAATCCGCAACCGCTACGTCGTCGCCGCGCCGGTCGCCGGGAGAATGCGCCGCGTGCCGCTCAAACCCGGCGATGCCGTGGAGGCGGGAAAAACCGCGCTCACCGTGATCGAACCGGTCGTCGCTCCCCTGCTCGATTCCCGGGCGAGGAAACAGGCGGAGGCCGTCGTTTCCATGCACGAGGCGAACCGCAAACGCGCCGCGGAATCACTCGAAGCCGCGCGCGCCGCGCTCAAGATGGCGGAGGCCGACCGCGAACGCATGAGGTCTGTTAGGAAGGATGGCACCATCTCCGAATCGGACCGCGACAAGATGGAGGCGGACGCTTCGATCAAGGCCGCCGAAGTCCGCGCCGCGGAGTTTTCCCTGCAAGTCATCGATTACGAACTCGCCCAGGCCCGCGCCGTGCTCGAGCGCCCCGAGTCGCAGACCGCGGGAAACCTCATCGAGGTGAAATCCCCTGTTTCAGGGCGGGTTTTGAACGTCTATCAGGAAAGCGAGACGGTGATCGCTCCGGGCGCTCCGATCCTCGAAATCGGCGATCCGGCGGACATTGAAATCGAGGCGGAGATCCTCTCGCGCGACGCGGTGGCCATCGAAGCGGGAGATGCCGTCCAGATCGAGCAATGGGGCGGCGAGGCTCCGCTCAAGGGACGCGTGCGGCGCATCGAACCGGCCGCGTTCACGAAAATTTCCGCGCTTGGTGTGGAAGAGCAGCGGGTTTACGTGCTCAGTGATCTCACCGATCCGCCGGAAACGGCGAAGGCGCTTGGAGACCGTTACCGGGTCGAGGTCCGCGTGGCGGTGTGGCATTCGGACGCCGTGCTTGCGGTTCCGGCGGGTGCCCTGTTTCGCGAGGGCAGCGAGTGGAAAACCTACGTCTATCAGAATGGATCCGCCAAACTCGTGACGCTCCAGGCGGGTAAAAGCGACGGTCGTTTCACCGAGGTTCTATCCGGCCTGAATGCGGGAGACAAGGTGTTGCTCCATCCGCCGGACAACGTGAGGGACGGATCGGCGGTGGTCGAACGGAACCGTCTCTAACGGGATTCCTCCACGGCGATTCCCACCGGAGTCCCGTACCCCGCGAAGAGGGTTTTTCCGCCGGGTTTGGGCAGGCGGAAATCATAGACACCGTATCCGTTCGCCTTCACGCCGCGGTAGGATCGGCCGTCGGTGGAGTTGATCATCACGGCGAGTCCGTCCTTCTTCTCGGTGCCCAGATAGATCGCCACATGGTTGATGCGCGTGGTTTCTCCGTCCGGCTGGGCCCAGAAGAGCAGATCGCCGGGTCGGAGCTTTGCAAGCGATGGATGATCGAGCCGCTCCGCGTCCGCCGGAACGAGGTGCAGGCGCTTGTTTTCCTTGAGCCACGCCAGTTGCGCGGCGGAAGTGCGCGGTGGATTCAATCCGCATTTGCGCATCACGAAATACATCGCGCCGGAGCAATCGAAGCCGCCCATCAAGGGATCTGAGCCCTCGGGCGTGTAGCGCAACCAAGGCGAATCCCTGGCGATCTGGAGAGCGGTTTCTATCAGCTTCTTCCGATCCTCCGGCAGGCTGTCGAATTCCTTCAGGGCGGAGGTTTCGATCACCGCGGGTTTTCCAAATGAACTCGAACCCGGCACCGGATCGGGCGCCTGTGCCCACAACCGGACCGTCGCAATCAGCAGGAGAAACACGCCGCGCATGTACACCATCCAACAAGCCGGCCGGGGAATGACAAGCATTGCTTGCCGCCTGCTTGCCTGACCGCCGGATCGGCTCCATAGAAGAACCATGTCTTCCCTGATCCACGGCAGCGGCGCGTTCGCGGAGCGGAACACGCGTTTGTTCGTGTATTTCCGGGTGCTCTACAACGCGCGGGCCTATTATCCGATCCTCGCGGTGTTCTTCACCGATCTCGGACTCACGTTGGACCAGTTCGTGATGTTGAATTTCATCTGGGCGGCGGCGATTTTCTTGTTAGAGGTGCCGTCGGGCGCGCTGGCGGACACGGTGGGCCGGAAACGTCTGCTGGTATTCGCCTCCGCGGCGATGGTGGCGGAGATGAGTCTGCTGCTTTTCGCGCCGAAGAACGGCGGCTGGTTTTTGTT
This sequence comes from Luteolibacter sp., assembly GCA_036824745.1. Lineage (GTDB taxonomy): Bacteria > Verrucomicrobiota > Verrucomicrobiia > Verrucomicrobiales > Akkermansiaceae > Luteolibacter. The sequence goes on from DAISZP010000085.1 coordinate 6,845, forward strand.
AGGCGTGTGCGCGCTGAACCGCCTGCTCTCCGGCGCTTCGGAAGCCGCGGCCAGCGGAGCGGATGAGGCGCTCGCCTATGATTCGCTTCCGGTTGAAAACCGCGCCGCCGCGTGGGAGGATGTGCTGGGGGCCACGATGCGCTGGCAATCGGTCGGGTTTCTCATCGCGATGAGCCTCGGAGGATTGCTCTATGATCCCGCGTGGATCAACCGCCTTCTGCCGGCATCGCTTGCCATCCCGGCGGATGTCGCCCACCGCCTTCCGGTGGCAGTGGTTTTGCTGCAAGCCGTGTGCTGCCTCATCATCACGCTGCGGATGCGGGAAACCCGAGAACCCTGCGCGGGCAACTTCCGCGGAACGTGCAGGTCCGCCCTCGGTCTCACGCTCGCCACGGCGAAACGCGCGTTCACCACGCGGGCCATCGCGCTGGTGCTCACCGGCGGCGTGTTGGTGGATGCGCTTGTTAGAAACTTCGCCACGCTCACGAGCGAGTATTACCGGCTGATCCAGATTCCGGATCGCTGGTTCGGGTTCATCGGATCGATGGTGGCGGTGGTGAACTGGTTCGTGCCCGCGCTGGCCAAGCGGGTGAACCAGCGAGCCAGCCCGCTGGGAGCGCTTTCGATCGCGGCCCTGGCCGCCATCGTGGGTCTGGCGGCGCTGGCTCCAGCGTGGCCATGGTTCGGCCTGCTGCCCGCGGCCTTGCTGATGGCGGTATTGGGATTTGTCAGCTACACACTCAGCGCCTTTCTCAATCAACATGCCGCGGCGGATGACCGTGCCACGCTGCTCAGTGTGAAGGGCTTGGTTTTCAATCTCGGCTATGGCCTGTGGTCGATGGTGTTCTCGCTGATTGTCGCCGGGTTCCGCGCGCAATCCGGCGAGGCCGCGTTTCAAAATGCGCTGTTATGGCAGCCGCTGTGGTTCGCCGCCATCGTGACCCCCTACTTCCTGTTAGGTGGCCGGCTTGGCAGAGCGAAAAAGGGGTGATGCGCCATCATGCTTCGAGTTTCAGCGAGAGCAGGTTGTTTCGGGAAACGGCCTCGGTGACTTCGATAGAGAGCGTTTTCTCATCGGCGACGATCCGAATCACGGTCGCGGGAGTGGGACTCCATTTGGTGGAGGTGGTCTGTGGCCCGCCGCCGACGATTTGGTGAAACGGGAGCTCCGGTGTCGCTTCGCCGTGCCAGAACTCGTGGGTGTGGCCTGAGAACACCGCCTTCACGCCGGCATTGGCGAGCGTGCCGGACCAGCGTTTGTCTCCATCCTGGCACCAGGAGCCTTTTGAATCCGGTTCCTTCCAACGCAGCGGTATGTGGCAGAAGAGGATCTTGTGCGGCGCGTCCTTGAAGAGCGGGTCTAGCACGGCTTTTTCCAGCCACTCGCGCTGCCGTTCCCGATAGAGCGCCCACTCGCCGAGGTCGCCGTAGAACTGCGGGCCTTCCTTGTCCTCTCCGGTGTCGAGCACGAGGATGCCGACGGGCCCGGCGCGCAGGATGTTCTGATAGCCGTGATCCATGGCGCGTGGCATGTAGTCCGGCAGATCCCGGGCCACTGCGCCGCGGACGTCGTGGTTTCCGCGGGAGTAGAGAAGCGGTCTGTTAGGATCCGCGCCGGACGCCGGTTTCTGATAGAGAAACGTGGCGGTGAAATCCTCCTCCTCCATGAATTGGTCCGCGACCACGTCGCCATTCCAGACGATCAGCGAGGGAGCGAATTCATCGCTGAGTTTTCTCACCGCCTCCAGCGTGTCCGCCTGCTGGTGTGTGTCGTTCCATACGTCGATTTTCATCGAAGGCCCCGCACCCGGCACGGTGAACGAATAGGTGGGTGAAACGACCGGCTCGCCGCGCTTCATTTTGTATTGGTTCGGGAAGTCGATCGGCGCGGTGACCGTGCGGTAGTGGATGGTCGCGCCGGGTTTCAGATGATCTAACAGAACGGAGATCACGCGCGGATGGAAGGGCCGCAGACCGTCCACCGCGCCGAAGGCTTTTTTCCCGAGTTCCGGAGTTTCGCCGTATTCCACCCAACCGGTGGACGGTGTGGAGACACCCCAGACGATGGTCACGCCGTTCTGGCGAAGCCCGGTGATCATGGGCGTTCCCGGCGGCTTGATCTCCGGCGCGGGCGGAGTTTCCCGCTGGACGGGCTCCTGGGCGCGGCTGCTGAGAACGGGGGCCGCGGCAAGGGCGGCAAGCGAGGCTTGGAGGAAATGACGGCGGGTGTTCATGGAAACGGGAGAAACAAAAGGTTCGCCCGCCTGATACCGCGGATTCCGGCCGGAGATTGCAGCACTAGTGAAATCCCACGGGGAACCGGCGGCGGACCCCGTGGGTGGTTCTAGCGGAAATCAGCGAGCCCGTTTCCTGCGGAAGAGCAGGGCGGCACCGGCCAGTCCCAAGACGGCGGAAGACGGCTCTGGGATCATGTAGGTGTAGGTCCCAGATGCGGATTGGAAGCCATCGGTCACGTGGGTTCCGGAAATCTGGAACTCGAGATCATACATCGCGTTGTGCGTGAAGCCCCAGTTGAAGTGCGAGTGGCTGCCGGCCGCGACAGTGAACGAGTAGTCGCTGTTCGCGGTGTCGAGGAAGATGTTCTGCCCGCCGACTCCGTCGTCCTGCCAGAGCAGGAAGTTTCCGGGACCGGTGAAGTTCAACAAGGTGATCGTCACCGTTCCGCCGACCCAGTCCGTATCGTTGAGTTCTTCCAGGCCGAATCCGATGTGGGCCGCTCCCGCATCTTCGGCCGCTTCGTGACCCTCCGGCAGCACGTAGTAGGTGGTGCTCGCGGTGGTGGCGGTCGAGGACGCCGGGACCGCGATGACCAGCTCGTCCGGCTCAAACTCGGCCTCGGAAAGGATCGCGACGCCGTCGATGATCGCACCGGCGCTGACGTGGATGTGAGGCTCGAAGGCCCCACCCACGTAGCCGAAGCCGGGTGCGTCCGCATGGCCGCCGGTGAGGACGGATGCGGCTTGGGTGGCGAAGGGAAGTCCAAGGATGGGGATCAGGATGTGTTTCAGTTTCATTTGGGGTGGGATTGAGGTGGGGAAACCCATCCATTAAACGCAAAAAAATTGCAAGAGGAATGCTATTCTTGTTGCAAATAACATGCACCTGTAAACTTTGGGCGCATGAAGCTGACCTGTGCACATGCAGAAACCGCCCTTGCGGACATGGCCCGCGGCCTAGCCCAGCAGATGGTCTGGTGGGGGCATGATGTGCGTCATCCGGAAGGAAACGCCTTGGTTCGCCATGGCCTCCGGAGGACGGAGTCTCCGGGCCTGAAGGGCACGAGCTGCTACCGGACCGCATGGGAGGGCGGCTTTGTGGAGCTTCATGGTGCGGTGGCGTCCTGGACCTCGCCGGACGATGCGCCGGGCTGCGTTTTCCACCGCGACCGCGGAAGAGTCGAGCTCTGGCTCGGCAATGACGCGCCGATCCCTGGTGCCGGCCGTGGCTGCCATGGCGCAGCCGAACAGCGCTGGCAGGCGACCCTGCCGCTTGTCCGGTGGATCGTTTCCTACGAGCGATGGGTGCTCGAAACCCTTGGCTCCGATTGGCGGGACGGCTGTTGGCGCGCGATCCGCCGGCTCCCGAAGGGCAAGCCCTGGCTCCCTCCCGCCCCTGCCCTCCACTGGTGGGAACTCGCCTCGAACTCACGGGCACCCCGCGCGAAATCACTCCTCTCCTAACAGAAACATCCCATGCTACCCGTCACCATCCTCTCCGGCTTCCTCGGGGCCGGCAAAACCACCGTCCTGAACCACATCCTGAAAAACCGCGAAGGCCTCAAGGTCGCCGTGATCGTCAACGACATGAGCGAGATCAACGTGGACGCGGAGACACTCCGCCGGGGAGACGCGGCGCTCTCCAACACCGAGGAGAAACTCGTGGAGATGTCCAACGGCTGCATCTGCTGCACGCTGCGCGAGGACCTCATGATCGAGATCTCCCGGCTCGCGAAAGAAGGCCGCTTCGACGCGCTGCTCATCGAGTCCACCGGAGTTTCCGAACCCATGCCCGTGGCGGAAACCTTCACCTTCACCGATGATGGCGGCCGTTCTCTATCAGAAATCGCGGAGATCGACTGCATGGTCACCGTGGTGGACGCGCCGAATTTCCTCCGGGACTACTGCTCGATGGAGCGTCTGAAAGACCGGGGGCAGGAACTCGGCGAGCAGGATGAGCGCACGATCGTCGATCTTCTGACCGACCAGATCGAGTTCGCCAACCTCATCATCGTCAACAAGAGCGACTGCGTGAGCGGAGAAGGTCTCGCGACTGTCACCGGCATGGTCCGCTCGCTCAATCCGCGGGCACGCGTGATCGAAACGAGCCATGGAAAGGTGAGTCCCGGCGCCATCCTCAACACCGGACTCTATTCCCAAGCCGAGGCGGAGAAAACTCCCGGCTGGCTGGACTCCCTCGTCCACCACACGCCCGAGACCGAGGAATACGGCATCGCCAACTTCGTCTATCAGCGCCGCCGCCCCTTCCATCCCGCGCGGTTCCACAGATTGTTAGAAACCGAGTGGCCCGGCGTCATCCGTTCCAAGGGGCTCTTCTGGCTCGCCACACGCCCGGACCTCGCGGGCTTCTGGTCGCAAGCCGGAGCCATCGCGAGAAACCACTGCGCCGGCCGCTTCTGGGCTGCGGTTCCGGAAAACGAGCGCCTCTTCGATGCCGAAAACTCCGCAGCCCTCCGCCGTGTCTGGAAAGAGCCATGGGGAGACCGCCGTCAGGAGATCGTCCTCATCGGCCAGGGACTGGACCGTGCGGCTCTCGAAGCGATGTTCGACGCCGCCCTGCTCACCGGTGACGAGTTCCGCCGCGGTTCCTCCGGCTGGATGGCCCTAACAGACCCGTTCCCGCGCTGGTCGATGGAAACCGCGCTCGCCTGAATCCCATGAACAAGAGCAACCCTCATCCTCTTCGGCGCGGTTTCACCCTCGTGGAGCTGCTGGTGGTCATCGGCATCATTGCCGTGCTGGCCGTCGTCGGATTCACCGCCGGAGCAAAGATCTTGATCGCCTCGAAGCAGGCGGCCTGCTCGGCGAACATGCGGAGCATCGGCACGGCGCTGACGCTCTACGCGAACGACCACGGCGGCATGTATCCCGAAACCACCCACACCGCGGAGCTCGACGCCTCGTGGATCTATCTGTTGGAAGAGGATCTCGGTGGTTTCGACCAGGCGCGGGTCTGCCCCGCGGATCCGAAGCGCGAACAACGGCTCAAGGCGCGCGGCACCAGCTATATCCTGAACAGCTACATCTTTGTTCCGGAAACCGATCCCTTCGGAGAACCCGTAGGACCGGCGCTCAACAAGGTGTCAGCGATTCCCGAGCCGGAGCGCACTATGCTTGCGTTCATTTGTTCCGACACCACAGGCACCGGCCCGGGAAACGATCACACCCACTCGAACCAATGGGACAACTGGTCCTCCCTTTGCGCGGACATCGCGCCGGACCGCTTCGGCGGAGGCACGGTGGATCATTCCCAGGGCAGCTCCAACTACCTCTTCGCGGACGGCCATGTGGAATCCATCCCCGCCACTGAAGTGAAACGCCGGATCCAATCCGGAACCAACATCGCAAAACCACCCGGCATACCCGACCTCGAATGAAATTCCTGCTTCTAACAGCACTGCTGGCCGTTCTGCAACAATACGCCAAAGCCGGCCTCCTTCCGATCCGTGAGCATGTGGACATTGTTTGGACCTGGAGCAGTGGAACGTGGACTTGCAACGCGGTCACTGGTTCCGCCTCCCACATTCCGTCCACCGTCTTCATGTCGATGACGGACAAACCCTATGTGAACGGCAGCCCCTCCACATCCGGATCGCGTTTCACACAGCCGGCCTCGTCGTCATTCAATTTCACCGGTGCCGCGACGGGAGCACCCTTGTGGATCGCCGTGCAGGGCACCCCCGGCACGGGCGAGGCATGGCCGGGTTTCGATAACAAGCAGTCCGCGGGAACCTTCGGCTCCTACATCCCGTCAGACACGCGGGTTTCACAAACGACGGCCCGCGAGTACATCCGGGTTTCCCTCGCGGGATACACGCCGCCACCCGGTGTGAGTTCCCAATTCTCGATGTGGACCACCTCCGGCTCGGTGCCAAAGGTCTGGATGTCCACCTTCGACTCCTCGGTGGTGAACGACTACTCATACACCGTGGGTCCCCACACTCACATGAACTGGGGTTTCACCGCGCCGGGCATCCACAAGGTGAGACTCACGGCCTCCGCATTTCTCGGACCCGGAGCCACCAACCCCACCGGCTCCAGCGCCGTGCATGAATTCGTCTTCGCCATCGGCGAGTTCGCGAAATGGCAGGCGGAGAACTTCAGCGCCGCCGCACTCGAAGACCCCGCGATCACCGGTCCGTCAGCCGATCCTGATGGAGACGACTCGAACAATCTCATCGAATACGCCTTCGGCACTGATCCCCTCAAGGGCGGCGTGGCCGGACTGCCTGATGGACTCGGTTTACCCGGACTCTCCATCACAACGGAAGGCGGTGTGTTCTATCAGACGCTCGTCTATCCGCGCCGCCGGGCCGTGGCGGAGGTCTCGCCCGTGATCTATCAGCCACTGTTCGCGCCATCGCCCTCCGGTCCATGGTCCGCCGCGGGCGTGACGGAGCTTGTTTCCAACTTCACCGGAGACCAGGCCGCGCTCAATGCGGTCTGGGAGAAGGTCACCGCGCGCAAGCCGCTCGGTGGTGGAAGCCACGGCTTCGCCCGGGTGGCCGTGAGCCGCTGAGGCGCGGCATTGCCAAGCGCCGGACCGCTCTGCATCCTCGGGGCAAGTGAAGCCACCCCTCACCATCTGGATCCTCGGCGATGGCAAGCCGGGGCATGAAAACCAGTCGCTCGGACTCGCCGAGGCGATCGGACGGCGGGTGTCGGCGGAGATCCACCGGATTTCCCTCGCCGGGAAACGTGGAATCCTTGGCCGCGTCCGGGCTGCAGTGACCGCCAGCGCCGGATTTCCGAAACCCGACCTCATTCTGGCGGCCGGCCACTCCACCCACCCGGCGCTCTGGTGGCTTTCCCGCAAACATTCCGCCCGCAGCGCGGTGCTGATGAAGCCAAGCATACCGATCGGTTGGTTTTCATGCTGCATCTCTCCGGATCACGACTTTCCGGACGGTGGAAAACACTCCAATTTGGTCCTCACCCGCGGTGCCTTGAACCGGGTGACTCCCGGTGAGGGCGAACGCAGCGGCAAGTTGATCCTCATTGGCGGTCCGTCCAAAACCCACGGCTGGGATGGCGCGGCGATTCTGGAAATGCTGGCCCAAGCGACAGACCGCGGCGGATGGGAGCTCAGCGATTCCCGCCGGACGCCGCAGGGATTTCTGGACGAGGCCCGAGCGAAACTGCCGGGCGTGACCGTGATTTCCCACCACGACACCCCGCC
>DAISZP010000609.1:0-2171 GCA_036824745.1 Luteolibacter sp.
TGATGGACCGCCGCGAGGAGCCCATTCATGCAGCCGTGTTTTTCCTCGGCACCGTGCCCCACATCGACCAGGCGGGCATCGAATTGTTGGAAGAACTCCGCGAGACCCTGCTCCGCCGCGGTATCGGCTTCCAGCTCGCCGAAGCGCACAGCGAGGTCCGCGCAACCTTGCGCCGCGGCGGATTTGAAAAACACTACGGCCCCATCGAACCCGACCAGACGGTGGAGACCGTCCTTGGCAAACTCCGCGAACTTACCCAAACACCGACAACATGAACCACCGCATCCCATCCCTCATCGCCCTGCTCGCCGCAGGTTTTCTCGCCTCCTGCTCCACCGGAGTGGACATGCCGAAGGGCAGCAGCAAGGGCTATCAATCCGCACGCCTCGTCGAGCGCGATCTGAAGGCCCGCGCCATCACCGATGCCACGGAGAAACAAGTGCACGGCATGGTTCAGAAATCCATCGCGGGCCGGTTCGCGGCGAAGGGCCTCAGCTATGGAAAACCCGGAGCCGATCTCGCGGTGGCCTACCTGGTGATCTATCAGGAGCCCGGCATGACGGCGACCTATGACGACTACTTCGGATACGGCCGCGACTCCGGAGCCATCTCGGACCTCGCCCACACCCGTGGCGCGCTGGACAGCCAGCGACCCGACTTCTTCCGCCAGGCCGGCATCGTCATCGATGTGATCGACACCAAAACCAACAAGCTGGTTTACCGCAACTTCGCCAAGGGTGACGTGATCAAGGGAGCCTCCCCCTCCACCCGCGCGGCCCGCATCGACGCCGCCGTGGCCCAGGCGCTGGCTCCGTTTTTCAAATAAAAACCCGCCCTTGACCCGCCGCCGGAGCGCAGCATGTTTCCGCCCGTCATGAGCCTGCCCGTTCTTTACATCAAACCCGGATGTCCCTGGTGCGAGGACGTCGTGGATTTCCTCAAGCGCAAGCGCATCGCGGTGAAAACCATCGTCGTTTCCGGAAACCCGGACGCCATGCGCGAGATGGTGGAGCTCTCCGGGCAGCGCAAGGCCCCCACCATGGACTGGCACGGCGAGGTGCTCGCGGACTTCGGCGTCGAGGAGTTGATTCCTTTCCTCAACGACCGCGGCGTGGCTTGATCCGAGAGCTGAATCCGTAAACTGACGCGATGGCGTCAGAGTTTTGAATTTGACTGCGGGCATGCAACCCGATAGGCGATGACACGTTCTTTTGTCTCATCGTCTTCTTTCGCATGCGCTTGCAGAATTTCACCGCTGTGGCCGTGGTGTTGATCACACCTGGCTTCGCTCAAAACGGCCCGGAGCCTTCGTCATCGAAGGAAAACGGGAGTTTGAGCCCTGATGGGAAGTTCCTGCCGAAGCCTGCGAATACAGACGTTGAAATAGCCCCGGATCCGGAGGCGTGGTTGAAGGAAACAGGCGTCCGATTCGATGGCGAGGTCCTGAAAACCGGAACCGCCAAAGTGCATCGACGCTCCCAAACGGTGAGCCCGCCGCGTGTCCAACCCGCGGAGAATCATAGGGCCATCACCTTTTCCTCCATCCCTCGGGACGCCATCGGCACCACCGGTGTGGGCCCCATCATCTCCCTCATCACCGGCGGCTCAAACCGGATCCGTAAGTCTCCTCCTCAAACCCAACCCAAAAACCCATGAATCCCGAAACATGCTCGTTCGACCTCCCTCGGTCCACGCGGCGAGACCCCGAGAATCGCCACCGCACGCCGTTCCGTCAGCTTCGCCACGCCGCCATCGCCTGCATGCTCCCGGCCACGGGCATGGCAGCGGTTTCCGACGGACTGACCCACCAGTGGAACTTCGATGAAAGCCGCGATTGGCACGACTCGCCGTATGCCGCCGCATCGCTTCCCGCAGTCTTCAACGATTCGGCCGGATCTCTAACAGCCACACCAACCGGCATGGCAAACTCCGCGGTGATCTCGGGCCGCGAATTCATGGCTCTATCGTTTCCCGGAAGTGGATCGAAGCTCCAGGTCGCCCAGAACCTCGCTCCCGAACTCGGCGGCACCGCCACACTCGCGTTCTGGATGCGCGGCACCGCCACGGGCGGCGCGGATTACGCCAGCTCACCGGGCGTCGTCGGCACCGCCGCGGCATCCGGCGGCATCCAGTGGGGATGGATCGATTCGTCAGGACGCATCAATTTCTCC
>DAISZP010000086.1:0-13966 GCA_036824745.1 Luteolibacter sp.
GTGAAACTGCGCATGAAGCTGCCGTAGGAGCGCTCGATGCGGTGGTATTTCTTGTTCTTCACCTCTTTCTCGAACTTGCGTTCGCCCTTGAGGTAGAGGACTCCGTTTTCCACGACGACCTTGACGTATTCCTTATCCACCTCGGGCAGCTCGGCCTTGATCACGTATTCCTTGTCGTCTTCCGAGATATCCACGGAGGGTGACCATTCGGTGACGGTTCCGGATCCTTCGCCGTTGCGGGAGGCGCTGAGGTTCATGGCGCGCAGGATGCGGTCCTGCATGGTTTCCATTTCACGGAACGGGTTCCAACTTGTGAGTGAGTTCATGATGGATGGAGGACAGGAAACATGACTTCCACTGACAACTCCGCCGCGTCCTGTCCGTTCACGCGGAGGCGCTGCCGGGTGGGGCAAGGGGCCATCACCTACCATCCATACTCGCAAGACGCGTGCCACTTCGGAACTGCTTGAAAATCCGATGTTTTCCGACATCCACCCGCGATCATTTGCGACAGTCTGACGCAAACACCGCGAAATTCCGACCCACCCGGCCGCCACAGGATGTCGCGGTTCTTGAGTTGATCATTCGTGATTCAATTTGGGCCGGGTCAAGACGCCTTCACCTCATCCCAGGTCTTGGACCAGAGGGCGAGGGCGTCGCCGAGGTCATCGATGGGTTCGCACTTTGCGAAGAGTTCGTCGGAGGGAAACAGCGCTTCGTTTCCGCGGAAGTCTTCGGAGAGCATCGAGTAGGCTCCGGAGTTCGGCGCGCGGTAGGCGATGAATTCCATGTTCTTGGCCGCATGCTCGGGCTTGGTGACGAAGTTGATGAAGCGGTGGGCGAGGTCGGGCGACTTCGAGTCCTTGGGAATGCACAAGTCATCGCAGGAGAAGGCGGTGCCTTCGGCCGGGATTTTCACCACGATGTCCTCGCTTTCCTCGGCGACCTGGAAGAGGTCTCCGGCATAGCCTTGCACGAGGTGGAACTCTCCGGAGGCGATGCCGCTCTTGTATTGTTCGTTGTCGAACTTCGCGATGTTCTTCTTCCAGCGCTTGGCGACTTCGGCGGCCTTGGCGAGTTGGGCGGCGTCTTTGGAGTTGATGGAGAAACCGAGCGAGCGCAGGGCGGCTCCGAGCACCTCGCGCATGTCATCGAGCAGGGTGATGCGGCCTTTGAGATCGGCACGGTCGAACATGCTGTAGGAGGCGACGGGATTGGAGACCTTGCTGCCGAGCCAGGCGAGACAGGTGGGTGCCATCATGTAAGGCACCGAGTGTTTCATCGAAGGATCCAGGGCGTGTTTCAGATAGGCGGCATCGACGAATTTGATGTTGGAAATCTTCGCCTGATCGAGGGCGATCAGCTTGTTCTCGCGGGCGAGGGTTTTCACCATGTAGGATGAGGGAACGAGCACATCGTATCCGGAGGCTCCGGCGGTGAGTTTGGCGTACATCGCCTCATTGGAATCGAAGGTATCGATCTGGAGCTTACATTGGTTCTCGGTTTCGAAAGCCGCGGCGAGTTCGGGATCGAGGTAGTCCGCCCAGGTGTAGATGCGGAGGGTGGGCTTGCTCTTGCCGCAGGAAGGAAGAGTGGCGGCGGCGATGGCGGCCGAGGTGGACGCGATGAAGTGTCTGCGTTTCATGATCGTTCTAGCACAGGTGAACCACGAATCCCGGACTTTGCCCAATCAATTCTCCGGCAGGGCGGTTAGATCCGGGAGGAGCGTTTCGCAGGATCGGATGCGGTCTTGCGGAGACGGAGGCCGCGGTTACGATGCCGACGATGAGCCGCAGATCACGACGACGCAGGAAGGAAACCGGGGGCACCTGGTTCGGCAAGGCGCTGATCGGCCTGATCGTGGCGGGATTGGTCGGCTCGGCGGTGATTTTCGGAATGATCCGCAGTTACCTCTACAGCGATTCGTTCCGGCGCTTCCTCTCGGCGAAGGCGAGCGAGGTGGCGCGGGTGGATGGGGAGTTCGAGCCATTCCGGTGGGACGGGCTGGCGGTGGACAGTCCGGTTTTCAAAGGCAGCGGGCCGGGAGTGGTGAAGGAACTGCGCATCGAGGGACTGCACACGGAAGTGGGGCTCGGTGGCTTGCGGCGTGGAGTTTGGGAGATTCAGAGCTCTCGGGTGCAGCGACTGAAGGTCACGGTTGACGCCCGCAAATCATCGGTGGCGGCTTCGCCCGGGCTGATGGACGATCCGCCCAAGCCGGCGACGAGTGACGAAAAAAGCTGGCTGCCGAAGAAGGTCGAGATTCAAGGGCTGGACGTGGCGGAACTGATGGTTTCCGCGGCCTTGGAACAGGGACCCGTTTCCGTTTCCGGCGTCCGTCTGCATGTGGAACCGGCTGAAGGAAAACACAACTACCTGATCGAGGCGACCGACGGGGAGATCGTGCCACCGACGGGCATGATCCCCGCGCTGAGGTTGGAGAAAGCGAAGGTCCGCTGGCAGGATGGGGAGGCGTTCCTGAGCCATGCGACCGCCCGGATCTGGAACGAGGGCAGGCTGGATGCGGCGGGCGAATGGAAAGCGGCGACGGGCGATTATTCGGTCGAAGGCATGCTCACCGGAGTGAAGTGCGAGGAGGTCTTCAACGAGAGCTGGGCCAAGCGTTTCACCGGCAACGTGGAATCCAGCTACGGCGCGGAAAACCACGGCGGAAAGCTGGTCGTCAAGGGCAGCCTCGCGGTGCACGACGGCGTTCTCACCGCGCTGCCGGTGCTCGACGCGCTCGCGGCCTACTCGGACACCCGGCGGTTCCGCATCCTGCCGCTGAGCACCGCGAAAACCGATTGGCGCTGGACGAAAGAGGAACTGTTTCTCTCAAACCTCGTGCTCGCGAGCGAAGGCCTCGTACGCCTTGAGGGAGACCTCCATATCCGCGGCGATGTGCTGGACGGCAACTTCCAACTCGGAATCGCACCCGGCACGCTCGCCCGCATCCCCGGTGCGGAAACACGGGTGTTCTCGCCGGGTTCCCACGGACTGCTTTGGACGCCGCTGCGCATCACGGGCACCTTGGATGACCCCAAAGAGGACTTGACCGACCGCCTGATCGCCGCCGCCGGGCTGCGCATGTTCGACGTGATCCCGGAAACCGGGGAAAAGGTCATTCGTTTCACCAAGTCCGTCGTGGAAAACGCGCCGGAGAAGGTCATCGATCAAGGTGGCAGGATCATCCAAAAGGGAGCGGACATCGTCGAAGGAGTCGGCGGCGTGCTCGACGGCATCCTCGGTGGTGGATCGCGAAAAGAGCCGGAAAAGAAGGACGACCCGTGAACCCGAAAATCTCGCTGATCGTTCCCGCGCACAACGAGGCGGCGTTTCTGCCCGCCTGCCTCGATGCGGCGGCCCGGTCCGCGGAAGGAATCGATCAGCAGGTGGAAATCATCGTTGTGCTGAACCGCTGCACGGATGAAACGGAAAACATCGCCCGCAGCCGCGGCTGCGTGATTGTCCGCGAGAATGCCAAGAACCTCTCCCTCATCCGCAATGCCGGAGCCGCCGCGGCCCGCGGAGAGATCCTCGTCACTTGTGACGCGGACAGCCGGATGCATCCGGAAACGTTTCGTGAAATCATCCGCCTGCTGGATGCCGGGAAACACGTCGGAGGAGGAGCCGTCGTGCTGCCCGAGAGGTGGTCGCCCGGCATCGTGGCCAGCGTGTTGGCTATTCTGCCCTATCTGGCGCTTTCCGGAGTGAGCTTCGGACTGTTCTGGTGCCGGAAGCCGGACTTCGAGGCGATCGGTGGTTTCGACTCCCGCTTCGTGTCGGTCGAGGACGTGGATTTCGCCAAACGCCTCAAGTCCCACGGCCGGAAATCGGGCAGGAAATGGGGCACGCTTTTCCGCGCTCCGTTAGTGACCTCCTGCCGGAAATTCGACGAATTCGGGGACTGGTATCTGGTGCGAAACCCCGGATTCGTCCGCCGCATTTTCCGGGGAACCGATCGCAAGGCGGCGGACCAGTTTTGGTATGACGTCCGCTCGGAATGAATCCCGCACATGGCGGCCCGCATTTTATTCTTCCGGCCTTCATGGCGAATGTGTCACATGTCGGAGGTTGGCCAGCATCCCTTGGCAAGTCGCGATTCCGGTGTTTACTGCGTGTTGGCACGAACCCTGCAACCAAGCTCTCTGAAACGACATTCCAACTTTGTGATTTCCCCAGCCCCATGGCAGCCCAGCCGCGGTCAGCCCGCGTTTACCCTGATTGAGATGGTCACCGTCATCGCGGTGCTCGTGATTCTCATGACCGCTGGAATGAGCATGCTCAATGGGAACTCCTCGCAAGCCCGCAAAACCGGCACCGACATGATCACCGGAATGATCGATCAGGCCCGCAGCTCCGCCATCACCTCTCGCTCGAATGTCGTGCTCGCCATGGCCGCCCCAGGTGCCCTGCCCACGCAGGATGGGAACTACCGCCTCGCCTTGTTCAAGGTGGATGTCGAGGACTGGAAAAAGAGCAACGGAGGAGCCGTCTCCGGAGAGTTGCTGTCCCGCTGGAAACCCCTGGAAACCGGAGCCATCCTCCTCGGTGGCGAGGTCGATGGAGTGAGCAACGCTCTCGATGGTGACGAACTGACCATCAACTACGGGGGAAACCGCCCCCTCAGCGTGAAAGTGCGCGCTTTGGTTTTCAATCCCCGCGGCGGCCTTCTTTTCCCCTCCGGATCCACCCCGGTATCGTTACGGATCGCCGAAGGCACCTACCGCAACGGCCTGGCACTCCCCTACAAACGGGGTGACACGGGGGCCATCACCGAGAACCGCCTCAAGATCGGCCGCATCACCGCGCGTCCCTATCAGACCAACTGATGAGAACCACCCCCAACCAAGCCCGGAACCACCGTGGAGTGACGCTCGTCGAGTCCGTCATCGCCATCGGTGTGCTGGCCGTCGCCATCCCCTTGGTCTTCGGTGCCATCGCCGAGTCCGGCAAGAGCGGCATGTCCGCCCAGGCGGAAACCCGGGCAACGTGGATGGTCCCGGTCTGCATGGAGGAAATCCGCGCCTCACGCGCGGGAAAACCGGAGTATTTCACCAAGACCAAGGTCGGCGAAACCATTCCACCCGCCGGCCAGGTCTGGGCGCTCGGGTTTTCGGCCGATGGTAACCCCGTCGGCAAGTTGGACGGTGGTGCCTACGAACAAGGCAGCCGCAATCTGGACGGCAAGTCCCTGCTCTACAGCGCCTCCATTCATTCGGAATCCGAAAAAACCGCCACGGGCTCCACCCCGATGCTCACCGTGCGCATCTCCATCGAATACCCCGCCGCGGCTCCGGCCTCCAAGCGCCAGAGCCTTCATTTCCACACCCGCATCCCATGATCTCCCAGGCAGGCAGACCCCGCGGGTTCACCCTGATCGAACTGATGTGCTCGATGGCCATCGGCGCGATCATCCTGCTCGCCGCGGCATCCCTGTTAGGCTCATCCGGCGAGGGATACGAACGCGTCGGCGGCGGCGTGGCCACCGAGCGCGAGGCCCGTGCGATCATGACGCAGCTCAGCGAGGACCTCTCCACCGCCGTGTTCCATGAGGATGGCGTGTTCGATGCCAAGCAATCCTCGTGGGGTGGCGGCAAACTCGGATTTCTCTCACTCCAGGCCGCGGACGCGCAAACCGAGGAAGGCCGCATCGGCGACCTCTGCGCCGTGAACTACTACGTCAAGGATATCGACATTGCCGGCCGCAAGGTCCGCTGCCTGATGCGGGGATTCCGCGAGAGTGAGGAAACCTTCGGCGCTCTCGGAAAATCCAACATCTCCAGCCTCTTCACCGCGAAGGACGCTATCGACGAACCCGTCGCCTTCAGCGTCGTCGCTTTCGAAGCCCGCCCGAAATCCCGCGACAACAGCGGCAAGTGGGTGGACTGGCAGAACAGCAAAACCTCCGCCCCGGAAGCGCTCGATGTGAAACTCGTCATCGCCCGCCGCGGGCTCGCCGGCAGACTCAAGACCTCCGCCGATTGGGATGGAGGAGGAAACGCCGGAAAATTGTTAGGAAAACCCGACGAGGCGGACCGCAACCCCGACCTCGTCACCTATGGAACCCTGATTCGTTTTGGCCATGATGCGAACTCCTGACCCCACCCGCCACACGGCATCCAAGGCGGGAGGATTCACCCTTCCCTCCATCCTCGTCGTCGTCGGAGCCCTCCTCATCCTCTCGGTGGGCCTGCTGCTCATCGTCGGCATCGAGCGCAGCACCGCCCGCTCCTATGTCGATCGCGAGCGCGCCGGTCTCGCCGCCAAAGCCGGTCTTGAGGAAATCCGCGGCGTTTTGAATCAAGAAGCCTCCAATGACGATTACCTTATCATCCAGGGGAATGCGTCCGGCATCGTCAGCGAGAATTCCGAAGACAAGGACCGCCAGCTCGCGCCCTTCCTATACCTCACCCGCGGCCAATCAGGCGGCACCAACATCAAATACAAACACTTCCCGCTCTTCAGCACCAAGACCCGGCCCACCCGGGACTCGCTCGAAGCGCCGGAAGTCGAATCGCTCGTAGGCAGCACCAATGGCGACTACTACAAGTTCGAAACCCTGCCCTATCAGGACAAGGTGATGGCTTCATGGATGCCCGTGCTGGACGAGGACAAGAAACTCGTCGCCCGCTACGCCTTTTGGGTCGAGGACCTGCAGGGAAAAATCGATCCCGCCGCCTGCGGAAACGATGTCGGCAGCGGCCAGTCCTTCGTCCGCGTGGCCTATCCGTTTACCGCGCCCGGCCTCAATCCGGATCCGGCATCCACCAACGTCTTCCGCCGCTTCACCGCGGACCAGATCGCCTCCTACGCCGTTGATCCGCTGGCGACCGAGGACCAACAAGGCAACCCCGGGAAGAACCTCTTCAAGAACCGCGACTGGCTCGTCTCCCCCGGGTCCACGCTCGCCGCCGCCGGATTTTCTCCTCCCCTGCAACGGCTCCAGCAGAAGGAAGCGCCGGATCCTAACAACTCCAGCGTTTACGGCCGGCCCGGCCAACTCGTGGACAAGTCCATGCGCGCCATCGAGGAATCCACCGCCCCCGGCCTGCGCGGATATGAGGAACAAGCGCTCGTCCCCTTCGCCGACGGCATTGATCCCTCCGTCGCCGGTGATCCGAAGCTCAACCTCAACAAGCTGCTCAGCACCGGCGGCGATTCCGCCGTCAATGAAATGGCCACCTTCATCAAGAAAGCCCTGCCCAAGTTCGAAACACGCAAGGGCGGCTTCCCGGACGACTACCTGAAAACCCTCGCCGCCAACGCGCTGGACTACGCGGATCAGGATTCCAACCCCACCACCAACTCCAGCTCCTACCGGGGCATGGATTCCTACCCACTCGTCAGTGAGTTTCTCATGCGCTTCAGTTGGGAAACACCCGTCGTGGAGAACGGCAGGAAATTCTTCATCATCACCGCGTCAACCTTTGTCGAACTTTGGAATCCCAGCAACAAGAACACCACCCAGGGATCCGCGGAGATGACCTATGAAACCGCCTACAAGTTCCCCCTTGGTGCCATTCCGGAAGTTTCCCTCGCCGATCTATCAGACGCCACCCCAAAGCTCACCGAAAGGGACGGATACCGCTGGTTTCCACCATTCTCGGTCACTCTCAAGCCGAACGAATACCAAGTGTTCCACTGCGGCACGATCACCTACAAGATCGATGTCGGACCATCCTCGGTTTTCATCGTGGGTCCGCTGGAACTGGGTGGAGAAGCATATGGAGTTTCAAAAGCCGGTTATCGCCTGAAGTGGAACAGCAAGCTCGTCGATCAATCACGCGGCGGAGTTCATCGCAACAACAGCAACCTCTACTATCCAACCAACGTTTCGCGAAACCAGTTCAGCATCGCAACCCGCTGCACCATCCCCTCCCACTCCCACACCCGCAACGGCACCTTCCGCAATAACATGGGAGACCCGCGGATGTCGTTCTACAACCAATCGCCACAGGACGCCAATGCCTATCCGGACAACTACAGTCCGAATCGCCGCAATGTCCGCTGGGGAACCATCTACCGGTCCGACTCCGCGAACAAGCCCACCATCTGGGGACGGGTCATGCCATCCGAATGGCCGGATGGCGGGCACAACTCCACCTTGGAATCCATCGCCTACTACACCGAGGACAAGTTGATCAGCCCGATCGACGCGCGCTTCATGCCATCCGCCGCTTCGGTTCTTCGAAATCCCAACGCTGACGAGGCGCCGATGCGCCTTTCCAATCTCGGACGTTTCTACAGCGCCACGGAACTTGGCCGCGTTTATGACCCCATCATGTGGGAAAACGCCGCACCAACCGGAGCGAACCTGCCATGGGGAGAGGTGCGGACCAGCAGTGCCTCCAGCCCGGACTTCGGTGGAGGAAACACCCTTCGCATCGGCCGTCCGGAGCACCAGCGCTTCGATGTCGTGACGAATCCGGGACTGGAAGCCTATCATCTGCTGGACCTGTTCCACGCCGGCATTTCCTGCTCGGAGGACAAGGAGGACATTGAGGGCGATCTCATCGATGTCGTCGGCAAGGTCAACCTCAACACCGCCAGCCGCGACACACTGCGCGCGCTCGCCATCGGAGCGATCAAAATGGATCCGCTCATCGCCAAGCGCACCAACGAGGCCCACATCACCTCCGGCCTGATGGCCCCGCCCACCACTCCCTACAAGCCGACACAGGCGGAAATCGTGAACCAGGCGAACCAGATTGCGGATGCGATCATCGCGCTGAGAAAGATCCGCCCGTTCGCCTCTCCCTCGGCCATCGCCGAAGCGACGGCCGTCACCGGAACCACCGCGCAGATCGGCAAGCCGGTCTTCGGCAACACGCTCATGATGACGGACGGCACCAAGATCCACCGCACCGACTCCGCCGCGGAAGAAGTCTTCGCCCGCATGTATGAAGCCGGCACCGTCCGCTCGCGCAATTTCCGCATCTGGGTGGTGGGCCAGTCCTTGTCACCCACCGCTGCCAACAACACCGATCCGGAAGTCCTCGCGGAGGTTCGAAAGGCCTACACCGTCTTCGCCGATCCGGGCGAGCGCGATGCGGATGGAAGCATCGATTCCACCAAAACCAACCTCACGATTCTCCATGAGAACAATTTCTAACATTCTCACCGCCATCTTCGTTTTGTCAGGCCTAGCCAACGCCCAGGACAAAGAAACTCCGAAGTTGGGTTTCATCCGCTTCGTCCAGGCCGTGGCCGCCGGCGAGGGCAAAACGAGCCTGCTGATTGATGGCGAGGACATCTACAAAAAAGGCTACGATCTCGGCCAGCGCACCGGAGGTCTGGGTCTCACGGCCGGCGCTCACAACATCTCTGTCAAAAAAACCGGAGTGGAAACCGGAACCGCCAAGGTCAGCCTCGCCGTCGGCGAAACCGTGACCCTCATCGGATTCTCGGAGAAGGTCCCGCCAAAAAAGGAAGGCGATCCTCCCACGTGGGCAGCCAAGGTCCTCAAACTCAAGCAAAGTGATGCGGAACGCGGCTTCCGGCTCACCCTGCTCTCGGTCTGCGACAAGGAGGAGATCACGATCAAGGCCGAGGCCATGGGCAAGGGCACCGTGGAGACGGCCCACGTGAAACGCCTCGCCACATCCACCGTCGATCTCGGAAACGCCCGCGGCGAGGTGCTCGTGAAGATCGGCGATGAAACGCTCACCGTCGTTTCTCCCGACGGCCCCGGGAACTATGTGGTCCTGCTCTATCAGGACACGGACGGCAAGACCAAGGCGCTCTCGTTCTTCGATCCCAAGTTCGTCATCGCCGGTTGATTTTTGCATTCCGCGGCGGGCGGGGTTTGTGTTGGATGCGTGTGAAATGCGCCGCCTCCGCACCGACCTCCCCTACACCTTCCGGCCGCCGGGCCATCGGCGCTGGATCCGTCCCGCGGGGCTGTGGGTGAACCGGAACGTCCACCTCGGGAGCAAGTACCGCATCTCACGCATCGAGGCTACCGGTTTCGAGGAGGTGCGCGAGCTTTGCGCGGCGGGCCACTCGGTGATGCTCGCGCCGAACCACTCGGACCATTCCGATCCGCATGTGATCATGGAAATCTGCGCGCGTTTCGGCATGACGCCGTGTTTCATGGGTGCCCGCGAGATTTTCGAGACCCATCCCATCGCCGCGTGGTCGCTGCAATCGATGGGCGTCTTCTCGGTGGATCGGGACGGGCCGGACCTCTCCGCGATCAAGACAGCGATTGGTTTGTTAGAAACGGGCGGCGAGCCGTTGGTCGTGTTTCCCGAAGGTGAGATCTATCACCATCACCGCCGGCTCGATCCGCTGAATGAAGGCGTGGCCTCCATCCTGATGAAGGCCGCCGCAAGACTTGAGGGTGGGAAAAAAGCCTATCTGATCCCTGTGGCGTTGCGTTTCCATCACCCGCAGGAAGTCGAGGCGACGTTCCGCGACCGGCTCTCGAAACTGGAGGATCGCATCGGCTGGATTCCGAAACCCTCGATGTCCGTCGTGGACCGCATCCAACGGCTCGCCACCGGCGTGCTCGCGCTCAAGGAAACCGAATTCGTGGGCCACGCCGGCACAGGCACCATCCAGGACCGCCTTTCCCAACTCTGCGAACACCTGCTCTCGGACGTGGAAAGCCGCTACCCGCGCGATGCGAAGGCCGCCACCCCGCCCGAACGCGTGAGGGCCCTGCGCTACCGCATCCGCCGCCGCCTGCTTGATGTGGAGCACCCGCCGCACGCTGCGGAGCGCGAATTTTTGTTAGACGATCTCGACCGCGCCTTCACCGCGCTCCAGGCGCACAGCTACATCGGGGACTACCTGACCGCGGAACCGGACATCGACCGCCGCGCGGAGATGATCATGAAACTGGAGGAGGATCTGTTAGGTTTCCCGCTTTATCCGGTGAACCGCACCGCACGCGTCGCCGCCGGAACTCCAATTCCTGTGAGCGAACTGCTTTCCTCCGGAGAAATCCCCGCGAAAGGCGGGGCCTTGAAACTGACGGGCATCCTCGAAAAGGATCTAACCGCCCTGCTCACCCCGATCTAACGGCGGTTCGGCACGCTGCCGCCATCCACCCAGCTTCCCTCCACCAGGTTCTGGCGGAAAATGGCCGGCACGCCGCGCGAGCCGTCGTTGATGAGTGAGTTGAGCATCAGGAATCCCACCCGGCCGATCTCCTCGGGATGTTGGTCGATTCCCGCGGTGATGGAGGTGTCCAGCAGCGTGGTGGTGGCGAGCGCCACGTCATCGGGCACACGGATGCCGATGTCCCCTAACATTTCCGGAACCATGGCGAGATTGGTGATGATGGCGTCCACGCGATGGGTTTCCATCCACTGGCGGAGTTCGGAGTTCCGTTGTTCGGGTTCGTATTCGTTCAACGTGAAAACCGGCAGCCGTTCCTCGGGTTCCACCAGGCGCTGCGCGGTGAGATAACCTCCCTCGAACAAATGGCCGCGGTATTTGAGATCGGTTTCATCGGTCACGAATCCGATGCGGCGGTAACCCCGCTCGCGGATTTTCTCGAAGGCGAGCATCGTGTTCGCCACGTGATCCGCCGTGACCAGATGACAGCGCGGCGAAACCAGCGAACGGCCGAATCTGACCACGGAATACTCCGCCCACGGGAAATCCTGCCAGTCCGGCTGCGGCCGCTGCGGTGGCAGAAGAATGCCACGGATGCCGCGGGTGGATAGAATCTGATGGAGGCGCTTTGGCGTGAACTTTTCGTCCAAACGAAATTCCTCCAGCCGATAGCCGTGTTTCTCCGCCGCCGCGCTCGCGCCGAGCCAGTAACTTTCGAATTCCTTGTAGCCACGGAGTTCGGCGGGATCCGGCCAGGCGTTGATCCAAGCCAGGCCGGAGTTCACCGACTTCTCGCTCTTTCCGCGCCGGTAGTGCGCCAGCGCCGCAAGCATGGGATCCGGCCGGTATCCCATGGACTCCGCCATCTCGCGGATCTGTTTGCGCATCGCCGCGGAGATTCTCGGATTGTCCCGCAGGGCTAAGGAAACCGTCACGTGGCTGACACCCAGTTTCTTGGCGAGATCCCGCATGCTGACCCGGGCTGGCTTGCTGTCTTGGTTCATGGTGGTCTGAAAATCCGTCGGCTTACCAATGTAAGCGACCCGAAGGTGACGCCTCCGCAGGGATTTGGCAATATGCGATCACCGCATCCATGCTCGACGCAGCGACACGCCCGCTGTCCATTCACACCATGAAAACCCTGCTGCTTCCGCTGCTCGCCACCATGCCCCTGCTTGCCGCAAAAACCCAACCGACGCTTGATCCGCTGGTCGCCACCGACGGCACGCGCATCGAGACTCCCGAACTGTGGTGGAAAAAACGCAGGCCCGAACTCCAGGAACTTTTCACCCGTGAGATGTACGGGCGGTCTCCGGAAAAACCGCGGGAAATGACGTTCGAAGAGTTTGATCGCGACACGAACGCGCTCGGCGGCAAGGCCACCCGCATCCAGATCGCCATCCGCCCCGCAGGAAACGGAGGACCGAGGATGGACCTGCTGGTCTATGTGCCTAACAAACGTGGCGGCCCCGTGCCCGCGATCCTCGGCCTGAATTTCTGGGGTAACCAAGCCATCCATTCCGATCCCGGCATCCGCATCACGGAAAGCTGGGTGGAGAACAACCGCCAGCGCTACACCGATCTATCAGGCGTGACCGACCACAAGGCCACTGAAGCCACACGCGGCGTGAATGCCAGCCAATGGCCGGTGGAAACGATCCTCGACCGGGGATACTCGCTTGCCACGATGTATCGCGAGGATGTCGCCGCGGATCACGAACCGTATTTCAAAAGCGGAGCGCAGTCCGCGTTTCCCGATCTCCAGAAAGGCGACGACAACTTCGGAACCATCGCCGCCTGGGCATGGTCGTTGAGCCGCGCGCTCGATGCCTTGGAACAACAACCGATGATCGATTCAAAACGCGTGGCGGCCTTCGGTTTCTCCCGCCTCGGCAAAGCCGCGCTGTGGGCCGGAGCCACCGATCCGCGCTTCGCCATGGTCATCAGCAACGAGTCCGGAGCCGGAGGAGCGAAACTTTTCCGCAGGGGCCTCGGCGAGAACATCGAACGCCTCAACACCCACTTCCCGCATTGGTTCGCACGGAATTTCCACCATTACAACGGCAGGGACAAGGAACTGCCATTCGACCAGCATCTGGTGATCGCCCTCATCGCGCCAAGGCCGGTTTACGTCGCCAGCGCGCTGGAGGATCTCCATTCGGATCCCGAGGGCGAGTTCGCCGGAGCGAAGGCGGCGGAGCCGGTTTATCGATTGTTAGGCTCGGACGGACTGCCGTGCGACTCGTGGCCGAAACCCGGTGTCTCGGTGCAAGGCGGCATCGGCTACCATGTCCGCGAAGGGAAACACGACGTGCTGGACTTCGATTGGAAATGCTACCTCGACTTCGCGGCCAAGCATTTCGCCAAAGCCCGTTAGAAACGCATCACGCTTCAGCCCGAAGTCCGAAGTTGAATGGGCAAATCATCGCAATTTGACCACAGATTACGCAGATTTCACAGATCTAGGAAATCACCAATTGGGATCTGCCACGGTCTTCATAAAATCTTAAAAATCTGTGGTTCAACCTCTTTTTTCGGGTTCAGCGGATCGCGGTTCTTTTCCTCTTCATTCTCGCGGCGTTTCCCCCTTTCGGGTCGGTTTTCCCCGCGGCGGGATTCAGCTTCGCGAGCACCTCTGCGAGAGACTTTCGAGCAACCTTGCTCGCCTCCGTGTCGGTATCGGGTTCGATCAGTTTTTGGCTGTACGGCGCGTCGCTCATGTCGAAGAGGTTCCCCTTCTCATCCATCTTGAAACCCGGGTTTCTAACAAACCATCGCGCTCCAAGCTGGACAAACGCCCACTCGCGGGGCTCCCCCTTTTCGCCGCGGAGCTGCGGACCGAAGCTGCGGCCATCGACGGTGAAACCTTCGGGAAGTTTTGCTCCCGCGACTTCGGCGA
>DAISZP010000087.1:0-13793 GCA_036824745.1 Luteolibacter sp.
GACGCTTACGATTCTCTGGGGTGTCTGCGCGATGACCGCGAAACTGGTCCAGCTTCTCACTCCCGCGCCGAAACCCGCCTCAGCAAGTGTGACGGCACCGGCCGAAACCGCAGCCAAGGAGGCGAAACCCGAGCCACGCGCCGATGTCATCGCCCCGGAGTTGGTGGCGGTGATCGCCGCCGCCGTTGCCACCACGCTCGGGCAGAAAGTCCGCATTGTTTCCATCAAACCCAGCAGCACCCAGTGGGAGCGCGCGGGCCGCCAAGCCGTCCTGAGTTCCCACCGCATCCGCTGACTTTTCCGCGTCCGCACACCGAGCCCCATCCTTCATGAACAAGCTCCTCGATCTCTGGCTGTCCACCGGCTTTCCACAACTGCAATGGCAGATGTTTGTCATGTGGGCGGTTGTCGCCGTGCTGCTCTACCTCGCCATCGTCAAGGGCTTCGAGCCGCTGCTGCTCGTTCCCATCTCGCTCGGCGCGATGATCGCCAACCTGCCGATCCACGACTATATCCTCCAGCATCCGCAGGGCGAAATTGAAGGCGGATTGTTCTACTACCTCAACCAGGGCATCAAGCTTCAGATCTATCCGCCGCTGATCTTCCTCGGCGTGGGCGCGCTGGTGGACTTCGGCCCGCTGATCGCCAACCCTCGCACGCTGCTGTTAGGCGGAGCGGCCCAACTCGGGATCTTCGGCGCGTTCATGCTGGCCCCGCTGTTCGGGTTCAATCTCAAGGAGGCCGCCGCCATCGGCATCATCGGCGGCGCGGACGGCCCGACCTCGATCTACTCGGCCTCGAAGATGGCCCCGCACTTGTTAGGAGCCATCGCGGTGGCCGCTTACAGCTACATGGCGCTGGTCCCGCTGATCCAGCCACCGATCATGAAGCTGCTCACCACCAAGAAGGAACGCCTCATCCGCATGAAAACCCTGCGCAAGGTGAGCCAGCTTGAAAAAATCGTCTTCGCACTGGTGGTCATGTCGTTCTGCGTGATGATCGTGCCACCCGCCTCGCCGCTGATCATCATGTTGTTTGTCGGAAACCTGCTGCGTGAGAGCCGCGTCACCGAGCGGCTCGTCAAGGCGGCGCAGAACGAGATCATCAACATCGTCACCATCTTCCTCGGGCTTTGCGTCGGCCTGAAAATGGGCATGGGAGATGGTGGAAAACACCTTTTCCTCAATCCCCAGACCCTCGGCATCCTCGTGCTCGGCGTCATCGCCTTCGCCGTCGCCACCGCGGGCGGCGTGCTGATGGCGAAGTTCATGAACCTCTTCAGCAAGAACAAGATCAACCCGCTCATCGGTTCCGCAGGTGTCTCCGCCGTGCCGATGGCCGCGCGTGTCTCGCAGGACGTCGGCCAGCAATACGATCCGAACAACTACCTGCTCATGCACGCCATGGGGCCGAACGTGGCCGGCGTGATCGGCAGCGCCCTCGCCGCCGGATACTTCCTCTCGATGGTGAACAATTGAGTTCCCGGCGGAGGATCAAATTCGCTCACTCAACCCATCAGCAATCACAACCCGCCTTCACGCGACAATCCAGTTGATGATCATCAACTGGATTGTCGCGTTTGGGACCAGAAGGGATCGGTCCGGGTGATCCGGATTCGTTTGGATTCAGGATGGTTCCGGAAACCGGGAGTTCGCTGACCACGGTGGCGTTGTGGAGCGATTCGGTGGAAACGGACTCGCAGTCGAGAGTGACCACGGATTCCAGAAGAAGCATCCAGCGGATGCGGTTTCCCACGGGAAGCTTCACTACTGGATCGATCCATGACGCACACATGAGCAATCGCAGGTAATCTTGATCGCAAGCTTCAAACTCCCTGCCCTGCGAGGTTCTGAATTTCAAAGGCGCTTGGAACTTCTTGTCATCGAGGCGGAGATTCAGGTTTCGGCCCGAATCATTCTCCAACGTCGCGACGAAACAGGCTGCAGCGTTTCCCCGAGCTGGATGAAAGGCGATCTCATGACGCAAGCCGCGGACATCGGTATCGGCATGTTGGATGGCGGAGGCCGGAATTGCTTGTTGGTGAGAACAGGAACCATGTCCGGAGGCGAAGCCCGCCAGGATCAAAGTGAGTCTCATTGCGATGGATCCTGGAACCCGCGGGAAGGGCTTGCACGACAGAAACGAAGAAGGGTCTCCGGAAACGGTGCGTTTCACGGAAACCCTTGGAGAAGCGGGCGGCGGGAGTGGGTTTCCCGCTGCCGTGTTAGAACTGGTTAGAACAAGGTGATGGCGATGTTCACACCGGCGGTGACGATGGAGACCATGCTCATCAGCTTGATGAGGATGTTCAGCGAGGGACCGGCGGTGTCCTTGAAGGGATCGCCGACGGTGTCACCGATGACGGTCGCCTTGTGGGCGCTGGATCCTTTGCCGCCGAGGTGGCCTTCTTCGACGTATTTCTTGGCGTTGTCCCATGCGCCGCCGGAGTTGGCCATGAAGACGGCGAGCACGAAGCCGGTGGAGAGGCCGCCGGCCAGCAGGCCGAAGACTCCCGGAACACCGAATAGCAGGCCGATGACGATGGGGGTGATGACGGCGAGCAGCGAGGGCAGCACCATTTCGCGCTGGGCACCGACGGTGGAGATGGCGACGCAGCGGGCGTAATCCGGTTTGTCCTCACCCTTGAGGATGCCCGGCTTTTCTTTGAACTGGCGGCGGACTTCCTCGACCATGCTGGCGGCGGCGCGGCCAACGGCGTTGATGGTGAGACCGCAGAACACGAAGGACATCATGCCGCCGAGGAAGACGCCGAGGATGACTTTCGGGTTGAGCAGGTGGACCTCGAAGTGGGTCATGAACTGGGTGAGCGAGGCATGAAGCACGGGCACCACCTCACCGGAGACGTCCATGGTTTTCTGCCCGGCATGGAGCATGGCGATCTTGAGTTCCTCCACGTAGGAGGCGAGCAGCGCGAGTGCTGTTAGAGCGGCGGAACCGATGGCGAAACCCTTGCCGGTGGCGGCGGTGGTGTTGCCCAGCGAGTCGAGCGCGTCGGTGCGGGTGCGGACTTCGGGAGGAAGTCCGGCCATTTCGGCATTGCCGCCCGCGTTGTCGGCGATGGGGCCATAGGCGTCCGTGGCAAGCGTGATGCCGAGCGTGGAGAGCATGCCGACGGCGGCGATGCCGATGCCATAGAGTCCCATGCCCATGCTGTCCGCGGTGAAGTGCCAGTTTCCTGCGGCGAAGCAGTAGGCGAGCGTGGTGCCGATGACCACGGCGACGACGGGCACCACCGTGGAGAGCATGCCCACGCCGAGGCCGGAGATAATGACGGTGGCCGGTCCGGTGAGCGCGTTGTTCGCGATGTCCTTGGTGGGCTTGAACTCCTGCGAGGTGAAATACTCGGTGGCCTTGCCGATCACGATGCCGGTGAGCAGACCGGTGACGATGGCTCCCCAGATGCCCATGTAGTTCGGGATGCCCAGATACTTGAGGATCACGAACGAGCAGATGAAGATGAGCAGCGAGCTGAAATTCACGCCGCGGCCGAGCGCGTTGAGCAGGTCGCGTTGGGAAGCGCCTTGTTTGGTGCGGACGATGAAGATGCCGAGGATGGAGAGGATGGTGCCGATTCCGGCGACGAGCATGGGAGCGATGACGGCCTTGTAGCTGTTGACGCCATCTCCTTGTGTCGCGAAGGCGGCCGCTCCGAGGGCGGCGGTGGCGAGGACCGATCCGACGTAGGATTCGTAGAGGTCGGCACCCATGCCAGCCACGTCGCCCACGTTGTCGCCCACGTTGTCGGCGATGGTGGCGGGGTTTCTCGGATCGTCTTCGGGAATGCCTGCCTCCACCTTGCCGACGAGGTCGGCTCCGACGTCCGCGGCCTTGGTGAAGATCCCGCCGCCGACACAGGCGAAATGGCGGGCGAAGAGCGCTTGCAAGGAGGCTCCCATGCCGAAGGTCAACATGGTGGTGGTGATGGAAACGAGTTTTTCAGCCTCCGTGGCGGCCTTCACGAAGTGGTTCAGCACAAGGAACCAGACGGAGATGTCCAACAAGGCAAGACCCACCACGACCAGGCCCATGACCGCGCCGGAGCGGAAGGCGAGACGAAGCCCGGCGTCCAGCGAATGGCTGGCGGCATGGGCGACGCGGGCCGCGGCGTAGGTGGCGGTTTTCATGCCAAAAAATCCGGCGACCCCCGAGAACAGGCCGCCGGTGAGGAAGGCGAAGGGCACCCATCCGTTCTGCAGATGGAGGCCGTAGGCCAGCCATGCGAAGATCAGGGTGATGAACAGGAAGACGATGCCGACCACCTTGTATTGTTGAATCAGGTAGGCCATGGCGCCCTCGAGGAAGTGGGAGGCGATCTCCCGCATGAGCGGAGTGCCTTCATCGGCGCTCTTCATGCGTTTGAAGAAATAGGCGGCGAAGCCTAACGCCATCACCGACGAAACGGGAACCAACCAGAATGAAGCGGATTGCATAGAAGTAAATGTCTAAGGTTCGGATTCGGGAGATTCGTGGGTTCAGACGCCGCTACGGAGTGCGGATCGCCACCAGGTGTAGTGGGTCGTTTCGAGTGCGTCCTTGGACGGCATCGGGAAGAAACGGAAACCACCGCCTTGTGAGGCGATGTAGAAGCCGCCGAGGATCGTGCGGAACAGGACGTCCTGTTCGAGATGACGGACGACGAGTTTGCTGGACTTGGTTTGCTTGGCGCGGAGCTCGCGCAGGCAGTCGCGGATGTGCTCGATGCTGCTGTAGGGCAGGTTGTCCACGCCGTTGGCCTCCGGATCATCTCCGAGGCGATCGAGGATCAGTTCGGCGAAAGCCAGCGCGGGCAGCGATACCGCTTGAGTGGTATCAGTGATGGCGGCGGCGAATTCCTTGGGCTCAAGGGTGCTCGCCACACGCGGAGTGACGGGGCAGAATTCCTGATAGAGATGGAAACGGGGACCGGGAACGGCTTTGTATTCCGAGGGTTGGAGTGTCAGCACGTGGCCGTCGTTGGTGGTGAGGTGCAGCGACTCGATGGCATCGAGCGGCGTTTGTTCGAGCACGCGGTGGATGCTGAGATAGGCGGAACGCCGGACGTGGCCGTCGCGCAGGTCGGAAATTCCCGGGAAATTCGCCAGTTTTTCCTGGGCGTAGGCATCCGAGAGCTTGAAGAAGATGGCCTGTCCGTGGGAACGTTTCTTCGGCCCGAGGGCCAGGTAAGCTCCGTATTCTTCGGGTGGCAGATGGGAGGCTACCAGTGCCTCCGGAATGAGCGACAGATAAAGATGGATCGTCATGGTGGCTCGCGATTCGAGGTTTTGAAATTGCTGACTTTCTGCCAGCGTTTGGTCGGAGCCTAAGCCCGGAATCCGGCCCACGCTCCGCGCCACATGCGAAAATCTCAGCGGCGATTGAGTGACCGCGGAGGCGTGACCAACCCCTGTTTTCAGGCACAAATCCCCGAAAAACCGTTTGTTTCATGAGTTCTCCGCGCCACATCCTGATCGCCTGCGACAAGTTCAAGGGCTCGCTCGGCGCTGATGAGGCGAACGCCGCCATCGCACGCGGCATCGTGAAACGATTCCCCGGCGCGCGGATCGTGCGCCGCGTGATCGCGGATGGCGGGGAGGGTTTTGTTTCCGCGGCGGCGGCTTCTCTAACAGGAGGATGGATTGAAACGACGGCCCATGACGCGCTCGGCCGCCGGATCACCGCGCGCTACCTGATGGCGAATCACCAGGGGGAACGACTGGCGGTCATCGAAATGGCGGAGACCTCCGGCATGTGGCGGATCGCGCGGGAGGAACGCGACATCCTGCGCTCCGGCACCTCCGGCACGGGAGAGCTGATGCGTCACGCGATCGAGGAGCAACACGCGGACCGGCTCATTATCGGCCTCGGAGGCAGCGCGACCAATGACGGCGGCGCGGGCATGGCGGCGGCGCTCGGCGTCCGCTTCCTGGATGTGGTGGGAAACGAAATCCGGCCGCTTCCTTCCGATCTATCAGAACACCTCGCGGCGGTGGACCAATCCACGGCGCTGAGGATGCCGCCGGTGATCGCCGCCTGCGATGTGACGAATCCGCTGTTAGGCCCGGATGGCGCGACACGGGTTTTCGGGCCGCAGAAAGGCGCGGACGAGGACACGATGCCGACCCTGGAATCGGCGCTCGCGCGACTGGTCGAGGCATCGGCCGGATGGAAGGAGGCGGAGGAACCCGGAGCGGGGGCCGCGGGCGGGCTGGGTTTCGGATTGATGCGGTTCTGCGGAGCGGAAATGAGGTCGGGATTCGAGTTGATCGCCGGGCTAACAGATCTGGAAAAGGATGTGGAGCGAGCCGACCTCATCATCACGGGCGAAGGATCGCTGGACGCGCAGAGTTTGTCCGGCAAGGGTCCGGTTTCACTCGCGCACATGGCCAGCAGGCATGGCAAACGGGTGATCGCATTCTGTGGCATGGCGGACGAAGCCGCGCGCGCGTCGGGGTGTTTCGATGAGATTCACGAACTACGGTCCACGGGCCTGCCCTTGGACGAATTGATCCACCGCGCGGCGGAGTTGCTGGAGTCGCTCGCGGCGGATGGAGATCTTCCGCCTTGAGGCAAGGCTCCCGGCCGCTATTTTGTGGAATGGTTTCCAAGATGTTGAGTCCCGCGATTGCTGTTAGCGCGGCGCTTGCCCTGCTTTCGCTCACCACGTGTTCTCCGGCGGAAACGAAGGCTCCGAAGGGCGGATATTTCGAGATGGACGGCAAGGAAGTTGTTCTCGTCGGTTCATCGGAACATTACGGGGCGCTCGTCAACGCGGACTTCGATTTCATTCGTTATCTCGACGAGACCCAAGCCTGCGGGCTGAACTACGTGAGGATCTTCAGCGGATCGTATCGGGAAACCATCGGCTCCTTCGGCATCTTTGAGAACACCCTGGCTCCGCTCAATGTGAGTTTCATCGCACCATGGGGGAACTCGCAAGAAGGTCGATACGACCTGACGAAGTGGAACGAAGAGTGGGTCAATCGCCTGCATTCCTTCGTGAGCGAGGCGGACAAACGCGGCATCACAGTGGAACTCACGTTGTTCTGCCCGTTCTACGACGACCGCATTTGGGAGGTCTCGCCAATGAATCCCGCGAACCACGTCAACGGCGTGGGCCAGAAGGACACCTGTTTTCGCGCGGACAGCGACCTGCTTCCCTATCAGAAAGCGCTCGCGCGGAAGTGCGCGGAGGAACTGAGGGATTCGAGGAACGTGTTCTTTGAGATCATCAACGAACCCTATCAGGCGAAGGTGGAAGATGCGTGGCAGAGGGAGATCATCGACGAACTGGTCCGCGTGGAGGCCGCGTTTCCTCACAAGCACCGTATTGCGGTGAACGTTGCGAACGGGGATGGGGAAATCGAGAACCCGCACGCCGCGGTGTCGGTATTCCAGTTTCACTATGCCAAGCCGGAGGCCGCATTGAGGAACTTGAAACCGGGCCGCGTGATCGGCGATGACGAGACGGGTTTCGCGGGCAAGGGTGATTTCGTCTATCGGCGGGAGGCGTGGGAGTTTCTGTTAGCGGGAGGCGGTTTGTTCAATCATCTCGATTACTCGTTCACCAGAGACCATGAGGACGGCACGGCGGATTGGCGGGCACCCGGAGGCGGCGGGCGGATGCTGCGAAAGCAGTTGGGAATGCTGCGGGAGATGCTGCAGGCGATGCCGCTGTCACGATGCGGTCCCCGCCTTGACTTGATCGCGGGAGGTCCGCCGAAGAACTGCCGGGTGAGTGTTTTCGGGGACGAAAAGCACGGCTGGCTGATCTATCTGGCGGGAAAGGCGCCGGAAACCCTGAGAGTGAATCTTGGGAAAGGCAATTGGAACGGCTCGTGGGGCAATCCCGGAGAATGTCTGCTGATGCCCGTTCTGAATTTGAAACACGGAGGTGGCGTCCGGGAGTTCGACGTGCCGTTTTTCAGCGAAGACTGCGTGCTGAATTTGAAACCGGTTCCGTGATCGAGAATCCCGCTTGGCAAGCGGGCTGGACGCGTCGAGGGTCGGCGCGGGATGGGACTGACACTTTCCGAATTGCGCGATGGTCTGCCGGAGGGCGGCTTGTTTGGGGGCGGAAGCTGGCGCTGGTCGCCGGAGCCGCTGAAACTCACGCGGGCCGAGGCGCGGCTGATGATGTCGCTCGGCCATCCGCTGGCGCGATTCCAACAGGCCTGCGACGCGCTCTACCGCCGCAGCGCCGCGGGGAAACTCCCGGAGTGGCTGGCCGAACTGCTCGACGCGGGAAAACCCGAGTGGATGGCGAAACTCCAGCGCGATCCGGGGACGGCCAATCAATTTCCGCGGGTGATCCGGCCGGATCTGATGCTCACGGAGAGCGGATTCTCCATGACGGAGCTGGACAGCGTGCCAGGCGGCATCGGCGTGACGGCTTGGTTGTCGCAAACGTACGCCAAGGCCGGATTCGACGTGCTCGGCGGGCCGGATGGGATGATCGACGGTTTCCGATCGCTGATGCCGGAAGGCGGAGATGTGCTCGTTTCGGAAGAATCCGGCGACTATCGGCCGGAAATGGACTGGCTCGCGGGCCAACTCGGCGAGGCGTGGAAAGTCGTTTCCGCGGAGGAATACCAACCGAATGGTATGGCCATTTACCGGTTTTTCGAGCTGTTTGACTGGGAGTCGATCCCATCCGTGCGGAACCTCGCGGAAAAATCCGCCCGCGGGGAACTCCGAATCACTCCGCCAGTGAAACCGCACCTTGAGGAAAAGCTCTGGCTGGCCTTGTTGTGGTCGCCCGCCTTGAAAAAAGTCTGGGAACAGGCATTGCGCGGCAGTCATTTGAGCCGTTTGCACGAACTGGTGCCCTTCGGTTGGGTGCTCGATCCCACGCCGCTGCCGCCACATGCCGCCCTGCCGCGGCTCAACGCGCATTCGTGGGAAGAAGTCGCCCATTTCAGCCAAAAGGAGCGGCATCTGGTGCTCAAGGTTTCCGGTTTCCACGAAACCGCCTGGGGTTCGAGGGGAGTTTTCATCGGCCACGATCTGCCGGCCGCCGAGTGGAAAGAGCGACTGGGAACGGCGTTGGAGCAATCGTCCAAACAACCTTGGCTCTTGCAGGAGTTCAAAGAAGGCCGCCGCATCACGCACCAGGTGTTCCGCGACGATGGCTCGGTGGAAATGATGACCGGACGGGCGCGTCTTTGCCCTTATTTCTTCACCGACGACGCGGGAAACACAAAATTCGGCGGTTGTCTGGCCACCCTCGTCCCGGCGGATAAAAAGAAGATCCACGGCATGAGCGACGGCGTGCTAGTGCCGTGCGTGGTGGATCCGGACGCAAAATGAAACGGCCCGGTGTTTCCACCGGACCGTTTTTCAAAACCTCGACTTGGTTTCAGAGAATCAGAGAAGGCCAGCCTTCTTCAGCGTGTTGTAGGCGCCGTTCTTGGAGATGGTCTTGAGGGCGCGGCAGCTCAGCTTGAGCTTCACGTAGGTGCCGAGCTCGGGAACCCAGATGCGCTTGGTTTGAAGGTTGGGGGAAACGGTGCGCTTCACCACTTTGGTGACGTGGCGACCGATACCGCCCTTTTTCTTCGCCAAACCGGAACGGTGGATTCTTCCGCCGGAGCGGACGCGGGTTCCTCGAATGCTGCAAATACGGGCCATGGTAGAAAGTGATTGGTGTTGCGGGGCGCGAAGGATGCCCGCCGGGGACAACCCGTCAAGACGAATCCTGCCGGATTCCGGTTATTTTTTCAGCCGGTTGTGACGGAGCTTGTCCACCCAGCGCTCGACGTCCCGGAAAATCGTCTCCCGTTTCGCGTCATACATGAGCAGATGGTAGGCTTTCGGGTAGTTCTTGTAGGTGACGGAGGTGGTTTCCGGCATCCGGGCGATGAATCCGCGCATGTCCGAGTCGTTGTTGAAAAAATCCTGCCCGCCGTGAAGCACGAGGACCGGCGAGTGGAAGTTGGTGGCGCAGTGGTTCATGCTGTCGATCAGGCGTGTGAGCGTGCCGATCAGACGCAGCGTGTGCTGCTCGATGTTGTAGTCGTTTTTCTTCGACTGCTCGTTGTGGTGGGACGACTGGGTCATCTGCACGTCCTGCCCTTTCGCCAGCATGTCGAGGGAAACCCGGGCCAGAGGCAGGGTGGTGGCGGCGATCTGGACCAATCCCGGCGTCCAAGCCGGGATGTCATCGCGGAAACGCACGATCGGCGATGAAAGGACCAGGCCATCGCAAGGGTTCTCGCCTGCCGGGGACTCGTGCCAGGCATGGGCGGCGATCAAGGCCCCCATGCTTTCGCCGAACCAGACGACCTTCGCGGTCGGGTGGCGTTCGCGGACGAGCAGGGTGAAGGCGAAAAGATCCCGGTACCAATCCTTCGGATCGCCGATGTCGCCGCGCCGCTGGTAGATCGGATCACTCCCCTGCCCTCTCACCTCGTAGGCGTAGAGTCCGGTCTTCGGTTGGTGGGCGAGCAGGTGATGGCCGAGGTTGGTGTAATCGATGGACGCCCCGCAGAATCCGTGGATGCCGATGATGACGACGTCCGGCTCCACGGCGTCGGAAATCCATTTCCGGTAGCCGAAGGTTTCCCCCTTGGCTCCGGCGGTCGTCGGATTGCAGACCACGTTGGCTTGCGGGCCGCAAGCGCTCGTCATCAGCGCCAGGGCACAGGCGGCCAGGGTCAGCAGTCGGTTCTTGAATCTTCGGATCACCCGCCGATTCTCTCCAAATCCCGCCGGAGCGCAACCTTTGAACCACCAGCGGGGATGCCTGGAAACGTCCCGAGGACTTCACCGAATCTTCACACAAGAATTGGATGTAATTTTTCCAAGTTCCGTATATCTCTCAACCCGGCCTCCGGCCACACCTCCATGAAATCCCAACTCCTTGCCCTCCCGGCAGCGCTGGCCCTCGCTTCGGCCATCTCAGCGGCACCGCGCCTCGTGGTGACCACACCCACCCTGGTTCCTGAATCAAAGATCGATCTGGTGCTGGACCAACCCGTCGTCGAAACCACCGAACTCGGCAAGGAAACCGCGAACACCTTGATGGAAGTGCAGCCTGAGTTTCCCGGAAAGTTGAAATGGAAGGCGCAGAACATCGCCGAGTTCATCCCCGATCATCCGCCCGCCATCGGCTCGACCTATACGTTTTCCATCTCCAAAAACCAGAAACACCTCGATGCCACGGCCATCCCCGCGGGCAAGTTCGCCACGTTGGCGGCCGAGGAGTTCCGCATCGTGGCCTCCAATTCACCCAAGCGCTGGTCCAGCGAGTATTCCCCGTCCACCGCCACGTGGCTGGTCGCCTTCAATGACGAGGTGGATCCGGCGACCGCTTCGGCCTTCTTCTCATTCGGAGCCAAGGACGGCAAACGGGTGGCCGCGAAACTGGAACGCGCCACCATCGGCGGCGCTGGCTACCATGCCACCAACTACCGTCCGTGGGCAGCCCGTGGCAACGGAGCCGCGGCCCCATCCAGCGATCCGAACGCAAATACTCCTAACATCCTCTTCGTCCAGCCGATCACCCCACTTCCTCCGGGACAGGATTGGAATCTATCCGTTCTCAAGGGGCTTCCGAACGCCAGCGCCTCCGCCCGCACCACCACGGATGGCTCCTACAGCATCGGTGACATCCTCCCCTTCGCGGTCAGCGGGGTTTCCTCACAGCTCGTGGCGAACGAGCCCCGCAGAATCGTCGTGACCTTCAATCAACACCTCGCGGAAACCGGAAATCAGGAAGCGATCCGCATCGTTCCGGAGCCTGCCAATCTGAAGTTCGAAACAGACGGCAAGGAACTGACGATCACCGGCGATCTCGGTGCCGCGGACAAGTATTCGGTTTCCATCAACCCGCCCTTCGTTTCGCGCGACGGGCTGCCGCTCGCCACAGGCTTCCACAAGGAGATCGAGTTCCAACGGCTCGAACCGGAACTCGCACTGCCATCCGACAACCAAGCCCAGTTCGCCAGCGGAAACCGCAGCTACCGCATCCACACGGTGAACATGAAGAGCGTCCAGGTCCGCATCAAGAAGCTCACGGGCACCGACCTGATCCGCGCCTATCAGGGATACCGCAACTACACGGGCGTCGGTCACGATGGCGAATCCATCTCGCCCACCGCTCCGCTTCCGTGGTCGCTCATTTCCGGAGAGGTTCTCGCGGACAAGGAGTTCCCTCTCGATAACCCGGTGGACAGCTCCAAGGACCACACCTTGAACTGGAACGATCTCCTGCCCGCGGGATCGAAACACGGAGCCTTGTTTCTCGAAGTGACCGGCACACCGAATCCCGCGCTGAAGGAACAACGCAAGCGCAACGCCCAGGCCATCATCCAGCTCACCGACATCGGCCTCGCTTGGAAGCTCACCCCGAAGGAAGCGCTCGTTTACGCCTTCTCCTGCGAATCCGGCAAACCGCTCGCCAACGTGAAACTCCAGCTCTTCGGGGAGGACGCCAAGACCATCCATGAGGCCGTCACCGGCGCAGGCGGACTCGCCACCCTGCCCAAGTCCGCCGAAGCCAGGCACCTGGTCGCAGCCCTCGGGGACGACACTTATCTAACCGAATTCGACGCCACCTTGTCCACCGTCGGCCTCTGGCACTTCCCCGTCCGCTATTCCTGGGGCACTCCGGCGGAATCCTCGCGAAAGGTCTTCCTCTTCACCGACCGCTCGCTCTACCGCCCCGGAGAAACCGTGCGCATGAAAGGCATCATCCGGACCCTGCGCGGAAACGCCATCGAGGAAGCGGTGAAATCCCCCGCGCGGATCGTGATTCTGGATCCCACCGAGAAGGAAATCCTCAGCCAGCCGGTGAGCATTTCCACCAGCGGCTCGTTTGATTTCACCCACACGCTGGCACCGGGCAAAACCGGCGCCCACACCGTGCGCTTGGAGTTTCCCGAAGAACTCGCCAAGGCCGGCGAGTCCGAGGAGGAATCCGAGCTCTCATGGGAAACCCGCGAACGCATCCTCGAGAACGCGCGTTTTGAAATGAACCTCCGCGTCGAGGAATTCCGGCGCAACGCCTTCGAGGTGGCCCAGACACTCGCCACTCCCGCCATCGGCGCGGGCAACGTCACCGCCTCGCTCACCGCGAAATACTATCAGGGTCAACCCGTCGCAGCGGGCACCGTGAAACACTACAGCCAGATCACCACCTCCAACCTCTATCCGGAACGCTTCCGCGATTTCTATTTCGGCAATCACCGGACTTACGACTGGGGATATTGGTATCACTACTTCCGCTACCGCGATGACGACGGGGAATCCTCCGGCCACACTTCCAACCTGCAAGGTGAGGCCCAACTTGGCACCGATGGATCGGCAAACATTTCGGTCGAGGTTCCCAAGCCGGAATTCCCGCAGCCCAGCGAGGTGACGATTTCCACCGAAGTGACGGATGCGAATCACCAAACCCTGACCGCGTCCTCGACCACCACGGTGCATTCCTCCAGTGTGTATGTCGGAGTTTCGTGCATCGACCAACTCGTCCGCGCGGGAGATTCCGTTCCATTCCGCATCGTCGCCATCGACACTGAAGAGAAACCCTACGCCCAGCCGCTTCATCTCACCGCCACGCTCACCCGAGAGGTGAACTCAGCGTTGAAGACCCGCAATGAGCAGGGAGACACCGCCACCCAGAATGATGTGACGGAGGAAACGGTTTCCTCCACGGAAATCGATCTCGATCCCGCCGCCTCCGCCAAGGAGGGACAAGCGCTGCCCATCACGCCGCAGGCGACCGGCCTTCATTTCCTGACACTCCGCGGCACCGATCCGGATGGCCGGCCCTTCGCCACCGTCACCCGCTTCCA
>DAISZP010000610.1:0-2105 GCA_036824745.1 Luteolibacter sp.
CGGTAGTCGAGATGATGGTTTTCCGGAAGCTCCCGGCCGTCCGGCCTCAGAATGTCGATGGGGTTTCCGTTCATTTCACCGCATCATTGGAATTGAGAAAAGCCACCCGAGTTGTATCGTCGCGGTTGCCAGCGGCCGCCGTTCCGGACGTAAGGAAAAGGTCATTTGCGACATGCTCCCCGGTTCGCTGGCATTCCTCCATTATCGTCCGACGTTGGAATTGACCGGCTGAAGGGCATCGTCGTCGTCCGTGGCCTGCGGAATCCTCAGCCTTTCCATCAGGGCGGAAGAACTCACCTCGACGCCCCGATCCGCGAGTTGAATCGCTGAATCAACCACATCCCCGGAATCCTCATGCACCGGATTCACCAATTCCACCCTCGCAAGAGGCTCTACGCCGGAGCCGAAATGCCACGCGATCACCATGTGGGAAATCTCTTCCAATACATCCGTGATCATTCCCGCATCGTCCCTCAGCAAAAGGTCCGATTCCTTGCCCTGGATCGACGCGCCTGCGCCCTTGCCACCCGCCCCGCTGCTCATGGAGCTGAGGTCAGCGCCCCGATAGAGTGACGCCATGCGGCGATCAACCCGCTCGATCACGGCGGGCATCGGCATCTCGGAGGGACTGCCCTGCGCCTGCACGATCTTGATTGGCTCGTCATGCGTGCCGTCGTCGCCAGTGATCACCGCGCACCAATCGTGCCCGAAGGCTTTCACCGCATCCGCCATCGCGTTGGCTTCAGCCGTTCCGGATGCCGCGCTCGTGCGGCCCAACACGCCGGGAACCGAAAATTTCTCCGAGAACACCAGCCAATCATTGAAGGCGGATCGTTTGGCGAGATAGCCGATGCTGCATGCGATCATCAAGCCATCGCCGGATGTCACCATCCATTCGCCCTCTGCCAGTTCCTTCCCCGTGAAGGACGACGGGCGTTCACAATAGCGGAGACTGCCAGTCGTGTTCTCGAACATCCAAAGGGGAACGAACTCGAAAGTTGCCCGGAGATCACCGGCCGGACTTGTTTCCCATACGATGTGGTGGGCCGCGTAGCGGAAAGACACCGCCGTCATCATCTGTTTGACCAGGCGACGGAATCCACCGCGCTCATTGCGGTCGTAGGCGTTCACCGCGCGGCAGGTTTTCCAGAACCTTTCCAGAATCGCCTTGTGATCTTCTCCGGCCGCTCCGCTGCCAGAGTCGGCGACAACCTGCATGTCGAGTTGCGAAACGGCCTTTTCCCTCTTTGGCTTGACGCTTGCGATCACGTCGTCGCGCTCCGAAATCTTTTCCCATAGGGTGACGGCTTCGAAAATATGACCGCGCTCGAACGCATCAAGCGCCCTGGTCAGCATCTCTGGTTTTAGATAGGGAAGCGGATTGTGTTTGTTCTGGCGGAGGATTCTCAAGCCTTCAGCCGATGCGTTCAGAGGTCCGCTGGCAGCGGTGGTGATTCTTCTTTTCATGTTTCTGATCGAGTTCGATTTGTCAGCCCGGCGAAGAGGTTAAGGTGTTGCGAGGTTCGGAGATTGTGATTGTATGGAGAGGAAAGCGCTCCCACCTCGCCTCGAATACGTGTAGCGGTTGGTGCGTAGCTCCGGAGAGTCGTGATCCTTTCCGATGGCATCGCTTTCCACTGCGCGTTCGAAAAACAGGAAACTGGCATTGACGACATCCGGATAAAGAGCAGTTTGATTTTGCAAGGCGGCATCCAGTGACTCACACCGATTGAAAGTGCCGCCCCGGCTGGAGATCGTGAGTGGTTTCCAGTGAACAGCGGGCGCGTCCACCAGGGCGCGCCCGCAAATGTTTTCAGCGGAGGTCATCGGGACCGGGAGTTTTGGAAAACGGCGAGTGGAACGACGGTATCACAGCGGTCGCATTTTACGGCATCGCCGATGTATTCGGTTCCGTCCGGCCGTTCATGCGTCCAGTCGATCAAGACGAGCTTGTCCCGCTTGCCGCAGAATGGGCATGGTTTGAGTTTTCCCGGATCTTCCCCGGTCTTGTGCGCCTTCACGGCGGCGGCGTAGGTGGGAAACTCTGTCACACGGATTCCGGTGGGTGTCGTTTCGACCAGGGCGATCCGGTTTGGCTGATGGTC
>DAISZP010000611.1:0-2100 GCA_036824745.1 Luteolibacter sp.
CACATAATTTCCTGGAGCTGATAGAAGCCTCCATCGCCGTGCTGAGAAACGAACCGTTCACGCTTGTTCCGGATTTTCCGACCGGCGGGATCATGGACGCTTCGGACTACAAGGACGGCCTGCGTGGCGGAAAAATCCGCGTCCGCGCCCGCATTTCCACCGACAAGAAGGGCCTGCTGCGCATCACCGAGATTCCCTTCGGCACCACCACCGGCGCGCTGATGGATTCCATCGTCGCCGCCGCGGACAAGGGGAAGATCAAGATCCAGAAGATCGAGGACAACACCGCTGCAAACGCCGACATCCTCGTCCACCTGCCCGCCGGAGCGGATCCGGAGACCACGCGCGACGCGCTCTTCGCGTTCTCCGATTGCGAACTGACCATTTCCCCGAACGCCTGCGTCATCGTCGATGGCAAGCCGGTGTTCATGGGCGTCTCGGACATCCTCAAGCGCTCCACCCATCAGACGCGCGAGCTGCTCAAGATGGAACTGGAGATCAAGCTCGGCGAACTCGCCGAAAAGTGGCACTTCAGCTCGCTGGAGAAGATCTTCATCGAAAACCGCATCTACCGCGACATCGAGGAGTGCACCACCTGGGAAGCCGTGCTCAAGGCCATCGACGATGGCTTGAAGCCCTTCAAGAAACTCCTCAAGCGCGAGGTCACCGAGGACGACCTCGTCCGCCTAACAGAAATCAAGATCAAGCGGATCTCCAAGTTCGATTCCTTCAAGGCGGATGAAGAGATCAAGTCGCTCGAAAAGGCCATCGACGAGACCGAGAAGAACCTCCGCAATCTAACGAAATTCACCATCAAGTGGTTCGAAGAACTCGGCAAGAAATACGGCAAGGGCAAGGAGCGCAAAACCGAGATCGCATCGTTCGACCGCGTGGACCGCACGCAAGTCATCGCCGCCACCGAGACGCTCTATCTCGATGCCAAGAACGGCTTCGCTGGATACGGACTCAAGAAGGACGGCGAGCCCGTGGAAAAATGCTCCACGATCGACGACATCATCGCCTTCACCCAGGACGGGAAAATGCGCGTCGTCAAGGTGGCGGACAAGGTGTTCGTCGGCCAGAAGCCGCTGCGTGTCGCCATTTTCCGCAAGGACGAGGATCTCATCTACTCGATGATCTACCGGGACGGCCGCGATGGAGCGATTCTCGCGAAACGTTTCACGGTCGGCGGAGTCACCCGCGACAAGGAATACGATCTCACCAAGGGCACGCCCGGCAGCCGCGTCCTCTACTTCGCCGTGCACAAAACCAATGAGGAATCCAGCGCCCAGAGGCTCTTGGTGCACCTCAAGTCCGGCCTGCGCATCCGCAACCTCACCGTCCAGGTCCACTTCGCCGAGTTCGGCATCAAGGGCCGCTCCTCCGGCGGCAACCTCGTCACCAAGCACGGCATCGAGAAAATCGTCCGCGCGCCGAAGGACTACGATCCGACGCTGGGGGCGTAAGCCCTGGGACCGCGGAATTCATTCCGCCTGAGACCACGGATGATCACCCGGGCGGAATGAATTCCGCGCTCCAATCGGGGTGCTACTCCGTTAGCGTCACCTTCAGCCGCATGAAACGTTTCGTTTGCGAAGCCGCTGTGTCCTCCACGGTGACTTGTCCCGCGGTGTTGGAAGCGCCGGTGCTGGACCAGATGGGAAGCAGTGCGTTCGGAGAGTTTCCCGCTTCGACGGTGTAGGTGAGCAGGGGATCGGCGATGCGCT
This sequence comes from Luteolibacter sp., assembly GCA_036824745.1. Classification (GTDB taxonomy): domain Bacteria; phylum Verrucomicrobiota; class Verrucomicrobiia; order Verrucomicrobiales; family Akkermansiaceae; genus Luteolibacter. The sequence goes on from DAISZP010000611.1 coordinate 1,728, forward strand.
GGAAGGTGAGTGAGAGGGTGCCCGCGTTGAGGGATGCCTGAGGCAGGGTGAGCGATGAGGAGGATTGGTTTGCGGAAAGGCCGAGCGCGTATTCCATGAGGTTGGAAACACCATTGCCATCCGGATCGGCGAGTGGGGCGGTGAGGTTTGATGCGGCATTCGCGCCGTAGCGTTGTTCGGTCCAGATCGTGAGACCGGGGCGTGGGTCGGTTAGAACGATGTCGATTCGGTTGGCCTGCACGGAGAAGCTGGCGGTCAATGGCGATCCCGGCGGTGGCGACCAGACGAACTGCGGGTTTGCGGTGATGGTTCCCGAGTATTGGAGCAGGGGATAGCTGCCTGCGGCGAGCGTGCCGCCGAGGCTTTCGGCGAC
>DAISZP010000088.1:0-13701 GCA_036824745.1 Luteolibacter sp.
GCCACGTTGTCCCTGTCCATCCTGACGGTCGTGGGCCTGGGACTGCTGAAGATCTCCCTGAACATCACTTACCCGAGACAGTGGGTGCTTCAGCAAACCCTCACGGACGCCTACCTCACCTACGAGCGGGCCTACGCCGAGCGGATCCCGTTCGAAACCCTAACGGCAAACGGATCTCCCTGGCCGGTGTTTCCCACCATCAGCACCACAACGGTTGAAATCGGCCGCCTGCCTGGAAACACGCCACTTTATGGCACCGTGAAACGAACCCGGGTGGCGGATCCGATGAACTACCCGATTGATGGCGGCTCCGGGACCGTGGCGACCAATCCCGCGGCCATGAAGTCATGGAAAGTCCAGAGCGTGATCACCTACAAGATCGGGTCCCGCGATTACGTCAAATCCCGAACCGTGATCCGCACCCAATGAAAACCGTGATCCGCAGTTTCCGCAGGGGGTTCACCCTGATTGAAATGTCCATCGCGATCATGCTGGGGCTTGCCATCGGCACCATGGTCATCGCGCTTTTCAACCAGCAGATCGCCTTCCTGAAGATCTATCAGGCGCAATCATTTCTCACCGAGGAAGCCCCGATGATCAGCCAGCACGTCCGCCAGTTGGTGGGAAAAGCGGATCGCTTCCGCCTCCACGATTCCGTCTCGGACGCCCTCTCGGGAGCCAATCCACGCCTCACCGCCTCACCGGTCCTGCTGCTGAACTTCCGCCAACCGGACGGGACCATGCGCGCATCGATCATGGCGTTCCAGAACCTCGGCACCGGCAATGCCCTCTACTACTACGTCGTCCCGAACAACGGCGTCCTGGGTTCGCCTCAATGGGCGATCTCCAAGAAGCCGAGAAACGTCCAGTTCTCCATGGATCAGGGCGTGCTCAGGATGACCATCACGGGTCCTAACAACGAGCAGATCACCTACTCCGGAACCATGCAGAAATGAAAACTTCCATTCGCCGCACCGGAAAGCCCGGTTTTGTATCCTACACCGTCGTCCTCACCACCGGGATCATCCTCACCCTGATGGCGACTTACGCCTATCGACGGTCGATCACCGCGCAGACGGTGCAGAACAAGGTGCAACTCCGCTCGGATTACGCGGAGAAAGAGGACGCGATCCTGCGCTCCATCGTCGCCATCACCCCGAACCGGGCGATCCGGGCGATGCAGAGCGGATCCAGTTCCAGCACCACCGTCTCCGAGCCACTGCGCTGGCAGAATATCTTCACCGAGGCGCTTGACCTCGCCAACGCCAGAACTTCGGTGGACGCGAATCTCAAAACGCAACTGGGCATCAGCAACCTGAAGGCCGGTAACTCCGGTGACTCAACGCTTGCCACTCCGAGTTCGATCTTCAAGGCCCTGAACAGCGAAACCGGATACGTTTCCGCCGGGATCAACCGCAGCCTCGGCACCGGATTCCCGCCGCCGCTGACCACGAACAACTCCACCACCACGACCCGGGATCCGCTCTATCCGATCATTTCAAGCGACAAGATCTACGGCTCCCTCGCCCAGTCCGGGGTGGGGCTCAACGTTTCATCTTATCCCAATCTCAATCTGTTGACCTATCCGAACATCAACTTCGGCTACGCCAAACCCGGTGACCCGATCGTCGCGAAGCGCAATTGGTGGGCATTCACGGTGGACGTCGCCGGCAACGACGCCACGACGACGAAGCTTGCCCGCCCGGCCCGCGAGTATGTGCTGTCCATCTACGAGATTCCCTCACAGCTCGCGATTTCCGCCTCCTCGTTCATGTCGCTCGGGCAGTTCGCGAACGGTGATTATTGGACGAACGTCACCATCAATGGCGGTATTTTCGCGGGCAAGGCCCAGGTGGAGGCGAACACATCCCTCACCGCTCTTTCCAGCCGCCGCGGAATGACCCTTGCCGGCTCTTCCTCCGTGGGAGGCCAGTCGTTCGCGAACAATCCGTTCACACCCGGTGTGCGCGAGAGCTATCAGGTGACCACCGGCGAGTTTTTCCCGGTTTCCCAAGCTTCTGAAAGCGGTCGTGTCGCGTTCGTGCCGATCAACCGGGGTGCGGATTTCTTCGACCGCCTCTCCAGCACCTCGGAGAGCAACGTGCTTTCTCCGACGACTTGGAACGACTATTCCATCGGGGCCAACCAATGCGCCATGCGCCTCGACGTCGTGCAGTGCAAAAGCTCGACCAACAAGGACCCGACCATGCTGCGCTTTAGCTACCTGGCCAGCAACGGTACGACTCGCAACACCTACAATGAGCCGCTGGAGACTGGCATCAACAGCGCCCTGCCGCCGGGATATGTGAAAGTTTGTGATGAGAACCAAACCTACAACTTCGGATCCGCGGTCGTGGATATTGCCTACGGTGCAAGCGGCAAGTTCTATTTCCAACCGGATGTCACCGGTTCGGTCACGTTCAACAACGCGAGATTCGGCGACCCTCTCGTGGGAACGGTCAAGGCCGGTTACTACCGTCCGAGTTCGCCGTTTAGGAAAAAATTACTTCCTTCCGGCCAGACCTGCATCGCGGTCTATCCACAACGCATCAGCAGCTTCCTGACTCTCATCGGCGGTGGCAACACCTCGATCAACAATTCCCTGGCGGTGAACGTGGACTACACGACCGCCACGGGCAGTGTGAACCTTTCCAAACCGAACATTCCTTGCACAGTGAACGACTACGGCCTGATTCTCCAAGAGTGCGCGGACCTTACGACTTTCCCGAAAGGTTTCTCACTCGTCACCAATCTCCGCGCCTACATCGGATCGAGTTTCAACACGACACCGGCCACGCCACCTTCCGGCTACACGCCTTCGAGCACCTATTATCCGCCATGCTCGATCTTTGCGCCTGAGAAACGCTTCGGCGTGGACAATGATCCTTGGGGCGTGACGCTCAAGGGCCAGATCGGTTCGCTGGCGAGCGATACGGTCACCAATCCAATCCGCCCGCTTGACTCGAAAACCGTGAGCGGAGCCTCGCTCGGAGCGGACCGGATTCAAGTGAACCTCCGCCCGATCCAGCATCCGGCGGATCTTCCTCCGGTCACCATGATGAACTGGTTGGTGGTATTGGAAGAACGCCGCAAGGAGTTCGTCGGCTTCTAATCTTCGGTGTAGAGGATTCTGCCGCAGTTTTCGCAGCGGGTGAGCAGCTTGCCGCCATTCACGGCCGTGACGGTGGAGGGGATCAGTTTCATGTGGCATCCGCCGCACTTGCCCTCGCTCATGGGAGCCACCGCGAGGCCGTCCTTGGTTTTCATCAAGCGCTGATACACCGGCAGCACCTCTTCCGGCACCTTGGTGGAAAGTTCGTCCCGTTCCTTCGTGACTTCCTGCTGCTCGGCAAGCATCCGGGCCCTGCGGTCTTTCACGAGTTGAAGGTCCTCATCGACGAGGGTTTTGGTTTTGTCGAGCGCGGTCTGGGCGTCTTTTGAAGCGGCCTTCAGTCCGTCCATTTCCTCCATCAGTTCCAACTCGCGTGTTTCAAGCTCGTCCACTTCTTTTTCGTAGCGGACGATTTCGTGGCCGAGCGCTTGGTATTCCTCGTTCTTGCGGGTTTCAAACTGCTGGATCTTGAGGCGCTGGATCGTCGTCTTGCGGGTTCCGGCATCCAGTTCGAGACGTTTCAGGCGGAGTTCACAATCCAACAGGCTGTCGTGGGCGTTTTTCACCGCCGCTTCGTCGCCAGCCAGCTTGTTTTTCGCGCGGGACTCATCCAGCGGCAGCTTTTCCAGGTCTTTGGCGAGCGAGAGCAAACGGCGGTCACGGTCTTGGAGGATCAACAACGCACGGACTTCATCTAGCATGCGAGTTGGGTAGCGGCCCGCTTCCCCGGCGGCAAGCGGATAGCGCCCGGCGGCTCACATATCGGCGGTTTGGATGCGTTTATCAGCGGATTTGCGATGCGTATCCGATACCGGGTCTTGCCAGCGGAACAGGGGAGATTAGTCTCCGCCGCGTGAACGATTCGTTTCCTGTTTCTCCGCCGCGGGCGTGGGCTGAAGTTGATTTGGGTGCCTTGGAACGGAATGTGGAGGCTGCCCGCCGGGCCAGTGCATGCGAACTGATGGTGGTGGTGAAGGCAGGCGCCTACGGACATGGTCTGGAGGAAGTGACCCGCCGTCTCGAATCCGACCACATCGCATTCTTCGGCGTGGCGAACGTGGGCGAAGCCCGCCGTATCCGCAAAGCGGGTGTCCGCACACCGGTCTATCTGTTAGGGGCGACCTGGGCAGGCGAACGCGAAGAGATCGTGGCCCGCGGATGGACACCCTGCCTTTCCACGCTCGAAGAGGCGGATCATTTCAATCGTCTTGCCCGGGATTCCGGTGAAAAACTCAAGGTCCACCTTGCCGTGGACACCGGCATGGGCCGCGGTGGGTTTGTTCTCGATCATCTGCCGGAGGTGATGAACGCCCTGGGGGCCCGTGAGTTTCTGGAAATCGATGGAATCGGATCACACCTCCCATCCGCTGATGAGGACGAGGATTTCACGCTCAGCCAGATCGCGCGGTATCACAAGGTGATCGAGGATCTCGGCGGCCCGGCGCGTTTCCGTTGGCGGCACCTGCTCAACAGCGCGGGGCTGCTCGGTTACGACCGCGGCTCGTGCAATCTCGCCCGGCCGGGATTGATGCTTTATGGCGTGTCTCCGTTTCCTGAGTATCAAAAGGACTTGGCCAACGTCATGACCTTGAAATCCCGCGTCACTCTGGTGCGGACGCTTCCCGCCGGACATGGGGTGTCCTATGGCAGGCAGTTCATCACCACGAAACCCACACGCGTGGCGACAGTGGGTATCGGGTATGGTGACGGCTATCCCAGGCATGTTTCCGGGCAGGGAGCCGAAGTTTGGCTCAATGGTATCCGCTGCCCGATCCTCGGCCGCGTGACGATGGATCAGATCATGATCGATGTCACTCAAGCAGGCGACGTACGCGAGGGCGATGAAGTCGAGATGTTCGGCGCAAACATCCCTGTCGATGAAGTGGCGCGAAAAGCGGGCACCATCGCTTGGGAGATTCTCACGGGCATCACGCCCCGGGTGGTGCGCTGCCACGTGGGCTGATCGGGTGAAAAAAAACGTCCGGGTCTGTGAAACAAACCCGGACGCTGAGATTTCTGATGTGGGGTAGATGGGGCTTACCAGTCGCCGCTGTCTTCCTTGAAACCGCCTTTGTAGCCGCCACCGCCGCCACGGCGATCACCGCCGTAGCCGCCCTTGTTGCCACCGCCGCCCTTGTAGCCACCGCCACCGCCGCGACGATCACCGCCGCCGCCGCCGCCGTAGCCGCCGCCACCACGACGGTCACCGCCGTAGCCACCTCCACCGCCACCGCGGCGCTCACCGGAGAATCCTCCGCGATTGCCACCACCGAAACCACCGGGCTTGAACTCCTTGGGTTCCGAGGCATTCACGCGAAGCGCGCGGCCTTGATAGTCGTAGCCGTTGAGCGCCTCGATCGCGGCATTCAGCTGGCTTTGATCTCCGAGGGTCACGAATGCGAAACCCTTGGATCTTCCCGTTTCACGGTCGGTGATGATTTTCACCCGTTCAACCGGGCCGTAAGCGGCAAAGAGGCCCGTAACGTCCTCTTCAGTGGCAGAGTAGGGCAGGTTGCCCACGTAGATGTCCATTTTAGTCTATTCTGATCACGCCATCACATTCAACACTTCCTGAGACCATGGCGTTGGAGACCAGACGAAGCGCGCCCGCCTGCGAATCTGCAAAACGAACGCTCGGCTCTTTAGACACCCGATCAGGGCTTGGCAAGAAATGTTTTCATGGTTCCAAGCCTCGTTTTTCGGGGAAATCCCGAGAGCGAGGTATCACCTTGCGAGTGAGCGCATGAGCTGCATGGCCTCCGCATGATCCGGCTGGATCTGGAGGGCGCGGGCGGCGGCTTCGAGCGCTTGTTGTTTCTGACCGAGGCGCGCGTGGATGGTGGCGCGGGCGTAGGGAATCCCGGGGTCTGAGGGATCCGCTTTTTCACCTTGGGCAAGGGCGGCGATGGCCGGTTGCGGACGGTTTTGGGAGTTGTAGGCGAGGCCGAGATTATACCAGGCTCGGCCGTTGGATGGATCGAGCTGGACGGTTTTTTCGAGGGAAGAGACCGCACCTGTAAGATCGCCGGTTTCGTTGAGGGCGAGGGAAAGTTTGTAGTGGTATTCCGCCTCTTCGGGAGCGAGGCGGACGGCTTCGCGCAGCGCCTTGAGAGCACCTTGGAAGTCCCCGGTGCCGCTGAGCAGGATGGCGAGATCATGATGGAAGGGCGGGGAGTTCGGATCCCACTCGATGGCCTTGCGGATTTGCTTGATGGCGGATGCTGAATCTCCCCGCAGATAGGCGAACTGGCTGAGCTGCATGCGGCCGGTGGGCTGATCCGAGTTGAGATCCAGCATGTGCACGAGTTCCTTGCCGGCCTTGCTCTTGAGATCGAGCTGGTCCACCAGCGCCCATGCCGCGGCCACGCGGACGGAGCGCGAAGGATCTTCTAACAGTGGGGTGACGGCCTTGCGGGCGGATTCCTCGTTTTGACGACATGGATGCACCAAGCTTCTCAGCGCCGCCTCACGAACGAGCGGACTGGGATCAGCGAGTTGGGAAACCAAGGCCTTTTGAGCCTCAGTATCCATCGACCAACGTTCGAGCAAATGGCAAGCGGTGGCTTTCCATGCGGCGATAGGTTCGGTTTTCAAGAGTTCGATCAAACCGGCGCGGGCTTCCGGGTCACCGCGGCGTGCCTTCGCGACGAGGAAAGCGCGGGTGCGGGTGGAGCGGTTCATTTTCTCGCCATACCATTCGTTGGTGTGCTGGATCGCCCAATCGGCGTCCTTGTCGGTGTGGCATCGGTTGCAGGCGTTCGGAACGCCGTGCTCTTTTGTTAGAAGCGGATCGGGAATGGTGAATCCGTGGTCATGCCGCGGGTGGCGCTGCATGTAGTTCGTGATGGGCATGTGGCAGTCCGTGCAATCGTTTCCATCGGAGAAACCCGCGTGTCTTCCGTGCGTGACCGGATCGATCTTTGTGGCAGGTGGTGTTCCGCCGCCGACGTGGCAGCGCATGCAGAGCATGTTGTCCGGAAACAATCGCTTGCCGGTGTGGGGATTGTGGCAATCCGAACAACGCACGCCCATGTGATGCATCTTGCTGGAGAGAAAGGAGGCGTATTCGTAGTTCTCGTCCCGCACCTGGCCGTCGGGATGATAGGTGTCCGAGCCATCGGTGACGGTCAGGGAAAAGTGGTCGAAAAACGAATCGCCGGGGACAAGATCGCCGCTGATTTCACCGCGTCGGGCGTGGCATGCTCCGCAGGTATCGAGCATCTGGTCCTTGGTCTGGTGTTTGACCGTCGGATCCGCGGGAGTTTTCTTCGCGGGATCATAGCCGACGGGTGGTTTCGCCTGCCATTGCACGTGTTCCTTCATCGGGCCGTGGCAGGCTTCGCAGGAGACGCTCATCTCCGCCATGCGGGTGTTGTAGCTGTTAGAGGCGGGGTCGTAGTTCTTGCGCAGGCGGGTGTTGTGGCATGCGGCGCACATCGAGTTCCAGTTCATGCCCTGGCCGGTCCAGTGCCCCCAGTCGCCGGGATTGCGCTCTTCGTCGCCGTAAACATCGAACCACTCGTTCTTGTGGGGATCGTAGCTGACGTCGCTGGTTTGCAGGCGATTTCCCGGAGCGGGGACGAGAAACTGGCGCAGCGGATCGTTTCCGATCACCCTTACGACGGGGTAGGCGCGTTTTTCGTTTCCAAGCCCTTTGGTTAGAATCTTCGCGACGCCGTCGGCATCAAGGAATGTCTCCGAGCTGTCCTTGCCATGAATCAAGGTGCGTTTTGGAGAAAACGCCTTTTCATCCATGCCTTTCTGATAGTTCCGCTCGGCGAGGCCATGGTTGGATTTCTCCCACTCGGCGTATTCTTTTTCATGGCAGGGCTTGCACGATGAGGAACCCGCGTATTGGGCGTGGGTGCTGTCGTCCGGCGGCAGGATAGGGGGATCCGCATGCGCGGCGGGTGCCTGCTTGGCGCTCCCGCCAGTGGGTTTCTGTTGGAAATACAGGACCGCTCCGGAAACCAGAGCGGCCATGGCCAGAATGCCGGTGATCTTTCCAGCAGAAAGCTTCGTGGATCCGGCACTCATTTCTCCGGATACGCGATCGCCTCGGTCTTCCAGCCCGCGGCGGCGAAACCTGCCTCGGTGGCGGGTGAGAACTTGCCGGTGTGGATCAAGACCTTCGGGGTGCTTCCCAAGTCATCGCGCTGGGCTACTCCCGCGACTTGCTCGGTCCACGTGACGTGGTCCACCGGTGCCGGCACTTCCAGCACGCCCGCCGCTGTGACCGCGCCGGGAAGTCTGCCGAAGACCTTGAGGTCCACATAGTCTGCGGCTCCCGATTGCTGGCGCGTGCCAAGCATGGAGAGTGCGGCGACGAGGAAATCCGCCTGACCGGTGGTCTCGCAGGAATTGGCAAGCAGCACGATGTTTCCCCGGCCCTTGGCGTGGGACAAAACCTCAAGCGACTTCACGATCCGGTGGCGGCGGGTGGTGCTGAGTGTCGGCTGGATTTGGAATGCCTTGATGTCGGCGTCGCGAACTCCCATGCCGGTGAGGGACTGGGCGTCCATCAAGGCGAGTTCGGACTGGGTGTGGGCGTAGGCCTCCTCGGGCACACCGACGAGATTGGTGGCGGTGACGGCGACTCCGGCGGAAGCGACGGCGGCACCAATGCGCAAAGGCAGGCCACCGGCGAAGAATGCCCAGGTAACGGTGTCGATCTCGTCCTGAAGGCGTTGGTTGTCCGAGTAGGGATCCACTCCGAGTTGGCGTGCGGTGTCGAGGCGTGCCTTGTCGAATCCGGCGACGCGTTTCATGGTTTCATTGACCCGTCCGGCGGTCTCCGTGGCGGAAACCTCCGTGCCGCTTTCCTGCTCCTGCTTGATGCGGTTGGCAGAGCGTTCGATGGAGGAGCCGATCTTGCTGAAGAAGTGGCCCACCGTTTTGGGCGCTTGTTTCACCGAGTCCACCGGGTGGGTGACGATGTTTTTCACCGCATCGATCGGGCGTTCGATCGAGCGTTTCATGCCCTCCGCGAAGAGGTCGCCCTTGGAGGTGTCTGTCAATTTCCGGATCGCGTTGGTTTCGACGATTCTCCTGCGGACTTCCGGGACTCCGGCGGCTTCGAAACTGCCAAAGTCGGTATCGATGGTGAAATGTGCCATGAAACCGTCCGTCACCACCTGCTCGCGAACCCGGTGGGACGGCCCTTGCATCCAATCCGCGGGAATCAAATCCGGAGCGCGCAGGACGACGGGATTTTCAAACGAGGCGGGTGCTTGCGCGAAAGCGGCTTGGTGAAGCGCGGTGGTGGCAAGGGCAAAGAGTATGGGATTTTTCATGGCGATGCGAAAGGGGAGGATGGTCGGGGAATGCGTATGACGCAACGAGTGATGACAAGCCCGGATAGGAATGGGAAGTTTGTCTTTTCCGATCCGCCAATAAAATACTCGTGGCCGGGAAAGGTCCGACGACTCTCCAGCAGCGGCTCAATCCACGCTCCTGGCGCCTGCCATGGATCCCGTCGTGGGAAGAGGCTTTGGAAACCAGCGCCGGAGCATCCGCTTTCCGAAGGCGATGCTCGGCTTCTCCACGGTCTGATAGAACACCCATGATCCGGCGAGAACCGGAGCCCAGCAGGCCAGGCACACCGCCATCAGCAGCAAGGGATCTCCGCCGTGCGAGGGCAGGAGTTTTCCGACAATCTTCGGAACCAGGGCGATCACGGGGAAGTGGAGAAGATAGATACTGTAGCTGACAGTTCCGGCAAAACCCAGATGTCTCATCCACCATCCTTCGTGAGTTCCGCCCGGGCGGTTCTGCCGGTCCAGCAGGAAACGGATGATCGAAACGGTAGCCAGCGATGCGAAGACGAACGAGAACATCGCCAGCGGTTTGAAGAACGACGTGAGCACCATCAGCAGGGGGAACAACCCGAGCGGGATCCGTTCGAAGGGGAGGGGGCGGCCCTTGAGCCACGCGTCGGCCGCGGCCGCGCCGACGGACCAGCTGAACCAGTAGAACACCGGCGCGCCGATCATCCAATACGGGGCGTGGTTTTCCGAGAAAGCGAATTGAACGGCGGCGAATCCCCGCAGGCCGATCTCGGTGGTGATGGAGATGGCGAGAGCGGTTTTCCATCCGCTGCGGTGGACGATGGACAGAAGCAACGGATAGATCAGATAGAGATGGGACTCGACAGCCACGCTCCAGAAGGTCGAGTTGATCCCGTAGAACGTGTGTTCACCGTAGTTGTGAACCATGAAGAGGTGGCTGAGAAACTGGATGACGCACTCGCGGGAATTGAACGGGATGTAGGACCACGGTGGCAGGAAACTGATGACCAACAGGGTCACGAGGTAGGGCGGATAGATCCGGAAGAATCTTCTCAGATAAAAAGTAGAGATGCGGGAATCGGTAGACCGTTGATGACTAAAATGAATGCAGAATCCGCTCACGACAAAAAAGACCGGGACTCCGATCCAGCCGAAAGTGACTGGGAGCAGGGCGAGAAAAGAGGACGGCGCGTCGAAGCTCCGCCACCAACCGTCCCACTTGAGCTGATCGTATCCGAACGAAATCCCGAGTCCGTGAAAAAGGAAAACCATCAGGATCGCCACACCACGGAGATGATCCAGAAAAGGAATGTGCGATGACTCGGGGGGAATCCTCACGACAGTCAGAAAGTTTGTTTTTTGGGAGGAGCGCGGAAGGTCGCCAGGCAATATTCGGGCGGCGTGGAGCCTAGCACCATGCGGTCCCTTTCAAAGGACTCGTTTCGCGGAGTTTTCCCTCTCTGGGCCTGTGGGGGAGGACCCGGGTGACCCACGATTGAAGTTTTTCAGCCCCTTGCCACCTCGAGGATTGGGAGCTAGTTTCGCCGGGAGGAGAATGGAAGAAGCGCGAGGAATGGAGAAAACCCAGCGGTCTGCGGACGGATTGTCCGGGGAGGTGTTGCTGCCGTTGGTTTATGATGAACTGAGGCGTCTTGCTGCCGCGCGTCTGGCGAGGGAATCCGCGGGTGCCACTCTCCAGCCCACGGCGCTGGTGCATGAGGCATGGTTGCGCGTCTCGGGAAGAAGTGACCGGAACTGGGTGGACCGTGCCCACTTTTTTCGCACGGCGGCTTTGGCGATGCGGCGGATTCTGGTGGATCGCGCACGCCAGAAATCCAGCCTCAAAGGCGGCGGCGATGGTGGAAAGGAAGTCTTCGCGTTCGAGCCGGACTTTTCCGATGTGACTCCGGACGAGCGATTGCTGTTGATCGACGAATGTCTGCAGCGATTGGAAAAAGAAGACCCTGAGAGCGCCCGCATCGTGCTGCTCAAGTTCTTCGCAGGCCTCACGAATCAGGAGGCCGCGGGAACCTTGGGCGTGAACGTGAGAACGGTGGAACGGCAGTGGGCCTATGCGAAGGCCACTCTGTTCCAAATGGTCCGGGATCTTCAATCCGGAGGATTCGGAGGACCTTTCCGCGAATGAGAATGTCGGATTTTCCGGCCGGTTATCGCTTTTTACAAGGAACGGATTGGCTGAACTTATGGTAAGCAGGGAAATTGAGAAAGCGTTGTTTGATGCGGCGGTGGTCATTGAGGACCACACAGTCCGCAGCGCGTTTCTTGATGAGGCTTGTGCGGGTGATTCCGCGAAACGCCGGAGGATCAGCAACTTGCTTGAGGCCAGTGAGGGGGCGGACGATTTTTTCCGTGTCGCGGAGGATGCCCGCACGATGGTGGCCGCGGGGGTATGCGATGAGTTTTCTGAATTCTCGAATGAGGACGCGGAAGATTCCGAAGCGGAAGGGCCGGGTTCGAGGATTGGACGCTATCAGATCGTGCAGCGCATCGGCGAGGGCGGCTGCGGCATCGTCTATCTTGCGGAGCAACAAGAACCGGTGCAACGATTGGTGGCGCTCAAGGTGATCCGTCTGGGAATGGACACCGAGCGGGTGATCGCTCGTTTTGAAATGGAACGCCAGGCGCTCGCGGTGATGGATCATCCGAACATCGCCCACGTTCTCGATGCCGGCGCCACGGACACGGGCCGCCCGTACTTCGTCATGGAACTTGTTCGCGGAGTCCGGATAACCGATTACTGCAACGAGAAGCGGCTCGATATCCGCCAGCGCATCGACCTTTTCATCAAGGTTTGCAACGCGATCCAGCACGCCCACCAAAAAGGGTTGATCCACCGGGACATCAAGCCATCCAACATCCTCATTGCGATGCATGATGGCAAACCCACGCCCAAGGTCATCGACTTCGGAATCGCCAAGGCCACCGATGGGAATTCGGTCGGAGAAACCATGCTCACTTCCAACGAGCCGTTCGTCGGCACTCCGGCATACATGAGTCCGGAACAGGCGGATCGTCGTGGCATGGACGTGGACACTCGCAGTGATGTTTACGGCCTCGGCATGTTGCTTTACGAACTCCTCGCTGGCCGCACGCCCTTTGATCCCAAGGAACTCGCGGCGATGGGAGTGACCGAAATGCGCCAGGTGTTGCTGGAGCTGGAGCCACCAGCCCCTTCAAGTTTGCTGCTCTCGTTGGATGCTGATGCGATGCACTTGGTGGCGGAGGCTTTCAGGCTCGAACCCTCCCGCTTGGTATCCTCGATCCGCGGCGATCTCGACTGGGTGGTGATGAAAGCCATCGAGAAAGACCGTCAGCGGCGCTACGAAACCGTCAACGGTCTGGCCATGGATCTGAAACGATTCATCGACAACGAACCGGTGATCGCCCGCCCGCCGGGACGCATCTATCTGTTTCGGAAATTCGTGAGGCGCAATCGATTCGCCGTCGCCACCGTCGCCGGAATCACCGGAGCGCTCTCACTCGGGCTCGGGTTGGCATGCTCATCGTATCTCAGCGAGCGTGAGGCACGTCGCGAACAAGTGCGGCTGAAAAACATCGCGGAAGCCGCCCGCGCCAACGAGCAGCGTCTCCGCCAGAACGCCATCACCCGTGAAAACATCGCCCAGGTCGCGGTCCTCCTCAGCGAGGGAAAAACCGAGGCTGCGGACGCCCTTTTGCGTCAGACTCCCGTCGCTTCGATCGAGCCGTCAATGGAGGCCACCACCGTGCTGAGGTTCCTCGGTGGATGGAATGCCATGCGCGGAAGATGGCAGGAAGCGTCCGATTGTTTCCTGCTGCTCACCCAGGCCAGCAAGTTGTTCTCGGCGGAAGCCATCCTCTCCAGCAACGATCTGGTCTGCTGCGGAGCGACCTTGGCCGAGAACGAGTCGAAGGACGGCTATCAGCAATACCGGGAGTGGATTCTTACACGTTTTGGCGATACCAACAACATCCACGCGGCCCAGCAGGTGCTGCAATCCTCCCTGCTACTGCCCGCCGACGCTTCGTTCTACACCCAGATCGAGCCGCTTCGGATCCTGCTGGAAAAAACCAACTTCTCGCCGAATACCCTCAAACCCGGATGGGAAACGGAATCCGCGGCATGGAGGGCGTGGTCGCTTTCACTGCTCGAATACCGGCGCGGCGACTACGCGAAATCGCTCTATTGGGTGGACGTCGCCGTCGGATTGAAGCCGACCAAAGCGGCCTTGGTGAATGTCATCCACCTGATGCGGGCCAAGGCCCAGTTCCGATACGGAAATGTGGATGTTTCCCGCGCCG
>DAISZP010000612.1:0-2093 GCA_036824745.1 Luteolibacter sp.
CGGACTGGATCGTTTCCATCCGCGCATGTCTGCACCCGCCCCTAAGCCGTCCATTTCCTCCAACCGGTGGATTTTCGGCTACCTGATGCAGGAAAAGGCGGTGTTCATCCCCTCACTGGTGGCCTTGTTCCTCACTGCGGTGCTGTCTCTGGCGTTCCCGTATTTTCTGGGAAAACTGGTGGGAAATCCGGCGGATGCCTTGAAGCAGGAGATTGATCCGAAGATCGTGCTCGAGCAGTCCAACAAGGTGGTTCTTGAGTTGGTCGCCGTGCTGGCCCTGCAATCGCTGATCGGGTTCTTCCGCGTGCAGGGATTCATCCGCTCCGGCGAGTCCGCTTTGAACCGCCTGCGCCGCGATTTGTTCGCCCACCTCGCGCGCCTGCCGATGTCCTATTTCCAGGAGCAGCGCTCCGGCGCGCTCAGCAACCGGGTTTCGTCCGATCTCGGAGTCGTTAGGAACACGCTGATCAATACCGTGCCCCAAGCGGTCCGGCAGAGCGTCATCCTCGTGGGCGGCCTGATTTTCATCTTCATCGCCTCGTTGAAACTCTCGCTCATCATGCTCGGCAGCGTGCCGGTGGTGGTGCTCGCCATCGCGTTCTTCGGGCGCAAGGTCCGCTCCCATTCCAAGGCGGCGCAGGACTCGCTCGCCGAGGCGGGCACCGTGATCGAGGAAACGGTGCAGGGCATCGCCGATGTGAAAGCCTTCACGAACGAACCCTTCGAGGAAGCCCGTTACGCCCGCTCTCTTGAATCGTTTCTATCCGTCACCAAGCGCGGCGCGAAAAACCGCGCCGCCTTCCTCGCCTTCATCATCTTCGCCCTGTTCGGCGTGATCTCCTTCGTCGCCTGGCACGGGGCGAGGATGTATGCCATGGGCGAAATCACGTGGCTGAACTTCGCCCACTTCATCCTCTTCTCCATCTTCGTCGGCGCATCGCTCGGCTCGTTTCCGGAAATCATCTCGCAGTTCCAGCAAACCGCCGGCGCCACCGAACGCCTGCGCGAGTTGTTCGATCTAACACCCGAACGCTCGGATGGCGATGCCTCGGTGAAACTCGCCGGAGCTCTCGCCTTCGAGGGGCTTTCCTTCCGCTATCCCTCGCGGCCGGATGTGAAGGTGCTCGAGGATTTGTCCTTCTCCGTGGAATCCGGCCAGCGGGTGGCCTTGGTCGGCCCCTCGGGAGCGGGGAAATCCACCACCTTCTCGCTGATCCTCGGATTCAATGAACCGGAAAGCGGACAAGTCACTTTCGACGGCCGCCCCTCGCGGGAACTCTCCTTGCAAGCCCTGCGCTCCCAGATCGCCATCGTTCCCCAGGAGGTCCTGCTCTTCGGCGGAAGCATCCGCGAAAACATCGAATACGGAAGGCCCGGCGCGACCTTGGAGGAAATCCAAGCCGCCGCGAAGGAAGCGAACGCCCACGACTTCATCGCCGCGCTTCCGGAAGGCTACGAAACCCTGGTCGGGCCGCGTGGCACCAAGCTCTCCGGCGGACAACGCCAGCGCATCGCCATCGCCCGCGCCATTCTCGCCGATCCACGTGTTCTTTTGTTAGACGAAGCCACCTCCGCGCTCGATGCGGAGAGCGAGCGGCTCGTCAACGAGGCCCTTGAGCGCCTGATGAAAGGCCGCACCTCGCTCGTCATCGCCCATCGCCTCTCCACCGTGCGTCATGCGGATCGGATCCTCGTTTTCAATCACGGAAAGATCGTCGAGTCCGGCACGCACGACGAACTCATCTCCCATGGCGGCACTTATCGTTTCCTGGTGGACACGCAGTTGGTGTGAGGCGACCGCGATCTAACATCCAGGTTGCCGGTCTTGGCTTGCCTTGGCCGCGCGCAGGTATGCGATCGCCTCAGGATGGATCGGCGAGATCCGGAGCCAGCCTTGTTTCACGGAAGGTTGGATGGTGAGTTTTTTGCCCGTCAGTTTCCGAAGCCAAAGGATGGCCAGCAGGATCAATCCCGCCAATACGGCTTCGCGAAACCATGGAAACCGGATGGAGTCGCTGTAGAAAAAAGCACCCAGCAGCGCGATGAAAACCACCCTCTCCAACCATCCGCACAGGAATTGGATGCGGTTTCTG
>DAISZP010000613.1:0-2091 GCA_036824745.1 Luteolibacter sp.
CCTCGAAGGCATCGTGATGACGATGTACGACGGCCGCACGCTTCTATCCAGACATGTAGTCGAGGAGGTATCGAAGTTCTTCCCGGAACAGATGTACCGCTCGATGATCCCGCGCACCATCCGCATCGGCGAAGCGCCGAGCCACGGGAAAACCATCTTCGAACACGACACGAGCGGCATCGGAGCCCAAGCCTACGGCAACCTCGCCGACGAGTTCCTCACCCGCCACGCCGTGTGCGGCCCGCTGCTGGCGGGGAAGTGAGGTAGGACCTATCAATCTGCTCTTCTGGCCGGTATTGGCTCCGATTTCGTATTCGAAGCGAGTTGGTCGAATTTTGAATGCAGATCGATTAGTTGCTTAACGACTGAAACTCGGTCAACGATGAGGATGGCGGCGGAATTCGGTATGGCTACAATTGCTGCGTATTCTTTGGATTTATCCCTTTTGGATTCCAAAAGCTCCAAGGCTTCCTTGGTTCCAACGTGCTGTAGCTCCATCACATAGTGGATTACGCTATCGTCTTTGGGCAAAGGCGTTTTCTTGTTGTAAATCTTGACCTCACCAACGCATCCCGGCCCCATGGATAGAAGGGGACGAAGAGTATTGGAGTTCGGGTTTTTGGGATCTGTTATGAACTCGAAATTCTCCACTAGCGCGGACATCAAGACAAGATCCGCAGCCTTCCGATACGAAAGTGGTCTCTCTGAGCTGGCCTCTTGGATGAAAGTGAAGCGCGTTGCCGCCGCTTTCTCCGATACTATGACCTTCTTACCGGAGAACTTTTTGAACAACTCCGCCAACTGATTGCCGTCGATATTTGGCAGGTTGATGTCCTCGGTGATCATCTGTTGCATCGAATCGGGCTCCTTGTTGGGATTTCGATCTTCCGCGCTGAGAAACGTGGAAAAGGCCAGCCCCAAAAGGCACATGGATGTTTTTGCAGTGGTCATGCTCGAAAACCTTGGGGGCGATGAATGAAGCCCGTAGTTTGTTGAATGCCGCATCCTTGCGGAATTGTCGCCTGGATCGAAATCTCCTCTCCGCGCTGTCACCAGCGCGCCTACGAAACGAAAAACGCGGAGGCCGCCGGGTGGCAACCTCCGCTCTCGGTGACTTTCGTTAGACTCAGATGAACTCGTTGAGAATCCCTTCGAGCACTTCCTGCCTTCCGCTGGCGACCATCGGCTCGGCGTTGGAAAGCGCGTATTTCTCAAGGTCGGCGAGGCTGGTCTTGCCGGCTTCGATGTCCGCGCCGATGCCGCTGTCCCAGGTGGCGTAGCGTTGTTTGATGAAGGCATCGATGCGGCCGTCCTCGCGGATGGCGGCGGCGGACTTGAGGCCGCGGGCGAAGGCGTCCATGCCGGCGATGTGGGCGTGGAGGAGATCGACGGGTTCCCACGACTCGCGGCGGCGCTTGGCGTCGAAGTTGAGTCCGCCGGTGGTGAAGCCGCCCATCTTCATCAGGACGAGCATCGTCTGGGTGGTCAGATAGAGGTCGGTGGGGAACTGGTCGGTGTCCCAGCCGACGTTGGGCGTGCCCATGTTCGCGTCGATGCTGCCGAGCGCGCCCGCTTCGAAAGCGGTGGTGAGCTCGTGTTCCATGGTGTGGCCGGCGAGCGTGGCGTGGTTGGTCTCGATGTTGAGCTTGAAATGTTCTAACAGCCCGTACTCGCGCAGGAAGTTGAGGCAGGCGGCGGAGTCCGAGTCGTATTGGTGGGTAGTGGGCTCCTGTGGCTTGGGCTCGATGTAGAACTGGCCTTTGAAGCCGATCTCCTTCTTGTAATCCACGGCCATGTGGAGGAAGCGGGCGAGGTGGTCGAGCTCGCGCTTCATGTCGGTGTTGAGCAGCGTGGCGTAACCTTCGCGGCCGCCCCAGAAGGTGTAGCCTTCGCCGCCGAGGCGGTGGGTGACTTCCATGGCCTTCTTTACCTGGGCCGCGGCATAGGAGTAAACTTGGGCGTTCGGGCTGGTGGCGGCACCTTGCTGATAGCGGGGATGCACGAAGAGGCAGGCGGTTCCCCACAACAGTTTCTTGCCGGTGCGTTTCTGCTCCTCCTCCAGCACGTCCACCCCGGCGTCGCGTGCTTTGT
>DAISZP010000089.1:0-13451 GCA_036824745.1 Luteolibacter sp.
CACCGGATTTGATGGCAAGAACCTGATTCCTTGCCTCAACTCGCTGGAGAAATCCGCGCGGCCTCATGAAACACTCAATTGGAGTTACTCCCCCGCCGGAGCGATCCGCGATGGCGATTGGAAGCTGCTCGTGATGGATGGAAAACCCGTGGCCTTGTTCAATCTCAAGGAAGACCCTTCGGAAACCACCAACCGGATGACCTCGGATCCGGACAAGGTGGCTGACCTCGCCGCCAAGCACACGGAATGGAAGAAGACCACCGTGGCCCCGCTCTGGCGCGGCGATGCGGAGGGCCTCGCGAACGGCATCCGCAAGATCCACAAGAAACTCTGATCGGCGTCCACCCCGCCACATTCGCGGCACTGCTTTTGAATTGTCATCGCATCCAGGTTTCCGAGACTTGTCGGACAATGAACCTCCTTCGCCTCGGCAAGCGGCTTCTGTGGCTGATCGCCTCGGTGCCCGGCCTGGCTGTTTGCAACGCCCAGGAAGTCGCTACCGAACCCCTGCGCACGATCGAATCGATCCGCACCCAGCCGACTGAATTGATCGAACAAGGCCAGGCGGTGGAAATCGCCGGAATCGTCAGTTGCCGGACCACCAAGGGAATCTACATCAACGGCGGCGGCCGCTGCATCTTCATCGATTGGGAACAGGCGGAGGCCAAAGGTATCTGGAGCGGAGCCCGTCCGCTCGAAGAGGACATGAAACTCGGCGATGCGGCGAGAGTGCAAGGCATCACCGCTCCGGGAAACTACTCGCCCAAGATTTTGCCGGTGAGCTATCGCAAACTGCGAACCTCCGAACTCTCCGAGGCACGTGTGATCCAACTCGACCGCCTTCTATCAGGAAACGCCGATGGCCAGTGGGTGAGTCTCGACGGAGTGATCCAGGAAGCGGCATTGACCGGCAATGGAAAGGAAGCCGTGCTCCTGCTGCTCACTTCCGGCCACAACTGCCGCATCACCATGTGGGACGCCTCCACGCTCGATCTCGCCCAGATCATCGACGCCCGTGTTTCCGTCCGCGGGGTTTTTTCCCCATTGGTCAATCTGCGCAAGGAAATGAGCGGACTGGGACTCTTCTGCACCGACGCCCGGGACATCCGCATCACCAAACCCGCGCCTGATGATCCGTTCACCTCACCGCGGGTGGAGTTGAGAAACCTGTTAGCCTTCGCACCCAAGGATTTCTTTCCATGGCACCGCCGGGTCACGCGCGGCACCGTCAGCTTCGCCCAGCCGGGAAGGTTCTTCTTCATGCAGGACAGCGGCACCGGCATCCGCGTCAACAGCGACGCCCGCGACGTCAATTCCGGGGATGAAGTGGAGGTTTCCGGCTTCGTCACGACCACCGACACCCTCGCCGGCATGAACGGCGCTGTGGTCAGGCGTTTGTCATCAGTTCCATTGCCCGCGGCGGAGGTGGTCACCACCAACAAACTGCTCCGCCCCGGATTGCGCAATCCCTGGACCGGCGAGGCTTTTGAGGACTTCCACGGCCGGAGGGTTTCTCTAACAGGAATACTCAAGCGTGCGGACCGGGATCCCGAAAGCGGACTTCTCGTGCTGATGATGGAGTCGGACGGATTCTCGTTTCCGGTGAAACTCCCCCTCGAATCCAAGGCCGCGTCGCTTCCGTGGATCATCGGCAGCCGCTTGAAACTCAATGGCACCTGCGAACTGTATTTCAACGAGCGCCCGGTCATCCGGCGCGCCATTCCCGTCACTGGATTCGCTGTTTGGACCTGGTCGCCCGATGACGTGGTCCTTCTCGCAAAGCCATC
The DNA here is from genome assembly GCA_036824745.1 of Luteolibacter sp. Taxonomy (GTDB): domain Bacteria; phylum Verrucomicrobiota; class Verrucomicrobiia; order Verrucomicrobiales; family Akkermansiaceae; genus Luteolibacter. Next base: position 1,788 of record DAISZP010000089.1, read on the forward strand.
ATGGTGGACACCGGCCCGGATGTGGCTGGCCATCGCCGCCGCCGCAGTTCTGTTAGGCGCATCGCTCGTCTGGGTGAGACTGCTCCAGCGCGAGGTGACGATCCGTGGGAACCGTCTCGCCAGCGAAATGACACGTCGGAACGAAGCGGGTCTCCGCTTCGAGGCCACCCTGCGCGAACGCAATCTGCTCGCCGCCGACCTGCACGACACTCTGGAGCAATCGCTGGTTGGACTTTCCCTCCAACTCCAGGCGGCGAATTTGTTTTTTGAAACTGATCCCGCAAAAAGCCGTCACCACCTCGCACTTGCGGAGACGTTTCTCGACCGCAGCCGGGATGAGATGCGGCGCACGGTGACCAACCTGCGCGACACCGGCATGAGCGAGCGCAACCTTCTGCAATCGCTGCGCGAGAACGCGGACCTCATTTCGAAAGGAGGCGCGATCCGGATCCATGTGGGTTCGAGCGGCGAGGAACGGCCCTTGCCGGATTTCATCACCGGCAATCTCCTGATGCTCGCCCAGGAAGCCATCACCAACGCCTTCAAACACGCGAAACCATCGCGAATCGAGGTTTCAGTGGCCTATCGTGAGAACGATCTCGCGATCACGGTGACTGACGACGGCACAGGTTTCGACACCACCACCGCCGCAGGCCCCGGAGTGGGGCACTACGGATTGCAGGGCATGCGCGAACGGGCAAAGCGGCTCGGCGCCGAACTTTCAATCAACAGTTCTCCGGAAACAGGAACCTCCATCGAAGTCCGCCTCCTGAATCCGGTGATCCGCCAGAAATGTTAGACTCCATGAAATCCAACAGCTCATCCACCGCTATCCGTCTCATGCTTGTGGACGACCACTCGATGGTCCGGATGGGATTCGCCACACTGCTCGGCGCCGAGCCTGGTTTCGAAGTGGTTGCGGAAGCCGAGGATGCCGATCAGGCGGTCGCCCTGTTCCGGAAGAAAAAGCCGGACATCACCCTGATGGACGTCCGCATGCCCGGTGACAGCGGTCTCACCGCATTGACGCGGATCCGCTCGGAGTTTCCATCGGCACGCGTCATCATGCTCACCACCTACGACCTCGAGTCACCCATCCTCCAGGCACTCGAATCAGGCGCTTGCGGTTATCTTCTCAAGTCGATCAAGCGCGATGAACTCATCGCCGCCGTGCGCCGCGTGCATCAGGGGGAAACGTGTTTTCCCACAGCAATCAGCAAACATGCCGCCGAACTCGGGCTAATCAACCGGCTCACCCCCCGCGAACATGAAACGCTGGACCTGCTGCGCCGCGGACTCTCTAACCGCGACATCGGACTCGTGCTCGGAGTTTCCGAGAACACGGCGAAAGCCCATGTGAAATCGTTGTTCATCAAGCTGAACGTCGCCGACCGCGCGGAGGCCGTGGCGACCGCCTTCGAGCGCGGCCTGCTGCAAGTGGACTAGCGGCGCGGCTTCCTATGCTTCCGGGTAATAGACGGTCCGGAGGATCGGGATAGGATGTCGGTCCATGGATCGCGATTTCCAATCGCGGAATCCCTGTTTCAAAACTCCGACCTCCACTCCGATGCTCATCCCACGCCAGCCCCGCCGCATCGCCGCCATGGCGATGTTCGCAGCTTCCACCGCCAACGTGATGGCCGCCACCGTCACGAAGAACGACACCACCACGATGCAGGCGAACGCCACCGATTGGTCCGCGGCCCCGGCGGCGACGGACATCGGATCGTTCAACGGAACTCTTTCCTCAACGAACGCCGCCGCCCTCACCTTGGGCGGCCCGCTCAGCATCGGCAACCTCACCTTCACCAACGCGCTCGCCGGACCTGTCACGATCACCGACACCAACACGCTCACACTGGGCAGCGCCTTGGCCGTCACCGCCACCGCAGCGAATCAGGACGTCGTGTTCAACTGCCCCATCACCATCACCACCGCGGGCAACACCTTCGAGGCGAACAACAACCTGCTCACCTCGCTCACCTTCAACGGCCCCATCACCAGCACGCAACAGATCGTCTGGCGCGCGGGAAACGCCACCTTCGCCGGCGGTGGAATTTACCCATCCATCACCATCAACTCGCGCGGCACCACCATCTCCACGATCAAGCTCGGCGCGACCAACGGCCTTTGCACCACCGCCAACCTCATCGTCGGCGGCGCGAACGGCCACGGCCGCTTCGATCTCGCGGGATTCAACCAAACCGTCAGCGGTCTCACCAAGGGCAACGGCTCGTCGGGAACGATCGCCAACAGCTCCGCCACCGACTCCACTCTGACCGTCACCGGCAGCACGACCTATTCGGGCGTGATCCAGGACAACTTCAGCGGCGGAACGGGTAAAGTCGCGCTCGTCGTCAATGGAGGAACGCCCTTTGTTCTATCAGGAACCTGCACCCACACCGGAGGCACCACGATCCAGAGCGGCACGCTCAGCTTTGCGGACAACGCGGTCCTCAAGTTCGTCACAGGCACCGCCAGTGAGGCGGTGAATAAAATCACCGGCGCAGGCCTGTTGTTCGCCGACGGGGATTTCCAGATCGACACCACCCTAACCGAAGCCTCGCCGCTCACCAGTGGCACCTGGACGCTTGTGGGAGATCCATTGGAAGAAGACACCTTCGGCCCCACCTTCCGCGTGATCAGCGGAACCACCGCATGGACCCAGAACGGAACGGTCTGGACGAAGACCTCCAGCGGCAAGACCTTCAGCTTCGATACCACCACCGCCATTCTCAAGCTGAGCCAGACCGGATACGACGCGTGGGTTTCCGAGCGCGGCCTCAGCGGAAACGACGCCTTGTTCGAATCCGATCCCGATCAGGACGGCATCGACAACGGGCTTGAGTTCGTGCTCGGCGGCGAGCCGAACCCCGAGAATGCGGGATCGAACTCGACAGCGCTCCTGCCCACCGTGGCGAACTCCGCGGGTGATCTGGTGTTCACATTCAAACGAAAGGATCTATCAGAAGCGTCCGCCACGCTCATCTTCCAGTGGTCCGCGGATCTCGTATTCACCTCGCCTGCCAGTGATGTTCCGGTAGGCGCGGAGGATTCCAGCACCGCTGGAATCACGGTGGATGTAACGGAGAATTCACCGGATGCGGATACCGACACAATCATCATCACCGTGCCGGCATCCAAAGCGATGGGTGGCAGAATTTTCGGCCGTCTCAAGGCCAGTAAAAATCCGTGAGAACTTGGAGGTTCACGGAACGGGGATCATGTCGGAAGCAATTGGGTACTCAGGGAGGTCTTCCGCATGGTCCCCGTTTTCAAATCATCATATCCACACACTGATCATTCATGCGTCTTGATTCCACCCTGATCCTCTGTGCCTCGGCATGGTTTTCCACCCAATCTTCACAAGCCGAGTATCACTCCTTCGACAAGGCGGATGACATCCAGGCGACCATGCAGGAGGTCCGCTGGCCATACTGGGCGGAGTCCACCTACAATGCGATCCACAGCCTGAAGATTTACGGCAAGGATGATGTGAACGTCTATTGTTATGGCGGAGTTCCCTTCGCTAGTCCCGGCTATCCGCCGAAGGGCAAGCCCGCGAGCATCATCTGGAGCTTCTGGCCGCCGAGAGGAATCCCCGGAGCCTCGGTGGTTCCCGTTTACACAGGTCCCAATACCTACGCGCCGCTTCATGTTGGCGAAGGAGCCTCCGGAAAAACCACCGGGGTTTGGCCGGAAATGCGGACCGACACCTGGTACCGCTTTGTCATGCGGATCTGGAAACCAGCCGATGGTTCCACCGATCATGGTTTCGCGGCGCAATGGTTCCGCGATTCGAAAACCGGCGAGTGGCATCACTATGGCACGATGCGTTTGCCCTTCGCTCCCGAACGCATGGTGGGCCTCGGTGGTTTCATCGAGGATCTGCGCAACAAGAACCGCAAGCCACGAAGGACGGATTACCGGAACATCTATTACCTGCGGAATGGAGCATGGACCTGCGCCAACCACTTCAGCCCGTCGGTTAGAAAAAAAGGCGAGCGCGGAAATGCGGAACTCATCGAGAACGGCAGCGCGGCGTATTTTGAAAACTGCAACTCGCCGGACTACGCGGGAAACCTCGACTTCGACGCCGGCAGGAAGCGTGTGACCCTCACCATCCAACAAGCGCCCAAGCCCCCGCTGGATCCGATCAGGATCAGCAAGGCCACGGCTCTGGCGAACGACGGGCGCATGGCGGTCAACTGGGAGATGGAGTCCACCAGCTCGCCGCAGTTCGCGTGGAGCATCGAGGGGTTCGACAACGCCGCCTGCACGGGGAAACCGCTATTCGCCGAACGAAACACCGATCCATCCGCGAGGTTCGATTGCATTGAAGGGGTCCCTTCATCCGTCAGCCACGTGAAACTGACGATCAAGGATGTCTTCGACCAGAAAAGCGCGGGAACGATCGTTGCCGTGAGCAAGACGCCGCCATCCCCGGCAGTTGCGGTTTCCAATGATCTTCCCGGCCTGCGGTATTCCTATTTCGAATCCACCGTCGAGTCCCTCGGATCGTGGAAACCCGGAACTCCGGCATGCTCGGGATCGGTTGCAAATATTGATCTAACACCCCGTCTCCGGCGCGAGCAATATGCCTTCGAGTTTTCCGGATTCCTCCAAATCACAAAGCCAGGCCTTCATGTGTTCACCCTCCGATCCGCGGACGGGAGCGCGCTGGAGATCGATGGCAGAACGGTGATCGATCACGATGGAATCCACAGTCCGTCGGACCGCTCCGGCGCGGTGGTGCTGGCGCAGGGCAAACATCCGGTGCGTGTCCGCTACTTCTTCGACAAACAGGTCACCAACGCCAAGGACGACATCGATCAAGTGTCACTCCGCTGGTCCGGTCCCGGCATGAAGGAATGCGCGGTTCCCGCTCACGCATGGAGTCACGAACCCATCCAGAGCACTCCACAAATCGCGATCATCGCCCCGGCATCAGGCACGGAGGTTTCCTCGGGATCGGTTTCCATCCGAACCAAGCTGGGAGAAAACGCGCAGGCCGTCCGCAAGGTGCGTTTCTATGCGGACGACTACTGCCTCGGTGATGACGACAGCGCGCCCTACGAAATCGAAGCGCCGCTCTGGATCGGAGACTCCATCCAGCTCAGGGCACGGGCGTTTTTCGGAAACCAGCAATCGGTCGATTCGAAACCCAGCGTGGTGAGTGCCAAAGCATCCGAAACCGCTCCGTGGAAACTCTCCACCGCAAGCGACCACGTCGTGGGATATTCGGGATCCGTCAAAGGCGGCGAACTCCATCTAACAGGCGCCGGGCTGAATCTTCTCACGCAGGAGATCAAGGGAGACCTCACCCTAACAGCCCGCGTGGCCGCCATGCCTTCCGGAACAGGCGGCTTTGATTCCCGTGAAGCCCACCCTTCATGGCGTGCCGGCATCATCCTGCGCTCCATGCTCGATGCCACGCCCGGCAGCCCGCTCGGAAATCCGAAAACACCCTACGCCGCTGCCTTCACTACAGTGAAAGGAGACACCCATTTCCAAAACCAGACACTGCGCAACGGCGGCGGCGCGCATGCCTCGCCCAGGATCGGCGGACAACGTTGGTTCCGCATCCAACGCCGCGGAATGCAATTCACCACCTCGGTTTCCGACGACGGAAAGAACTGGAAGGAATGCGACAGCACCGAACTCCCGGACATGCCGGAAACCCTCCACGCCGGAGTCTTCACCTACGCCGCCACTTCCGGAAACACGAACATCCACCGCGCCGTGTTCGATCATGTGGAACTGGAACCAGCAACCCACGATCATCGAAGCTTCCGACCATCGCCGTGATACCCGGCATGGGTTTCACGGCTTCTACTGGAATCTATCAGGTTTTCTGCCGCGGAGGTAGTCGGCGGCGGACATGAGACGGCTGCCGTCCGGCTGCACCTGATGGAGTTCCAAGGCATCCGTTCCGCAACCGATGATGAGGCGGCTGCCATCGATACGGACTTCACCAGGTGCAAGAGCCGCCTCGACGACCTTGGTGGGCGGATGGATCTTGAGACGTTTGGAAACGCCGTTTTCGATGGCCTCGGTGTAGGTGCCGGGCCACGGATCGAAGGCGCGGATGCGGCGCTCGATGGCGGCGGCGGACATGGTCCAATCGATGCGGCCGTGCTCGCGGTCGAGCTTGGGAATGTAGCTGACGAGCGCGGGAACCTGCGGGATGCGGGGCGCTCTTTCGTTTTTCAACAGCTCCAATGTTTCGGTTAGAACGTCGGCGGCGAGATCGGCGAGCTTGTCGTGGAGAGAGCCTCCGGTTTCATCCGCGGCGATGGGGATGGATTTGGCGAGAATGATGTCTCCGGCATCGAGCTCGCGGACGACGTGCATGGCGGTGATTCCGGTCTCTGCATCTCCGGCGTCGATGGCGGCCTGGATGCAGGCGGCTCCGCGGTATTTCGGCAGGAGCGAGGCGTGGAGGTTGATGATGGCCTTGTCTGCGAGCGTGAGGATGTTTTTGCGCAGGATCTGCCCGTAGGCCATGACGACGACGACCTCGGGGCCGAGCGCGGCGAGTTCCCCGGTGGCGTCGCCGATTCGCTCCGGCTGATAGACGGGGATGCCTGCTTCGAGTGCGAGGGTCTTGATCGCGGGCGGGGTGAGGATTTGTTTCCTGCCGACGGGTTTGTCCGGCTGGGTGACGAGTGCCAGCGGGCGCGGGCCGTGTTCGAGCAAACGGCGGAAGGATGGCAGGGCGATGTCGCCGGTGGCGATGAAGATCAGGCGCGTCATTTCAGACGTTCAGCGTGCTCATCTTCTGATAAATGGGCAAGCTGAGGATGCGGTTGATGATCTCGCCCAGCACCTTGACCGGCGGCTGGGTGGCATCGATGTCCATGATGATGTCCTTCGGGTAATGTTCGAGGATCGGTTTCGTCTCGGCCTCGTAGGTGGCGATGCGTTGGTCGATCACCTTGTCGCTGGCGTCGTCGAGGCGGTTGTCCTTGAGGGCGCGCTTGCGCATGCGGCGGGCAAGTTCGTCGCGATTCGGGCAGGACAGGTGGAAAACCTGGTGGACCTGGATGTGCTGATCCAGCAACTGAGCCTGGCGGAGGTTTCGCGGGATACCGTCGAGGATGAGGACGTCGATGTCCGGCTTGTAGATGTGGGTGTCCGCGAGGTTGTCGATCTGGGCTTTCCAGAGGCCGATGGTGATCTCGTCCGGTACGAGTTCACCGCGGGATGAGTATTCGACAAACTGCTGCCCGAGCGCGGTGCGGGTGTCCAGCGAGCGGAACACGTCACCACAAGCGCAGTGGAAAAAGCGGGGCACGCTGCCCAGCACCTTGCCCTGGGTTCCTTTTCCGGAACCGGGCGCACCCAGCATGATCATGGCGGGCGCTTTGGAAGACAAATCAGACAAACTCATACGGGCGGGAGATTAGGTCAGCGGAATTCGGATGGGCAAGCAACTATCCACAGGCCGCGAAACGGGGCGGTTTCACGAGCGGCTGAGCGCCACGAATACGAGCAGCGGCGCGATCAGGGCGACATCCGCGAGCACGCGCAGGGCGTCCATGGAGTATTGCGAGCGGTTGCGGTTGAGAATGTAGAGCAGGGCGGAGCCGGTGAGGATGGAGCAGAAAAAGGGCCGCGTGTTCTGCCGTTCGTCGAAGGCCGCATGAAACAAACTCACACCGGCGAGCAGGACGAGCGGCAGGGTGAGCGCGAGTTCATCGGAGGCCTTGGTTTCCCTGTCCGAGGAGCGCGCCGCGTGTTCCCAGAGATCGATGGCGGAGATGTTCAGGATGCAGAGCACGGCGAAGCAAAGGAACTCGCGGGAGCCTAACAACTCTCCGATGCCGTATTCGAAACGGAAGACGTGCGCGGTTAACGCGGTGCCGAACGCGAAGGTCGCACCCGCCAGGATGTTCTTGGTGTGCGGGACCTCGCCGGGATCCTGGCTGGAGAGCATGGAGAGGCCGAAGAATCCCGCGACCAACACACCGCCGAGCAACAGATAGATGTAAATCGCCAAGGGCATGAGGCTCACCACGATGGCCACGCCACAGATCAGGGCGATGCCGATGCCAAGCGAGAACGCCTTCCGGTGATCGCTGTGAAACCGATGCCTCGCCTCAAGTTCGGAGGTTCCACCTTTCATGGCGACGTCGAGCAGGCGGTCCGAGGCATAGACCGCCCACACCGCGATGCCGAGGGAGCCGTAGGCATACCACGGAAGGTATCCCAGCCATGTTTTCGCAAACACGTAGAGCCAAGTCACCGCCACCAACGGAGCGTCCAGGCTCAGCAGGTTCGGATAGAGCCATAGCGGCTTGCGTTGCTCGGCGGGCACGACGGGCGCAACATCCCCGAGCGGATGGCGGATGGCAAGCGGATAGACAGCACTCCCCTGTCAGGAGCTTTTGGCCGCGGCCTCTTCCTTGGAAACCCGTCGGCACTCGGCGACAAAATGATTGCAGGCCTCCCGGCACAACAGGGGTAGCGCCTCATTTCCGGAAACGCCCCCGATGATGCCCGGGAAACGGCTCGCCTCGCTGTCATCCAGCGGTGTTTCCGCATCGATGCGCCACAGGATCCGCTTCGCGCACTGGTGCGCGGGACCGCAGACTTCGGTGACGAGCCGCTGCGCGCCGGCGTCGCTGATGTTCCGCGCGTAACGGTACATGCCGGTCTGCCGGTCGAGTTTGTCCCGCAGGTTTTCGATTTCCAGATGACCATTCTCAAGCGCGGCGTTCAAACCGAGCGCCGCCGGATAGAAAAGATCGAGGGCACGTCTCAGCTCATCCATGTCCGCGAGCGTCATCGCCCAGCCGCGGCGCAGATCCTGACAGGCTTTGGCGAAACGATATTCCCCCGCATCGTTCAACAGCGATAAATCGCGGGCGGCATCCGGACCGGAATGGACCTCAAGGTTTCCGAATCCATCGGCGCGGGCCAGTCCGACATCCTCATGATGACATAACACAAACGCCGTGCCATGGACATCGCGCAGGATCTCGATCTCGCCGATCCGGTGGACGCCGGCCTTGATCCATTCATTGAGTTTCTCGGGAATCGTCATGGTTCAGGCAATGTGGTGCAAGCGGTCGAAATCCGCGACCTGGTCGAGGATTACATCGGCGATGTGGCGCTCCGTGCCGATGGCCGAGCTGTAATAAAGAGTCTTGCCGCGCAGATGGTGGGGATTGTGGCGGAACACCTCGCGCTGGCTCGCCGCGGGGCCGACCTCGCTCTCGATTCCTAACAATACCGGAATGTCCTGATAGGAATGCAGTCCGTCGGCGATGAAAAACGGCACGACGATGACGTTCGGAGTGGCCGCGAGTTCATCCCATTTGGCGATGAACGGCTGCTCCTCCATGTAAGCGTCGGTCACTGCGGCATAACCGGCTCCGGAGTTCGCGATGAGATCCACCTGATCGCGGATTGCCTTGGTGGAGTTCTGGTTCAGGCCGGTGCCGTGGCCGGTGATGATGAGCGTGGTCTCCGCGGGATCGGCTTCCGGAGCCACTTCCTGCGCCCGCCGCAGAAGCAAGCCGGTCATCGACGGATGCACGCCGACTGGCAGGCAGTAGTGGAAGGTTTTTCCGGAGACATGCGTCGTCGGCCCTTCCAATCGCAGTTCGCGGGGGATGACCTCCTGCGTGAAATAGCCCTCGCTGATGAAATCCGGCACCACATAGACGTTTTTTGTATCGATCATGTAAATCGCCTCGCGCATCGAGGGCTCTTCCTTCCAGAAACAGCAATGCACCTCGGCAAACAGCCCTCTGCGGCGGATTTCATCGGCGTGTTCGAAGTACGGCGCGGACGAATCCGGGTTCTCGGTGGATCCATGACCCACGATGAGCAGGGCGCTGTCTGGCTTCGGCACGAACGGCATGGCGGGGAACTTGCCGAGACTGTCCCGGATTGCAAGCGGCGGCTTGAGAGAGCAGCGAGGTCTGAATTTTCCCAATTTCCCCGCGGCCGTGCTTTTCTCTTCACCCGGAAAAGCGAACTGCTAGGGTCCTGACAGCCGTTCCCATGCACTCCGCACTGATCCAACTGATCCGCGACGCCTTATCGGACACCACTACCGATGTTTTCCTGATCGAAGGCGAGCCGCCGCGCATCCGCCGCGATGGCGAAGTGGTCGTCCTCCATCCCGGGCCGATTTCCAAGGATTCCATGGTCGGCTTCTGGAAGGAAGCCGGCGGAGCTCCCGCGGGGCACCGCGAAATGGACCTCTCCTGGCAGATGCCGGACGGTCACCGGCTCAGGGTGAACCTCTACCGCACGCTCGGCAGGCTGGCCGCGGTAATGCGGCCGATCCGCAGCCAGGTTCCCGGTTTGGCGGAACTTGGATTGCCCTCTCAGTTGATGGAAACTTGGATGCAACGCCGCTTCGGCCTGATCCTCGTCACCGGCCCCACCGGCTCCGGCAAGTCCACCACGGTGGCCGCGTGCCTTGATTGGATCAACCGGCACATGGCCCGCCACGTGGTCACGCTTGAGGATCCCATCGAGTATCTCTTTGAAAACGACCGCTCGTTTTTCTCCCAACGCGAGATCCGCTTGGATACCGACGATTTCTCCAATGCCCTGCGCGCGGCGCTGCGCCAAAGCCCGGACATCCTCTTCCTCGGCGAGATCCGCGATCCGGAAACGGCCATCACCGCGCTCCACGCCGCTGAGACCGGACACCTCGTCATTTCCACCCTCCACAGCAGCAGCGTGGTGGAAACGATCGACCGCTTCACCCATCTCATCGAAAGCAGCTCGGCGGGTGCCCTGAGCCTGCTCGCATCTCAACTCGTCGGCATCGTCACCCAGCAGCTTCTTCCGAAACTCGGCGGCGGCATCTTCCCGGCGCTCGAGTATCTCCAGAACGAAGCCGCCACCCGCCGCTGGATCCTCGAACGCAAGCTGCCCGATCTCCAGGACCACTTGTCGAAGTCCGGGGGCGACACCTGCTGCTCGTTGTTAGACTATCTGGTCGCCTCCGCCCGCCAGGGTTTCATCGATCCGGAGATCGCCCGTTCGGCCTGCCCGCGCCCGCAGGATTTTGATCGGGCCATGCGCGGAATTTCCTGATCCCATCATCCTCAAATGATCCACGACATCACCGAATACCTGAGGGACGCCGTCGCCCGCGGCGGGTCCGACCTGCACCTCACCGCATGGGCTCCCGCCTGCGTCCGGGTCAATGGCGCGATCCATCCGCTCGACGAGACATTGCTGGATCCTGAGACTGTTAGAAACCTGGTGCTCGACACGCTCACCGAATCCCAGCGCGCCACCCTGGAGGAGGACTGGGAGCTCGACTACGCGCTGCAGGTCGAGGGAGTCGGCCGCTTCCGCGGAAACGTCCACATCGCGCGCGGCAACGTCGAAGCGGCCTTCCGTTTCATCACTCAGGACATCCCGGAAATCGAGCAACTCGGGCACCATGGAGCCGTCGCCGAGTTCTGCAAACTGCGCAGCGGCCTCGTGCTCATCACCGGCATCACCGGCTCCGGCAAGTCTACCACGCTGGCCTCGATGGTGAAACGGATCTCGGAAACCCGCAGCGGCGTGATCATCACGCTCGAGGACCCCATCGAGTTCGTCTATCAGCACGCATCCTGCCTCATCAAGCAGCGCGAGATCGGCGGCGACACCAAGAGTTTCCCGAGCGCCCTGCGCCAAGCGCTG
>DAISZP010000090.1:0-13403 GCA_036824745.1 Luteolibacter sp.
ACCGGCTTTTCGTCTATTGATTTTCAACGAAATACGGCTTAATCCCGTGCCATTCAGAACAGACCCCATTCACCAAGCGGGAACGAGTCTGAGATTTGCATTTGCGTATTCCGCTGGCAGGTGAAAAATCGCACTCCAATTGTCCGCTTGGAAGGGGCCGTAGATGGTTTGCCAGGATTGTCCGGCGGTCCTATTTTGCAGGTTGTAACTGAGTGTCGGCAGCGTGGTTCCGGTGACGGAGTACTTTCCGTTTCTCTTTCTGATGGCTCCAAGCGAGGGCTTTTCCAAGATCGCACCGGAGGCGGGGGCATTCAGATACTTCGAAAGCAATAGGGAAACCGCGCTGTCGAGGCCGTTGGAAACCCGCATATCCGCGGACCGGCAGTTGGTGAAGGCAACGACGACGATGTCTCTGCCGGGCGAAGCCCAGAATACAGTATTGTGGCCGAAGATGTCTCCCGAGTGTTGGAGTGCCCGGCCGGGAGTGGCCCAGCTTCTTGTTACGGCGCTAACGCCCCTGCCATAACCATCCCCACCCGCCCATGGAGTTTGCAAGCGCAGGCCACTGTCTTCGGTGAGATAGAAGGAATCCTCGACAGTGAGGTGGGCATGAATGAACTTCGCGTAGTCGGTGATGCTGGAGGCAAAATAGCCGCCTGCTGCATTCGAGGCGGAATAATATTTCAAATAGGCGTCTGGAGGGACGGTTCTTGCGATGGGAGTAAAGCTGCCGGCGGCGAGGTCATGACCATGCGGTGCCACAGGAGTGGTGCTTGCGTTGTAGCTGATGCCGAGCACGCCGCTATCTAGCCGGAGAGGCTTGATGACTTCAGCTTGAATAAGCTTTTCCCAAGACTTTCCCGTTATCTGCTCCATCATGGCGGCCGCCACGGTGTAGCCTTGGTTGGAATAGAGGTAGGTGCCGCGCGAAACCTGTGGAGCATCCTTCAAAACGGTCTCGGCAACCCAGCGCCGGATCTCCATCACACTGCCTGAGCGGGTGAAAAGCTTGTTCCAATAACGGCTTTCGAAAGTCGCGCCATCCTGGACCCCGGCGCGGTGGGCCAGCAGTTCATCCAAGGTGACATCTCGAAATGAAGCGTGGAACTTCCCGCTTCCGGCGAACACATCACGGACACGGGTGTTCCAGGTGATTTTCTTCTGATCCACCAGCCGGGCCGCGATTGTGGCGGTCATAAACTTCGTGCATGAAGCCATATTGACCCGGTCCGAAATCCGCAGCGGCGTGGAGTTTCCGACCCGGCGCTTGCCAGCGGCTCCCCTCGCCACGACGATTCCCTCCTTTACCATCACCGCAGAAAGTCCGGGCAACGAATGGTTCGCACGGATGGATTCCAGTCCTGCGCTCTCATCCACTTGGCCAAGGGAGGAATAACAGCTAACGGCGAGTAAAAAGATAATGGCAGTGTATTCGCGGAAGGATTGAGGTTTCATGCGATAAGCACTAGGAAATTACAGTTGACGGAAGGCTCCTGCAACAGGCGTTGGGCCGGACCAGAGGGCGAGGAAACGGTGAAGACATTTCATCGAGCACCCGGAGCCATTCCCAGAACAAGCCGCTGCGGGAGGCGGCGAGGCCGCCCATTTTTCCGGCGAGGGAAAGATCCTGGCAGGGGAAGCTGGCCCAGACGATGTCACCCTTCGGGATTTCCGTGCCGAGAACCTGCTCGATGGAGCCGAGGTGGAAATGGTCGTCGCCGTGGTTGGCTTGGTAGATGGCGGCCTTTTTCGGGCAGATGTCGTTGGACCACACCGGAACGCAGGCGTGTTTCGCTCCCTGCGTGACCAGCCCGCTGCCGGCGAAGAAATCGACGAAGCTTGGCGCGGGCGGGTTCATGCGGTCATTTGAACAGCTTGAGGATGGGTTGTCAAAGGGGGATTTTGGGGAGCAGGAGCGGGGAAATGTTTTGGGACTACCTCCATGGACAGAAATTCACCAGCCTACGGTAACAGAATAGTCCGAAATTAAAAAATCAGACAATCCCTTATCTGTCTGAATGACTAATTGATTTAAGAGCGATCGAGTTGATCGAACCGCATCCACTTTTAGTTCGACTTTACCTGCTCCCGATGTCGCCCATGCATAATTCGGAATCGAGAACCCGTGGGCAAAGCTATGCCGTATTTTAAGAATTTCATTAAGTCGTTGCTGGACAAGCAGCGGTGTCATGGATTTTGACGGCCACACCCACCACGGAAGCGGATCGAAGCCTGTCCACTCAATCAGTAGGTTTCGAGAGTTTTCGTAGTTAGGAGTGTTAAATTTTTTTAGCGCTCGCTCGGATGCCGTCTTTGCAAGTGAGTGAACCGAATGATATTTGGTGTCGAGCGGATTGCTTGTTGCAACATAGAAGTCATCAACTATTTTGTTCAGATACGCGTCCCATGCAGCCACCAGCGCTGCGAGCGCAGCGTGAGAAAAATCCACTGAATCTGCTCTTGTTTGCGGTCGAAGCCTCAAGTCGCCCACTAGCTTTATCAACTTGTCAGCTCTTTTGAGACCATCTCCAAATCTTACTGCCGCCGGGCTAGGCATTGGTTTCCTGTATTAAAGAACATCCACAAATTTTCCGAGGGCAGTTTTGTACTTTTCCAGGGGGTCTTTATTCAGTTGGACGCGTTCGTGTCCGATTATTTTTGGCCCCGGGGTAAGCTTGTGTAGCGGAGTTCCTGTTGTTGCAGCAACAATACAGGCACTATGATAGTCTGGAATCTCGATAAAGTTTAAGCTGGGCTTACTCTTTGGGCTAGAAAAGATCGTCCGATGCTTCGCATGAATTGCATCCATTGTGTCCTTAATGCGTTTTGCCACCGCACGGAAAGCACTACTTGCTCTACCTTCATACAGTGTAACACGGTTGCTTACAAAAGCGTGAAGCTTAGGCAACTGGACCCCTTCCTCACTAGCTCTTTTTGCGAAGCTAATCTTTGCATATGATGCAATATGGGGATCATTTCCAATTCCATACGTTAACGCGACGACGTTCTCGATGCCTCTACGAGAGCTATCGTCAGCGGTAAATGGAACAATGAGCGCATCGGACGCAGCCAATGCCAATTGCGTGTAAATTGCAAAGCTTGGATTGCAGTCAATGATGACAAGTGTGTCACGATCGCCACTTCGTTGGTCCAGTGACGTGCAAAGATCGCGCAGCCAAAATATGACCTGTTTCCAAGCATCAAAAGGAACGGACAACTGAGAAGTCTGTCGAATAGCCTCACCTAAAATCTCAACAAGGTTATCGCCAGCAATCAGATAAAGGTTTTTGGGAATATCTTTGTTGTATTTCCAAGGGTGAGCAACGAATGGCTCGACATCTTCAAGCATTTGAAAGGGAGAACTCATTCGGGCCTCGAGATAGCCTGCGACGGTGGCCCGAGGCGCTTGCGCGGTAAGTTCTGCGAGCGCTTTTGAACCAGCAGCTTGCCCTCCCAGAATTGTTTCTGAAATATTGGCTTGAGGGCACAAATCTAGAACATAGACGTCCGAATCTGGATTCCGGTGGGCGTATTCGGATGCAGCGATGAAACATAAAAAACTTTTTCCTACACCGCCCTTATTGTTCCAGAAGGAATAAGAAGTCATAGCTCGATTTTTCTATTTTACGAATGGTCGAATGCCACATTACTGACAAGCCTCGCACGTTCCACCGTTGAGCATGGCGTCGAGGGAGCAGGCCATTTTCTCCTCGGCGGTGTAGGTCTTGCCGCCGTTTCCAGCTGCCAGTCCCCGGACCTCCTTTTTGACATCGATGGTCGCCTTCTCGATGTTGGAGGCTTGGAGGGTGCGGAGGTAATAGGTGGTTTTGAGGCCCTTGTCCCAGGCGCGGCGGTACATGTGGGAGAGGGTCTTCATGTCCGGGGTGGCGAGGAAGAGGTTGACCGATTGGGACTGGTCGATCCACTTCTGGCGGCGGGCGGCGGCGTCCACGATGTATTCGTAGCCGATGCCGAAGACGGTCTTGTGCTTGAGCTTGAGGGCTTCCGGAATGTCCTCGATTGCGTCGAGCTCGCCGTCGAAGTATTTCAACTGGTCGAGCATGTCCTGGTTCCAGAGGCCGGCTTTTTTCAGGTCCTTGACGAGTTCGGCGTTGAGCACGATGAAATCGCCGGAGAGGTTGGATTTCACGTAGAGGTTCTTGTAGTTCGGCTCGATGCAGGGCGTGGTGCCCATGATGTTGGAGATGGTGGCGGTGGGGGCGATGGCGAGCACGTTGGAATTGCGCATGCCGTGTTTGGCGATCTTTTCACGGACGACGGACCAGTCCATCTTGCCGCCGCGCGGGACGTCGATCTTGCGGCCGCGTTCGTCTTCGAGGAGATCGACGGTGTCCTGCGGGAGGAGTCCGCGGTCCCACTTGGAGCCCTTGTAGGTGGAATAGGTGCCGAGTTCGGCGGCGAGGTCGGAGGAGGCGCTGTAGGCGTAGTAGGCGACGGCTTCCATGACCTCGTCGTTGAAATCGACGGCGGCGTCCGAGGCGAAGGCGAGGCCGCGCTTGTAGAGGGCGTTTTGCAGGCCCATCACGCCGAGGCCGATGGGGCGGTGGCGGGAGTTCGCGGTCTTGGCGGCGGTGGTCGGGTAGAAGTTGATGTCGATCACGTTGTCGAGCGCGCGGATGGCGACGGTGATCGTTTCCTTGAGCATCTCGTGATCGATGGCTCCGTCCCGGGTGATGTGGGAATCGAGGATGACCGAGCCAAGGTTGCAGACGGCGGTTTCCTCATCGGAGGTGTTGAGGGTGATCTCGGTGCAGAGGTTCGACGAGTGAATGACGCCGACGTGGTCCTGGGGCGAGCGGACGTTGCAGGGGTCCTTGAAGGTGATCCAGGGGTGGCCGGTTTCGAAGACCATCTTGAGCATGGATTTCCACAGCTCGAGGGCGGGGAACTGGCGGGACCAGATTTTTCCTTCGGCGGCCATGGCTTCGTATTCGCAATAGCGCTGCTCGAAGGCCTTGCCGTAGAGGTCGTGGAGGTCCGGCACTTCATTGGAGCGGAAGAGCGTCCAGTTCTGGCGGTCCTCCATGCGTTTCATGAACAGGTCCGGGATCCAGTTGGCGGTATTCATGTCATGGCAGCGGCGGCGTTCGTCGCCGACGTTCTTGCGGAGCTCGAGGAAATCCTCGATGTCGTTGTGCCACGTTTCCAGATAGGCGCAGCCGGAGCCGCGGCGCTTGCCGCCCTGGTTCACGGCGACGAGCTGGTCGTTGTGGAGCTTGAGGAAGGGGATGATGCCTTGGGACTCACCATTGGTGCCCTGGATGTAGCCGCCGGTGCCGCGGACGGCGGTCCATGAACCACCAAGGCCGCCGGCCCATTTTGATAGAAACGCGTTTTCGGCGATGCCGCGGATCATGATCGACTCGATGGAGTCGTCCACCTTGTAGAGGTAGCAGGAGGAGAGCTGCGAGTGGAGCGTGCCGGAGTTGAAGAGGGTGGGCGTGGACGAGCAGAAACGGCGGCCCTTGTAGAGGTTGTAGAGGCGGATGACCCAGTTTTCCGGGTCTTTTTCCTCGGTCTTGAAGAGGCCCATGGCGACGCGCATCCAGAAGAACTGCGGCGTCTCGATGCGACGGGGTTTGCTGCCGGTCTTATCGACGATGAGGTAGCGGTCGTAGAGGGTTTGAATGCCGAGGTAGTCGAAGTCGAGGTCGGCGGTGGGATCGAAGGCGTTCGCGAGCTTGTCGAGGTTGTACACGTCGAGCAGGTCGGGATGCAGGCGTTTGATGGCGACGCCGTGTTTCAGGTAGGACTTGAAGGCCTTCTTGTGGGCGGCTTTCAGTTTGTCGATACCGTCCTTGGAGATGCTCCAGTCGAGGACTTCCTCATAGATGTAGGAAAGCAGGATGCGGCCGGCGAATTTCGCGAAGTCGGCGTCCTTTTCGATGAGGGCCTTGGCGTTGAGAATGATGGTGTTCTTGAGGTCCTTCTCGGAGATCTCGGAGCCGACGGAGCGGCGGAGTTCGCGCTCGATCTCGGCTTCGGGCATGTTGAGGTCGAGACCGATGGAGGCGAAAGCGATGCGCTTCTTGAGCTCGGTGCCGTCCCAGAATGAGGAAAGTCCGTCATCGGTGGTGACGGTGACCATGAACTCCTGATTAGGGTCCTCGGCATTGGCCTCCATTTCCTCACGGAGGCGGGAGCGCTGGGCGCGGTAGAGGATGTAGTGCTCGGCGGCCTTGAAGTGGCCCTGGCGCATGAGTTCCTCCTGGACGATGTCCTGCACGTCCTCGATGTGGACGAAGGATTGGTCGCCACGGCGGATGCGCTCGGTGACGCCGCGGGCGATGTCGATGGCGGGCTCGGGATTGGCTTTGATGGTGAGGAAGGCTTTTCTAACGGCGATCTCGATCTTGGTTTCCGACCATGGCACCACGTTGCCGTTGCGGCGGATGAGGCGGACCGGCAGCGAGCTGGGTCCGGCGTTCACGTCCACGCTGCCGTGCTTCTCCATCGAGCGGCGGAAGGCGAGGGACTTGGCGACATCGTAGGCCTCGTTCTCCAGCAAGGCCTTTTCGATGAGCAGATAGAGGTCCGCTTCCGACAGACGCAGGCGGCCGCCCTCGTCGAGGGACTTGGTGAGCGAGTTCGCCACACTGTGGGCGACGTCGGAAACGAACTGGCGGTTTTCCTCGGTGAAGATGGCTTTTTCGTCCTCACGGCGGGAGATGAGCAGGTCGGTGAGCGAATTGCCGATGGCGTCGGCGACATCCTCTAACGAAAAATGCGTGTCGGTATTGCCGCGGGTGACGATGATGTCGGAAATGGGATTGCGTCGATCCGAGGGAAGCACCTCGCGCCAGGAAAACCCGCGTTCGCCGGGAGCGAGGGCGAAGCGGTCGGTGATGACTTGTTTCAGGACTTGGTCTTCGGCGGGATCGATGGAGTGGTACATGGGAGGTTGGTGGAGAAGTGTGGTTTTTTGGCGGGAAAGGTTAGGGAGGTGTTTATCGGGGTATCAGGAGGTGGGATTCATGCAGCGGCTTTTCATTTGCATCGACGCTCGCAGAGCGCCGCTACAAGCGATTCACAGCTCGTCATCGTGCACGTTCGAGAGCGCCGAGGCTTTCTGGTATTCCGTGACGCGGCCTTCGAAGAAGTTGGTTTCCTTTTTGATATCCATCATCTCGGCGAGCCAGGGGAATGGGTTGGAGACGGATTCGTTGAGCGGGGCGAGGCCGCAGGAGATGAGGCGGCGGTCGGCGATGTAGTCGATGTAGGTTTCGAAGTCGGTGGAGTTCAGGCCGATGCCGGCGACGGGCAGGCAGTCGCGGATGAACTGTTTCTCCAAGCGGATGCCCTCGGCCATGGTGGCGCGGAGGTCTTCCTTGAACTCGTCCGTCCAGATGTCCGGGTTCTCGTTGACGAGGTCCATGAGCAGGTTGCGCAGGAGCTCGATGTGGTTCGACTCGTCGCGCAGGGTGTAGCGGAACATCGAACCGATGCCGGGGAACTTGTTCTGGCGGTAAAGGCTGAGGATCATGCCGAAGAGGCCGTAGAACTGGGTGCCCTCCATGCACTGGCCGAAGAGGAACATGTTCTTGGCGAGCGCCTGCTTGTTGGCGGTGACGGTGAGGTCCACATCGCGGCGCAGGGCGCGGCTGTTGGAGACGACATAGTGGTTCTTCTCCTTGATGGTCGGGATGTCCTCGAACATCGCCTCGCACTCGTGGGGGTTGAGGCCGATGGAGGAAAGCATGTAAACGAGGCTGTCCGCGTGGATGTTTTCCTCGTGGGCGTGGCGGCCGAGCACGAGCTTGAGTTCGGGAGCGGTGACGAGTTCGCGGATCACGTGCAGGATGTTGTCGCCCACGATGCCTTCCGCAGCGGAAAAATAACCGATGCCCATCTTGATGATCCAGCGCTCCACGTCGCTGATCTCATCGGAGCGCCACTGCTCGACATCCTTCTGCATCGTGATGTCCTCGGGCTCCCAGTGATTGTTCTTCATCGTCTTGTACAGATCGTACGCCCACTGGTATTTGAGGGGCAGGATGTTGAAGAACATCGTGTCGCGGCCGTTGATGACTTTCTTGGCGGCGAAGGCCTCTTCGGCCTTGGTTTTGTCGAGCGAAAAGGAGCGGTTTCCGAGGGTGACGGTGGTGGTGGCAGACATGGTATCGAAACGCAAAATCAGGGTGAAAATCTGGGGCGGCGCGACGCGCGCAGCGTTGCGGACACTGCCTGAGAGGGTCGGGGCGGGTCAATGCGATTTTGCTCATGTGGTATCCACAAATTATTCACAATACAAGATGTAGTATTACCAGCGATGCAAATACAATGTAAAACACGCGTAGGATCTAGGACTACGCGGGGCCACCCCCGATCCCGGCTCCCAGTCCTTGGGGTGGAGAAAAATTCAATCTGTTAGAAGCCAATCGCCACTCGCCGTGAATTTGAAAAATTTCCTTCGGCAACCCGAAATGTTAGCCGTTTCGTGCGCCCGTTTCGGGGAAATCCCCCGGAAATGACGGGATAAAATTTTGGCGCGGCCTGTTCGTTTGAAAACGAGTAGAGTGCGAAGCGAATCCGACCACACGAGCCCCCTCACCCGGCGGGGCGCTTCCCGCGGGTTTCCCCTGCCCTGTTTCGTCCCTGAAACGGGGCGTTATTCCCGTTTCGCCGGGACGATCACGGTGGGCACGGTGGCCTTGCGAATCATGCCTTCAGCCACGCTGCCGAGCAGGAGCGAGGCGATCACGCCGTGTCCGTGGGAGCCGAGCACGACCATGTCCGCGTTGGTTTCCTTCACGTAATCGAGCAAGGAATGGAGCGGGCTGCCCTCGGCGATCTGGCTGGAGGCGTCCGGCAGGGTGCTGGTGACGCTTATCAGGAGTTCATCGAGTTTCGCGGCGGCGCGGCGTTTCGCCTCTTCCTGGTAGGCATGGAGGGCGGGAAACTCATCGGGTGTGAAACCGTAGGCGGTGTAGCTCGGCTCCGGCTCGACGACGTGGAGCAGGCGGAGTTGCGCTCCGAAGGCCTTTGCCATTTTGCCGGCCATTTGAAGCACCCCGGCGGTGGCGTTTGAGAAATCCACAGCGGCAACGATGGTTTTCATAGCAATCCCACCCAAGCACCGCAGGCGGGCAGTCGCAATGAATCATTTGCACGCGAGCAAAATATGCGCAGCCTTGAATCCGATTTGGCAAAGCCCGCCGCACGCGCCACAGTCCGCCGCCATGATCCGCTTTTTACACACCCGCATCCGCGTCCGCGATCTCGACAAGTCGATCTCCTTCTACACCGCGCTCGGCTACACGCTTGGCGAATACAAGGACTCGCCCCAAGGCAACAAACTCGCGTTCCTCAATCTCCCGGGAAACGATGTCTTCCTGGAACTCTGCTACTCGCCGGACTTCACCGGCACCTGCCCGGAAGACCTGATGCACACAGCGCTCGGCGTGGATAACATCATCGAGTATTGCGACACGGTGGAAAAATCCGGCATCGAAATCTGGCCCTCCGGCTGGCGTGAGAAATTCTCCAGCGGCGGACGCAAGATGGCATTCGTCACCGATCCGGACGGATACGAGGTGGAGATCCTCGAACGTTGATATCGGAAACATCGGACCGCGAAACCCCGCGTCGCCCGCGCCTGGGTGCCATGGTACCTCCATGCATCAACGCGGTTTCCCATTCGCGGGCGAAGCGGAGCCTCGCGGTCCTTGTTCCACACTCAACTCCCTACCAAAGCACGTGCGATCGCCTGGATCGCCTCATCCGTGGCAAACGCACCGGCTGATAGAGCGACCTTCGGATTGCCGCTGAAATCCAGATTTTCCAGATCGGCGGGCGTTTCTACGATGTGTGCCGTACGCCCCCGGCGCAGGGCGGTTTCCACCAAGGCTCCGCAGGATGCTTCTCCAGGCTCGCCGACGATCACCGCCGTCTCACACACCGCTAACAGTTTCTCCAAAGCCTCCTCACGCATGGCCATCGTCGGGCAGGCGGTATCGAGGAAAGTCACCTTCGCATCGCGATATCGGAAACGGAGCTGCTGCACCAGCCAGGCGGTCTTGCGCGGGGAAAGCGTCGTCTGGCACACCACTCCAAACGCAGGTGAAAACACCAGTCGCGCGGTGTCCGTGGTGTCCTCGATGATCCGGATGCCGGCATTGCTTCCGGCGATGGCGAGGCTTTCCGGATCATCATGCCGACCGATCACCAGACCTTGCGCGCCCTCCATTTTCATCAAACCCAGCGCCACCTGCGCCCGCCGGACCTGTGCGCCGGAAAAATCCTCCAGCGCGATCCCCTGCTCTTCCCATGCCCGGCGCTGTTTTGGAGAAACCCCGGCATAGGGAATGATGATACGGCGATAGCGGAAAAAATCCGCCTCCTCCACGCCCTCGGCGATTCCGCGCGCGGCAAGCAGGCCGCTCACTCCCGAATCCGGCATGAACCGTCCGACCACCCCGATCTTCCGGGTTTCCGCGAGCGAAAGCAGGGCGCTCAAAGCGGATCGGGACTCCTGATACATGCCGAGCACTCCCGAGATCTGGAGGGAAAGCCGGCGTTGCCCGCTAGGCATGAAGCGTTGCTCGTCAATGGATCTTAATGCTTTGTGAGGCAAAGTTTGAGGGCGCGAAGTTGGGCGAAATCGTTGCATGACAGGGAGCTTTGTATCACAAAGCTGAATCGCCACAAGCGATTATTTGCTCAAGCCGAGAATTTGTTCCAGCACGCCGAGATAGGCCACGAAGGCAGCCTTTCCGGTGGGAGTGATCACATAGAGAGTCTGCGGCCGGCCGTCGCCGGTGAGTTTTTCACCCGAAATGAACTCCGCCTTTTCCAGCGTGCGGAGGTGGGTGATGAGGTTCCCGTCGGACATGTCGAGCTGGGCTTTCAGGTCCTGGAACGCCCACGGTTCCACGCGGGATGCGAGCAGCGTCATGATGGAAAGCCGCCCCTTCTCGTGAATCGTTCGGTCCAGTTGGGAAAAATCGATCATGCTTGGGTTTCGTCGCGGCGGCCCGTGGTAACAATCAGCCCGCCATACACCAGATGAAATCCTCCGAAAGTGAACGCCATCAAGCGCGATGGATTCACATGCATCATCCATTCCGGGCCGATTTCCACGATCTGTGCCACGGTTGCCAAGCTGAGCAGGCCGAATACCACGAAGGCCCAGCCGAGCCAGATCATCGACTTTGGGGCGAACTCGCGGATCGCCAGCAAGGCCAGGCCATAGTGGGAAATCCACATGCAGGCGGCGGCCACGTTGTTTCCGGCGCGCACGAAGACGAGACCGAGAAAGCCGCCGACGATGAGCGAGGGAAGCGCGCCGCGGAGTGCCGTCCGCAGACCGTAAGTCCAGAACGGGCGCTTGTGGGCCGCGTTCACCCGGATCAGTTGAAACACGTAAAACGCCAGCACCAACGCCAATCCGCCGAGCCAGATCCACGCCCAAATCCAACTCGTGAAGCGCTCGGTCAGCCACGCGACACCGAGTGCCATCGCTCCACCCACCAGCGCGGTTTCCCCGGAAAGTGCCCGGAAAATCGTCGCCCGCTCCATCATCGAGCGGATCACCCGCAATTGCTCCACCGCTTCGTCGCGCGTCGTCATGCCATTGCTTTGCCATGCAAAGCCCGCCCAACACAAGCCCCAAAACACAGAAGCGGTTCGACCATTCACCCGCCAGGAAAAACCCAATAACCTGGTGTGGGTTCGGTCGAACCGCCTCGTCTTGCGACGATGTGGAATTGGGCACCTCCCGTGCCCGCCTCCTTCTATGAAACGCCGCAACCGGGATTTTATTTCTGTTTTTTCTCTTTCTCACAAAGTTTTCCCCCGCTGGCCCTTGCGGTAGGTGACGGGAGGAACGCCGACGGCCGCGCGAAAATTGACGGTCAGGCGTTCGTTGCTCTGAAACCCGCAGCGCTCGGCGATCACGGAAACGGGAAGATCAGTCGTTGTTAGAAGTTTCTTCGCCAGCTCCACCCGCTCGTGCTGGATCATCGAGAGCGGAGACCTTCCAAGAGCGGAAACGAAGCGCCGCTCCAACACCCGACGGGAAACCCCCACCCTAACAGCCCATTGTTCCACCGAAGCGATTTCCAACACCTCGGCGGCCAGCACCGCCATCGCCCGCCGGACCACTTCGTCTTCCACGGACTCATACGAACTCGATCCGCGCGCCACGATCTCCAGAGGCTGCACCAACACCGGATCGGCGGGACGCTTCCCATCCCAGAGAGTTTCCAGCACGCCGATCACTTCCGCCGCAATGCGCCTCCATGGAAGGCGGATGCTTGATAGAGCGGGACGCGCCATTTCACAGACCGTTTCGTCATCATTGGCAGAAACTACGCCGATCGAGAACGGCACCTCGAATCCCGCCTGCGCCGCGGCTTCCAGGACGTGGCGCCCCGTGGGATCGTGTGCTGTTAGAATGCCGAGCGGTTTCGGCAGGGAACTGAGCCATTCCACCATGTCTTCGTCCGGATCGCGCCAGTATTCATCATATTGCCGCCAATCGCGGAACTCCTCCCAATACACCGGAACGTCACCGACCACCGATTGGAAACCCTGCAGACGTTGCGCCGCGTAGTGCGCGTCCCGGCGGCCGACAAACGCGAAGTTCCGGTATCCCCTGCCCCGCAGATGTTCCGCGGCCAGCCGACCGATCGCCGGATCGTCCACATCCACGCGATGCACGCCCGCCACTTCCTGATCGGAAGGCACGAGCACGACGGGGCAATCCAGTTCCAACAACTTTTCCGTTAGACCGGCGTGGTATTCGGTCACAATGGCGCTGGGTTTCCACTCGCGCAGGCTTTCCAACAGCGGCCCGGGCGGGCGGAACAAGTCGATGATCCAGAAGTCGTAGTTCAGTCCGGCAAAGGGGGCGAAACCCGGCGTCAAACGGCGCACGTTCACCGCGGATTGCACCACGGCGATTCGACGGCTCCGGGTTTCGTGTCGCATTTCATCAAGAAGATACCGGATTTTGCGGTATCACTTCCAGCAAATTTCCACCTACGATCCGACCAATCGCTCGATTCCGAGCCGCTCGAAAATCCATCCAAATCCATCCCATGAACACATTCCCAGCCGACAAGGTGAACTACGAAGGACCCAAGTCCAAGAACCCGCTCGCATTCAAACACTACAACGCCTCCGAGATCGTCGCCGGTAGGACCATGGCCGATTGGTTCCGCTTCGGCTGCGCTTACTGGCACACGATGCGCGGCACTGGCGCGGACCCCTTCGGCGTGGGCACCGCCGCCCATCCGTGGGATGACGGCTCCAACAGCGTCGCCAACGCCCATAACCGCGCCCGCGTCTTCTTCGACTTCCTCGAAAAAATCGGCATCGATTACTACTGTTTCCACGACCGCGATGTGGCTCCGGAATGTGCCACGCTCGCCGAGTCCAAC
>DAISZP010000614.1:0-2044 GCA_036824745.1 Luteolibacter sp.
GGCCCATCTGGCATTTCAACGACGCCTTCAGCATCGCCTTCGAAGGCGGGGTCGCTTGGGTCTCGGATACAGACGGCGGAAATGGCGGCACGCTCGGGAAACTTACTCTCGCCCCGCAGGTTTCGCTAGGTGATCAATTCTTCAGCCGTCCTGTCCTGCGGGCCTTTGTCACCTATGCCATGTGGGGCAACGACCTCGTCGGTGAAATCGGCGGCCCGGACTACGCCACCAGTGATTCCGGCTGGTCTTGGGGACTGCAGATGGAATCGTGGTGGTAACGCGAAACTGTTCGGGATATCAGGCTTTCGCGAGTTTGCTCACATCCCAGGCGGGGAGTCCGAGTTCCGCGTTGATTTCGTTGAACTCGGCGACCTCCGCTTCGGTGAAGAGCAGACCGCCGGCGGCATCGGACTTCTGACGGGCCGCGGCTTCGAGTTGGCCGGGCAGCATGGACGCCTCGTTGCCATGGCCGAGGATGTCGTCGAGCACCGCCTTGAGATTTTGGATCTGATTGCGGCCTTGGGCGAAATTTCCGCCTGATAGAGCGTCCGGATGGATCACCTGGAAATAGAAAACCGGCGTGTTCTTTTCGCCCGCGGTCTCGATTTTCCGGCCGCGGATCGTGGGAAGAGATCCGCCGATCAGACCGCCCATGATTTCATTGAGCAGGGACATGCCGTAGCCCTTGTGACCGCCGAAGGGCAGCAGGGCCGAAACCTCGTTCGGATCGGTAGTCGGTTGTCCGTTGGCGTCCACGGCCGCTCCGGGCGGCAGTTGTTTGCCTTCACGTTTCAAGGCCTGCACGCGACCCATGGCCACCGTGGAAGTGGCCCAGTCCATCACGATCGGGAAACCGTTCGCTTCCATGCTCGGAATGCCCCAAGAGTGCGGGTTGGTGCCGAGAGTCGGATATTTTCCACCGAATGGGACCACCTCTGCCAGAGCCGAGGTGCAGTTCGTGTAGGCGAAGTAGCCTTGCTCGGCGGCTTCCATCACGTATCCGCCGCCCCAGAGGTAGTGGAAGGCATTGTCCACTGCGATCTGGGCGATGCCGTATTGGTTGGCGAGCTCGATGGCGCGGTCGATGGCGCGGTAGGCCACGGACTGGCCGAGCTTCTTGTTCGCGTTCCATCGTTCGGAGGCCGGAAAACGGGACGGCAGCACTTCAATTTCCGCGCCGGGCACACAGCCGCCGGCCGCGGAGCCGAAAAGGTGGTCGAGGTGCAGCGCCTTGAGCGCGTGGTGTGTGCGGATGCCGTGACGCGCGGCCTCGGCGGCAAGTTTGGCTCCTTCAGCGGCCTCGTCCGCGGTGTAGCCGCGGGACTGATAGGCTTTGGCAACCAGGGCATCGTGATCTTGGCGTGGGATGACGAGAAAGTCGGACATGGTGAGGATTTCTTGGAGGCCCGAAGCATGGTTTTTCACCACGGCTTGTCGAGCCGGATACCCTTGCAAATTTGCGGGTTCAAGGTGCGTTTTTCCGGAACCTCACTTGGCGATCTTCGCCGCGACCGAGGATTCGGTGGGAATAGCCGCTCCCTTGAGCGTGGTGTCCGGCTTCATCGTGATCTTGAGCGGTTCCTGCAGCTTGCTAATCTGGTTCTTGCAATCCCGGGTGTAAACCACTGCCTCCAGGGACTCGGTCACGTTTTCCGCCAGCGGTTTCTCGTCATCCAGGAAGATGCAGTCCTCGAAGACACATTCATAAGTGGCCAGCAGAAAACTCGCGGGGATCTTGCATTTCACGAAGCGGCAGTTGACGAAACAGAACCACGGGTTCTCAACGACCCTGGCGGGCTGCTGTTTCTGATAGTCCACCTCCGGAAGTTCGATTCCCATGAAAACCGTGCGATCCGCGCGGATGCCGTAGTCGCCCATGGTAATCCGTTTCGGGAAAAGGGTGCCTTTCACCAGGGAGTCCTCCAGATAGAATCTCGCGGAGTAGTGGCCCGCCCACCAGATGCCGCCGCGTTCGAGACGGCAATCCAGCAGCTCGCAACGGAGGAAATAGGAGTGGCTGCCGAGGTCGTTGATGAATTTGAGT
>DAISZP010000091.1:0-13351 GCA_036824745.1 Luteolibacter sp.
CATCGGGACTTCCCCCGCAATATCTTCGTTGCGGGCGGTCCTGCATGGGAAAATGGCGGCCGGCGGACCGCTGGGTTTCGCGGAATTCATGAGTGCCGCGCTCTACGAGCCGGGCCTCGGCTACTACGCCCGCGGCACCCGCCAGGTCGGCAGGGCGGGGGACTTTTTCACCAGTGTGAGCGTGGGACCGCTGTTCGGAGAACTGCTCGCCCGGCGTTTCCTCCGCGATTGGCGGGAACGCGGCGAACCCGCCCGCTGGCGGATCATCGAATGCGGTGCGCATGATGGCACGCTGGCGTCCGATGTGCTCACGGCGATCCGCGAGCTGGAGATTCAGGCTTTCGACGGACTCGAATACGTGATCGGCGAGCCGCTGGAAACCCTGCGCTCCGCCCAGCGGGAAACGCTCGCCCGTTTCGGAACGACAGTCCGTGTTTTGCAGCACATTGCGGAACTCTCCGATGAACGGCTGCCGGGCATCGCCTTCGGCAACGAGCTGCTCGACGCGCTGCCGTTTCATGTCGTGGAGTACCGGGACGGACGCTGGTTCGAATGCCGGGTGGGACTTGGTGAGGATGGCGGTTTCAAATGGGTTCATGCCGACATCGCCGATGAGGTTCTGAGTGCCGCGGTTGGTCTGTTAGGAAATGATTTCCCCGATGGATACCGCACCGAGCTGCGGACGAACTATCGTGATTTCCTCGCGCCTTTGGCCGATGCGCTCTTGGAACCGCTCATGATCTGGCCGGACTACGGATTCGCGCGGTCCGACTACTACCATCCCGCGCGCAAATCGGGTACTCTCCGCACATTCTCGAAACACAAGGCCGCGGAGGATCCTTTGTTAGAGCCCGGAGCCGCGGACATCACCGCGCACGTCGATTTCACCGCCGTGGCCGAAGCTGCGGTCAAACTCGGCGGTCGACCCGTCGTTTTCCGCAACCAGGGCTCATGGCTCACCGAAACCGCACGGGACTGGCTGCTGGCACAGGAAGGCGCGCCGCAAGCCGCCATGATGCGGCAGTTCCAAACCCTCGTCCACCCCGCGCATCTGGGCGGCAGTTTCCAGATCATCGAGCTTTCCTGGAAACCCGCCGATCCGGGGCTCGACGGCCGGCTTTTCGCCTGATCCCCGCAAGCTGATAATGAGTTCTTGCCCCGCCCCGGCCTCCCGGTAATCTCACCCCGCAAGCCGGGATGGCGGAATTGGTAGACGCGCCAGATTTAGGTTCTGGTATCGAAAGGTGTGCAGGTTCGAGTCCTGTTCCCGGCACTTGTGCATGAGGCTCAGTATTTCCGGAGCAATTCCAGAAAACGGCGGTCGAGTTTGTGGCCTTGGTGGTCTTCGTAGCGGACGTTGTCGCGCTCGCTGTCCAGAATGCCGAAGGGGCCGCGGAAGTTCCAGAGCGCCCAGCCCCAGTTGGCGTCCTTCCAGTTGGCGAGGCAGTCGGCCGCCCAGTGGAGGGTCACCTCGTGCGGGGTTTTGTGAAACGCGCCCCATTCGCCGACCATGACCGCGCCTCCCTTGGATTGGAAATCCTGCCATGGTGTGATGGTTTCGCGGCGCAGCCATTCCTTGTCATGGACGATTCCGAGCGCGGACCGCTCCGGCTGATAGATCAAGGGTTGGGGTTTCGCGTCCCAATGGTTTTCCAAAATCACCGAGGCCTCGTTCCCTCCATCCGCACGGGTGATGCCGATGGCGCCGACCTCCAGCCAATCGCCATCCACGGTCCGCAGTTCGATCCGCGGGGTGTCGCGAGGAAGGGTGATTCCAATATCCACCGCTCCCGCAGCGCGCCAGATGTTCCACTTGGGATCGAGTTCGGATTTTGCCCATGGGCCCTTGTCCGGCCCGGCGATCCATTCCTGGCGGTGGATCTCGCCGGTGGTGTCGCGGACTGAGAGCGTGGCTTTGGATGAAACGGTGGCCAAAGTGATCCGCAGCGTGCTGTTGGCTGTTAGGTTGCCATGGATGACGAGCGGATGATGGGCCTCCGCCCCCTTGTGCGGACTGAGCAGCGCGCCGTTGGTGCCCGCCACTTCCGGCCAGCGCGGAGTTTGCCAGCGCGAGTTGTCTCCCACCCACGAGGCTCCGAAGTGGGTGAGTGGAAACGGCGTGTAGCCGCGCGTCATCTGGCCGACTCCGAGAGGAATCAACTCGGGCGCGGGTTTGGCTCCCCATGACATGCCATCACAAAGAACCAGTCTATCAGGGTCGTGTTCGCGGATCGCTTCGAGCATCTTGCGGACCACGGCGGCGTATGTGCTTCCGTCTTTGACGGATGGTTCGTTGAACAGGTTGAAGCTGAGCTGTGAACTCGGAACGCCCTTGTAGCGGCGGGCGAACATGCCCCAGTGCAGTGCGGCGACGCGCTGCGCCTCGGGATCGGTCCAGAGGTCCTTCGCCTCGGGTGGTTGCGCCACGGTCCAGCCGGGAGCGCGGTGGAGATTGAGGCAGACGTGGATGCTGTATTGTTTTCCCCAGGCGATGGCTTGGTCGATCTGGGCGAGCGGCGTTTCGTCGAATTTCTCCCAGTTTCCGTCCGCGATGTAGCCGCGGTAGTCGATCGGCAGCCGCACGAAGTTGAAGCCGAATTCCGAAATCATCCGGAAGTCCTCTTCGAGAAACGGCTGGTGTTTTCCGCTGAAGTAAAACTTCTCCAACAGGTTGAAGCCCCTCCAGCGCGGAAGTTTGCTGGCGGAGGCCTCCGGCAAACTTCCCGCCGTGAGGCTGCCGGCGAGGAGGGCAGATGCTATGGCGATGAGGCGCATGATTCCCGCAATACGCCGGGCGGAAACGAAAGCTAACGGGCAAGTCCGCCGGATCACTTGGTGGTCTCGCCGTCACGGATCGAGCGGATGCCGAAGACGCAGGCGATCTCGTTGCCTTGGGTCGCTTGGAAACGGAGGGTGATCTTTTTCTTTCCCGAGATGAGTTCGGCGGGCAGCGGATATCTCACATCGAAGAAGCGCGGTGGGTTGTCGTCTTTTTCGACGACCTGATGTTCGATGACCTTTCCATCCACGCTGAGGTCGAACGTGCGCTTGCGCCATTCGTCGGTGTTGTAGGTGACCACCACGGCGGCGGGTTTCGTTTCGTCCACCGGCATTTCAAACGAGATCCAGTTCTTCCCGCGGCGGCCCGCGCGTCCCATCAACTGATAGGGTTCGCTGTCCTCGCCATCCTGTTTGAAATCGCGCTCGGACTGCATTTCTCCGGGCTGTGCGAAGGCGACGGTGGCTTCTTCGAGTTTCCGCTGCGCTTCGCGTTCCGCGGCGATTTGCTGTTCCTTCTCCTTCCATTCCTCCGGCGTGAAGATGTCCCAATACACCGCGTAGGTCCGCCGGTGGAGCCGGTAGAACGGCGTGAACGCGACATCGCGCTCGCGACCGGCTCCGGATGTTAGAAACGAGCCGGGTTTGCCGGGAACAGGCTTGATCCATTCCGCAAGGTCGCGGTTTCCGGTCACGAAGACCGGCACCGCCGACAAATCGTCGCCCGCCTTGCGCGGGCGGTTCTCCTCGCCGAGGTCTCCTGCCAGAACGAGCGGCCCCCAGAGGATGGCGGTGCGCTTCGGATTGTCCGGCGTGGGTTCGAGGCGGAGTTTCTTCGGCAGCTTCATCTCGACGACGTCGCCCGCGGACCAATCGCGCTGGATCTCGATGTAGCTGCCGGGAGCGGCGGGATTTTCAAGCGCCTTGCCATTGATCTGGATCGAGAAACCTTCGCCCGCCCATGACGGACGGCGCAGGGCGAGGGTGAACGTTTTCTTCTGATCCGGAGAAACCTTGATTCTAACGGACTCGCCTTCCGGGAAATCCGTTTCGACCTCGATCTTCGTTTTTCGCGAAGCCCAGTCCGCGGTTGAGGGCGTGTAGAGGTTCACCCACAGCTTGTCGCCGGATTCATAATACACTCCGTCACCGTGCAATGCGTGGCTTTCCATGCCGGTGCCGACGCAGCAGGTGAAGCTGTCGAATTTCCCCTGATACTCGCGGGTCACACCGCGGCCAACGGGCACCATGTAACAAACGCGTCCATCCTTGTCGTCGATCGAAGCGAGGATGTGGTTGAACAAGGCGCGCTCCTGGAAATCGGCGAACCGCAGGTCCGGCTTCAGTGCGAAGAGCGTGCGGGAAAACTTCAGCATGTTGTAAACGTTGCACGTTTCCGCGGTGCGGCCGTCCACCGCGGAGTTCAGCTTGTCCGCCTCGCCGAAGTATTCGTCCTTTCCATGACCACCGGTGGCGAAGCTGTAGTGGTGCGCCACGAGATCCCAGAAATACCTCGCCGCCTCGCCGCTGCGCGTGTCGCCGGTGTGGATGTGATAGGCGAGATCGCCGTAGAGTTTCGGCACCTGCGTGTTGCCGTGCGTGCGGGTGATCACGTCCTTGTGCTGCGAGAGGTTCCCGACGAAGTGCTCGTGCTCGAAATACTTGTAGGCCTTCTTCCAGCGCGCGTCTCCGGTATCCGCGTAAAGATCCGCCATGATCTCGTTCATCGCGCCGAACTCGGTGGCGAGCATCTTCTGGATCTGCTCCGGCGTGAGTTTGGTTAGAATCCTGTCCGCCCATTCGGCGAACTTCACCTCCACTTCGAGCGCCTGTTTGTTTCCGGTGAAACGATACGCGTCGCGCAGTCCCGCATAGAGCTTGTGCTGCACGTACCAGGGCGACCACATGCCGTTCAGATCGAAGCCGCCGGACTCGATGACGCCCTTGCCGAGGTCTTCGAAACGGAGTTTTCCATCGACGAGTTCCTTTTTCCCATCCTTGCGGACCTCGGCCATCATTCCGCCGATGTAGCCGTCGCCTTGGGCTGTCTGTATTTCCGCGAACTCACCGACCATGTAGTCCGCGCGCTGCTTGAAACGTTCGTCACCCGTCGCGGCGAACATCAGGCTCACGGCGGATAGATAGTGGCCGGCGATGTGGCCGGTGAGCTGCCTGCCGCCGCCATCCCAACCGCCGTATGCTTCGTCTGACTTCGGTTTCAGCCCGGCGCGCTCGCGGAGGTGATGGAGCATGCGGTCCGGCTCCAGCTCTAACAAGTATGCGGCGTCCAGGTCCTGGGCGTGTTTGAGCGGGCCGCCGGTGAGGCGCACGGTGGACAAGGGCAGGGGAGTGGCTTGGAATTTCACGGGCGTGGTTTCCGCGGCTTGTGAGATCGAGGAAACCACGAGGGCCGCGAGCAGGGAGGAACGATGAAGTGTCATGGAGAGCGGACTGCCTGGAAACCTAGCATCCGCAGTCGGATCGACAATCATCAGGACGTGTTCCCGTCACCCCATTTCAGAGGATCATGTCCCGCGTGACCGAGTAACCCGCGCCGCAGCGGGGGCATTGGATCTGGATCGAGTCGGAGTCTTCGAACAACTCGTCGAGCTTGTCTTTCCAGCCGCCGAGAATCGGCAGGATCTTGTCGATCGTGCAGCCGCAATGGAATCGGAAGCGCCGGGTTTCCAACAAGTGGGTCTCCTCGTCCGTATCGATCCGGGAAACCGATTCCTCGTTGAGTGATTCGAACCATTCCATGTCGCAATCCGGCTGTGCGGCGACGAGGACGAACTGCTCGTCGGGCAATCGGAACGCGCGGGCCGGGCGTTGTTCGGATTGGTCGTAGAATTGGGAAATCCACTGGACGGGATCCTTGCCATCCACCTCCAAGGTCGAGGTGCGGGGCTCATGTTGGTTTGGAGCCGTGGTTTGCGAGTAGAAGAAATTCCGATCCGGCTCGCGGACGTTCTCGGTGAAAATGCGGCCGGTGACCGCTTCCTGCACCGAGCCGCCGGTGACGAACAGGTTCAGCCGCGGCGCGCGGAGGTTCGCCGTCCAGGCGATCGTTTCCGCCCATGGCCGGGCGACCAGGTGCAGCGTGAGCATCGCCAGCGTGTCCTTGAGCATCTGGTCGAGCTCCGGAGCATGCCGGATGCCGTGCTGCATCAGGTGCAGGTAGTAGTCGGTGTAAACCGGCGTGAACTGCCCGCGCAGGAGCAACGCGTTGCGTTTCCTGACGAAAACGGACTCGATCTTCGTGAATTCTTCGACGGGTTCCATGGGCGGCCGGAGCAAAACACGGGAAGCCTCGGCACGCCAAAGGGAAAAACACCGAATCGTTCAATCCCCCGTCAATTCCTCCGGTCTCCGTGCCATTGCCAGCCGGGGTGTTTCACATAGGCCAGCGCCTCCTCGCAACGGATGCCTTTGCGGGCCTCGGTGACGAACTCCCGCTTGTGGCGCGCCCAGGTCGCCAGGTCGGCGGTGGTGGCTTGATGGCGCTTTTTGTAGGGCACCTGGTTGCCCACCATCATCACGAGGAATCCTTCGAGGCCGAAGTCGTTCTCCGAGCGCGGCAGGCGGTGGCGGCAGAAACCGGTGGGGCCGTTCTCCTGATAGAAATCGATGAAACCCTGGATGCCGGAAACATCGGTGTCCTCCCGCGCGTGTTTCCAGAACGGAGTGTCTAACATTCCGTTGAACTTGTAGTGCAGCGAGAGGAAATGCCGAATGTCCTCCCATGTCGCGGACGTGACGTCGTTGTAGAGATCCCGCATCGAGGGCGTGGGTTCCAGCGCGCTGTGGCGCAGGAAGTCCACCAGCGTCTGGACATGCGAGCAGAGGATCATGATCGCGGTGGATTCCAGAGGCTCGACAAAGCCACCCGCGTTTCCGAACGCGACCACGTTGTCCACCCACTGCCTGCGGTAGTGGCCCGAGCGGAAGTTGACGATCCTCGGCTCCACCTTCGCCTTGGGGTTCTTGCGTTGGAATTCCGCGGCGGCTTCGTCATCGGAAATGAAATCCGGACAATAGACATAACCGCGGTTGATCAATTGCTCGTGATCGATGCGCCAGGCCCAGCCGGCGTCCATGGTTTCCGCGGTGGTGTAGGGCAGGATCGGTTCGTCCGGTCCGCGTTCCCAGCCGCCGATCACCGCCTTGCGGCAGAACAGTGACTTGTCGAAACTCACCCACGGTTCCTCCAGCGCCTTGCCGATCAGCTCGGACCTGAAACCGCTCGCATCGAGAAACAGGTCCGCCTCCAGGCGCCTGCCATCCTTCAAATGCATCGCGGCGATGCCTTGCGGTCCTCGCTCGCTGCCATCCACATCGCCGTCGATGACTTCCACGCCTTCTTCCTTCGCGACGATTTCGAGGATTTCGATGAACTTCTTGTTTTCGATGTGGAAGGCGTGCCACGGATGCACATCGGGCGATCCATCCGGCTGCCGGGGAAAGGCCATGTCGTGCCGCATCAGCGCGCCGGGCAGACTGGCGTTGGAGAAATCCTCATCGCAGTAAAACCCGGTCGGCCTCTCCAGATCCGGATAGTGCGAATCGAGTTGCAGGTTGAACGTGTAGTCGAAGCGGCCGCGCGCGCCCCACAGGAAACGGATGCCGAGTTTCCAGGTCGGCTGCGCGAGTTCGTAGAAGCGTTTCCGCGAGATGCCGAGATACTCGAAGAGATGCCGCGGGAAATTCGGTGTGGTGCTCTCACCGACGCCGATCACGCCGATGGTCTTGCTGCGCACCACCTGCACGCGGAGTTGGGGGATCTTGCGTTTGACGGAAATCGCGGTGATGAAACCGGCGCTGCCGCCACCGAGGACGAGGACGTTCTGGATCATGGGTTTGGGTTTTTGGGTAGTGAACACAAGCTAGCGTGCGGTTTCCCTTTCATGCAACACGATTGAGGGCCGCCCGAGGTCGTGATTGCACCAACCGATTTAATCATTGGAATCCGCAGCGATTCTCCCACTTGCCCCCCTGTTCCGGCCGGATACCCTCGCGCCTACATGAAAACCTGGCACTACCACTCCGCATCCGGCAGCAATGCCACCACGTCCGACGAGAACCTGCCCGAACTCATCGCGGGTGGGACGATCACCGCGTCCACCTTGGTATGGTCCGATGGCATGGCCGGTTGGGAAACCGCCGCGAAGGTGTTTCCCGAGCTGTTCAAGGCGGAAGCCGCCCCACCTCCGCTTCCCGCGGGTGGGCCGCCGCCACTTTCGAGGCGATCGCATGAGGTGGACTACCGGATCATCGGCGAGTCGATCCAGATGGTGGAGATCGAGCTCGATCCAGGCGAAACCGTCATCGCCGAGGCCGGTGTGATGAACTACCTGGAGGATGGCATCGCTTTCGAAACCAAGATGGGTGACGGCTCCGCGCCCGACACCGGATTCATGGGCAAACTCATGGCCGTCGGCAAGCGCGCTCTAACAGGCGAGTCGATTTTCATGACCCATTTCACCAACCGCGGCGCGGGCAAGAAAACCGTCGCTTTCGCCGCTCCCTATCCGGGCACGGTGGTGCCGATCGATCTATCCACCCTGGGCGGTGAGCTGCTTTGCGAGAAGGACGCGTTCCTCTGCGCCGCGCTCGGCACCAGTGTCGGCATTGCGTTCAACAAGAAATTCGGAGCCGGCTTGTTCGGCGGCGAGGGATTCATCCTCCAGCGCCTTCAGGGTGATGGCATGGCCTTCGTACATGCCGGCGGCACCATCATCCGCAAGGAGTTGAGGGGTGAGAAACTGTTCGTCGATACCGGCTGCCTCGTCGCCTTCACCCGCGGCATCCAGTATGACATTCAGCGCGCGGGAAACCTGAAGTCGATGGTCTTTGGCGGCGAAGGTCTCTTCCTTGCCACCTTGCAAGGACACGGCACCATCTGGCTGCAAAGCATGCCCTTCTCCCGCCTCGCCCAGCGCATCACCAGCCTCTATCCGGCCGGCAAGGGCGAAGGCTCGGTGCTCGGCGGCATCGGGAATATCTTCGGGGATTGAACAGGATTCTCACTCTTGCTGCAGCCCGATGAAGCTTTCCAGTTTCCGGATGCGGGTGGTGTGGCGCGGTTTCCTCAGGGCCCTGGTCTCGATCTCGCGGATGTGCCCTCGGTTGATGTGGTAAGATCAAATGCATCGGTTACACAATCGCGGGCGAATTCCGAGCTTGGAATCACCCGTGACATCCTCATGTCGAGGCATGGATTTTATGACGAACCAAAGCCCGAGATCGGCTTCTTGGACAACGCCTTCGTCGAGTAGTTCTGATATGGAAGCCATCGCATGGCAAATGCCGCAGCGTCACGAACGAATTGTTGACATTGGAACAATGATCGAGTAGCCAAACCTTAAATGAACGCGGGAATCAAAAAGACCGTTGGTGTCGTTCCCGAGAAGTATATGCGGCGCCTTCAACATCCAATCTCCTCTCGCCCGGGACCTGCCATTCTTCCATCATCCGCCGGCCTTTCACGCGAACGTATCGTCCAATTGCCATGAGATATTACATTCCAGCAACGATCTCTCTACTTTTGAATC
The DNA here is from genome assembly GCA_036824745.1 of Luteolibacter sp. GTDB lineage: Bacteria > Verrucomicrobiota > Verrucomicrobiia > Verrucomicrobiales > Akkermansiaceae > Luteolibacter. The sequence goes on from DAISZP010000091.1 coordinate 9,330, forward strand.
CATTGAGCCTGCTCAGCGCACAGGATTTCGTGGTTGAGTCAACAAACATACAGTTCCGAAAATCGGGACAGAATGTGATGGTCGGAGTATCGGCGAATTACGGCCCCGTGGCATTCAATCCGCCTCCGGTGGAAATCGTATCCGCGACCAATCCGCCGGTTCCCGACTCTTCCGGGCAATTCGATTTCTATGCGGGGCTGGATTACAGTGGTGTCTCTGTGGGAGAGGGAAAACCATCGGCGACACGGGAGTTCAATCTTGGAACTCTGCCTGATGGAACTTACGGGATCAACCTGACAGCCTTCGGAGGCTTTGCAATGCAGGAAGAAACCAAGTCGCATGCGAAACTCATCATCAACAGTTCGGCGGATGATTTTTCGACGTGGATCGCCGGTTTCGGAATCCCGCAGTCCCAGCAAGACGCGGCGGATGATGCGGATGGTGACGGCACTCCGAATCTGGTGGAATATCTGTTTGGAGCCGATCCAAACAGCCTTTCCAGCAAGGTATCGTTGGTTCCCGGTGTTTTCAGTGTGTCCGGCTTCCAGCTCGGGACCGTGACGCTGCCGAACTTGTCCACGGATGCGACGGATGTTTCGATGGTCGTCGAATACAGCCGTGACTTGAAGCAATGGAGTTCCTCCGGAATCGTGAAGGATCCCCAAGCCGGGGTCACCCGGTACATCGCACCGGCAACATCGCCCGTTTTCTTCAGAGTCCGCGCCACCGCGCTCTGAACGGATGCCGGCAAGGGGCCAGGTTGATGCGATTTCCTCAGGGCCTTGGCCTCGATCATGCGGATGCGCTCGTGGGTGACCTGGAACTGGCAGCAGACTTCCTTCAGCGTGCGGCTGTAGTCATCCTTGAATGAATGGCAGGGTGTGCTTAGAACGCCGCCAACAGGAAGAGCGTTGTGAGCCAGCTCCAGAACAGTCCAAACAGGATGTGCATGATCGTTTCGAATGGTTTGCCGCGCCAGAGTTCGGGCGAGTAACCGAAGAATTGGACGAGAAGGCGAATGCCCCAGAAGGCGGCAAGGCCGAGGCTGATTCGCCTGCCAAGCTGAGTGTTCGTGAGTTCGTGCGCGCAGGTGGCACAAAGAAGACCTATCAGGAATACGGTGATTCCAATGAAGGCGGTGTGCACGTATAGAATCTGCCGTGTGAGCATGGACAGGCCGGCTGTTTCCTCACGCCAGCGGAAATAGCGGGGGAAAGCGGCATGGACAAGCCCAAGTGCCATGAGCACGGCCCCGGTGATCTGCAGCGCTGGAATCATGAGGGTTCGAGAATGAAGGTGGTGATGAACCGGTTGTTGCGGATCTTGCGCGTGACACGGAATCCGCCTTCTTCGAAGGTCCGCAGCCATTCGCGCCGGGTATGGAAGTGCCAGGCACCGAGCGAATAAGCGGCGATGTTCGCCGCATCGCGCAGGTGCTCGGTGACGATCGCCCGCCCTTGTGGATTCAAAACCCGGCGGATTTCCCGGAGGAACCGGACACGTTCGTCGTGGTTGCGGACTTCATGGGCGGCGAGGAACAGCAGCACCCGATCCAGAGAGGCATCGGAAAGGGGCAGGGCATCCGCTCGGACACTGACCGTCCCCGGAACCGGCGGACTGGCCTTGCGCGCCCGGCGGATCGAAATCTCGGTGTGCTTTTCGGGGTCGTAGAAATCAAATACCTTCCAAGAGGCCTCCGGAAATCGGGTTGCCAGCCATTCCGAGCATTCGTCGAAGCCCGCGTGGATGTTGGCGGCTTGTTTCGCGTCTCCGATTTCCGGCACAAGCCAGTCCATCTGATAGAGTCCGCTCGCATCGTAGGCCCACCATGTCGCAATCAGCGAGAGTATGATCGAACAAAGTATCCCGAGTCCGACCGTGATCGCAACGACCGCGGCAGTGCCGTCCAGCATCATTGGAGCTGATAGAAAAGCAGATGTCAGAGCCAGCGCGGCCGCTTGCAGGTGCCAATTGAAGCGCACCACCGTCCAGACGCCCTGCAAGCTGTGCCGTTTCATGATCGGGGCCATGGTTCGGAAATCCCTTTTTTCCAATGATACGGGATGTTTTCGACCACGAACGCGTTGGCGAGCACGGCATGCCCCAGCCCGAATTCGTCAAGGAAGGGAATCCGTTGACGCAGGACCTTCACGGGTCGTGGTCTCCAATCCGATCTGACGCCTTCGACGATGAGCACGCGGTTCTTGTCCCGTTCGCAGGTGAAGGTGAAAGGCAGCGGCCCGCTGAACCGGCGCGCCTCCTGCCAGGATGAAAATGGGGAGCCTTCCGGCAGATTCGCATCCGGGTGCATGTCCACCGAGATGTCGAGACCGGTGTCCGCCGCATGGATGGCGAGCTGCGAGCCTTGTCCTTTGATTGTGATCGCGCTGCGCACGTAGCGGTAGCGGGTGAAGAGATTTCCCAAAAGCACCATGCGGGGTTTGTCGGTTTCCGAGCGCACGATGTAGAGGCCGCGCAAGTTCCGTCCGGATGCGGAACGATAGCGAACGAAGTAACGGTAACCGACCAGCACGAAGTCGTTGCCGAGAAACCCGGGAAAACCCGCTGGACGCAGCCTTCGTGTTTGCACCACCGCCACGGCGACGAAGCCCCACTGGTCTTCGAACACATCAGGCTGCAGGCAATCGGGCAATCGTGCCGCGATCTCGGTGGCCGGCACCGCGAAAGTGAGTGTGCAGGACGAATCAAACCACGCGTCCACCGCGAAGGGATTCGCTCTGGGCAGGCACAAGCTCATGGTTTTCCCGGACGGCAGCCCGCCCATGCGACAAGGCTGATGTAGGCGAGGGCGATGAGCGAGTTGAATCGACCGAACAACAGCAGGTCCGGCACCACGAAAAACTCGATGACGTTCATCAGTAACACGGCCGAGATCTGCGCGGCACAACTCCACTTCCAGCGCATGCCTGAGAGAATCCACAGCGCCGTCAACACTTCACCCGCGCCGATCATTCGCGTGAGCGCCAGCGAGTGATCCTCTCCCAGAATCCGTGCCACGATCTCACGGTGTCTTGGCACCTCGTCGAGAATCTTGCACCACACGCCGTTGACCAACCACACGGCGGCGAAGAAGAGTCGCAAGGGGAGGGAGGAAGGCTTGTTCATGAGGCACTGGCTTCAGAGATCATGATCGTACATTCGCATGGTTTGGCGGGTGAGCTCATGGCGGCGAGTTTCTCTGCGTCGTTGACCGAATCACTGATCTCATTACCCGAGCGGTGGCTAACCGACGAATCAAAAGAGCGTGGGAACCCGCCGATGCCGCGAAGGTCGTGGGATGGGGCGTAAGAGCCTGCCTGTAGAGAATCAGGTGCGTCTGGAGCTGAATGAAAGGACAAGAGTGTCCTTCCTCCTCACGCCCCCGGCAGCTCGATGAAGCCTTCCAGCTTACGGATGCGGGTGGGGTGGCGCATTTTGCGCAGGGCCTTGGCCTCGATCTGGCGGATGCGCTCGCGGGTGACTTGGAACTGGCGGCCGACTTCTTCAAGCGTGCGGCTGTAGCCGTCCTTGAGGCCGAAGCGTTGTTCGAGGACTTCGCGCTCGCGCTCGGTTAGAGTGTCGAGCACGTCCTTGATCTTGTCCTTGAGCATCGAGAAGCCGGCTTCCTCCATCGGGTTGTCGGCGGCCTTGTCTTCGATGAAGTCGCCGAACGAGGTGTCGTCCGAGTCGCCGACGGGCGCTTGCAAGCTGATAGGCTGCTGGGCCATCTTGAGCACGGCGCGGACACGCTCGACGGGAAGGTGGATTTCCTCGGCGATTTCCTCCGGTGACGGCTCGCGGCCGTATTCCTGGACGAGCTGTTTCTGCACGCGCATCAGCTTGTTGATCGTCTCGATCATGTGCACCGGGATGCGGATCGTGCGGGCCTGGTCGGCGATGGAGCGGGTGATCGCCTGACGGATCCACCAGGTGGCGTAGGTGGAGAACTTGTAGCCGCGGCGGTATTCGAATTTATCGACGGCCTTCATCAGGCCGATGTTGCCTTCCTGGATGAGGTCGAG
>DAISZP010000092.1:0-13267 GCA_036824745.1 Luteolibacter sp.
GCTGGGCGTCGGGTTGTGCTGGATGATCAGGTTGTACCAATCGCAGATCCAGACCGCGCCATCGGGTCCGGTTTCCGCGCAAACCGGGCCGGACCACGCGTCGGCACTGTTGTAGATGTTGTTGCGGCGCTGTACGGACTTGTATCCGGCACCTTCGCTTTTGACGTCAAACACGCCGACGAGTTTGCCCGTGGCTTCGGTGATGAACGCGGTTCTTTCCCGCCACTCCGCGGGAAACCGCTCGCTGGTGTAGAACGCGTGTCCGGCGGCGGCGGTGTAGCTCTCGAACACATCGACCTGGCGGATGTCGTTGGAGCTCGGATTGAAGATCGCCGGGTTGTTAGGACCGCCGCGGAATTCGTCGGCGCGGGGCGTGCGGATGGCTTCGATGCCGGCGGATGCGTAAGCGGCCTGCGGATGGGTCAGATAGAACGAGGGGTTCGCATTGGCGGTGGATCCCAGGATGTCGAAATCGGAATTGGTGCCGAGTCCCCAGGTGTTGTTGGAGGTTTGCTGAAGGTATTCGAGTTTCGATCCATCCGGCTTGAAACGGAAGGCTCCCGCTCCGAACTGGTGGTTTTCTCCGCCGACCGTGCCGTGGAAACCGGAGTATCCGACGGTGGCGTAGATCCATCCGTCGCGTTCGTAGCGCAGATTGGAAGGACCCGCGTGGGTGTCGCCCATGCTGAAACCGGTGAAGAGTATCCGGCGTTCGTCCGCCTTGTCGTCGCCGTTGGTATCCTTGAGGAAGAGGATTTCGGAACCATTCGTGCAGATCACGCCGCCATTGGCGAAGGTGAGCGAGGTGGGAATGGAAAGCTTGTCCGCGAAGGTGGTGAACTTGTCCGCGCGTCCGTCGCCGTTGCGGTCCTCGCAGAGGATGATCTTGTCATGGCCGATGTTTCCCGCCTGCAGGTTGTTAGGGTAATCCGTGGTTTGAATCACGAACGCGCGGCCGCGGTGGTCCCAGTTCACATAGATCGGATTCACGATGTCCGGTTCGCAGGCGAAGAGCGAGAGTTCGAAGCCAACGGGAACCTGTGCGAGTTTCATCGAATCGGCTGGAGAGAGAGGCATCTGCGCTTCGGTGATCGCCTTGTGTTCGCGATAGCCGGGAAGCATCACTTCCTGCTCGCGCAGCTTGGGCAGGTTCAGTGCTTGCAGCAGGCGGTATTTTTCAGGACCCACGCTCCAGAACACCGCGCGCTTGATCAGGTTTTGGAACTCCGCTTGATCCCACACGCGGTGGTCGTGACCTGCGGCGGTGTAGAACACGCGGCCTTTACCTTGTTCGCGAATCCATGTCCATGGCTCTTGCTCGCGTTTTTCGAGAATCACCCGGTCATCGCCATGTTGATCGTGGACATAGGTTTCATCCCATGCCTCGAAGCCTTTGTACTCCCGCATGATCGGATGTTGCGGGTTGACGTTGGTGACTTTGAAAACACCGGTTTCATGGCTCTTGAAACGTCCCCCCACCAGCTTGATGAACTCAGGCGAACCTCCGTAACAGGCCGAGGCGCAGTGGATCGGCAGGAAGCCTCCGCCGCTTTCGACGAAGTCGGTGAGCGCCTTGAGCTGGGCGGCGGGCATCGGGCCGTTCTGCTCCCAGTTTCCATACATCAGCAGGGCGTCGTATTTCGAAAGCACCTCCGGATCGAAAGCCTCCGCGGGATTCTCGGTGTAGGTGAAATTGATCCCTTCGGTGCCGAGGTGGCGTTTCACCACGCGATAGCGCGTGACCGGATCATGGCCGGGATGCGCGGCGGTGGGTGCGCCGAAGAACAACACTTCGAGACGGCGTGCCTCGGGCTTCGGAACGCTCATCGTCTGGGCGAGGGCGATGCCGAACGCGATCAAAGGCAGGAATAGGGCGAGACGGATGTGGCGCATGGTGGAAGGGAGTGGAGGATGAGGCAACGTTGCGGGCCTGTTCGATCTTTCCGGAAGCTCCGGATTTCATGAATCATTCGAATAAAGTGAACAGATAACAAAAACCGGGTTTTATCGAGACAGCAAACATCACTGGATGATTCCCTCCAATGGCGAGGGAATCATGAAACGGACGCAGCCAGAGTCGTGAATCCGGCGGCGTGTGATGGATGGTGGTTGGATGTCAGCCGGGAAGCGTGAACGCGGGGAGTTTCATCACCTCGCCGCAGCGCAGCGCGGATTCATGGGCGAGGATGCCGGTGCAGGTCCAGTTCGCGGACTCGACGGCATTCGGGAAAGGCGCGCGGTCCTCGACGAGCGCGGAGATGAACTCATGGGCGAGGTGCGGATGCGATCCGCCGTGGCCGCCGCCCTGCGTGAAGGAAAGGTGCTCGTTTCCTTCGGTGTCATACACGCCCTTGGTGGTGAAGTGTTGGATCGGCTCCGGCAGCAGGTGCGCGAAGTCCGGCACGCTCACCCGTTCGGGGATCTCCGGTTCGGGTTTCTTGGCCGTGTGGATCACGGGTTCCTCGCCTTCGATGAGCGGCCACTCGAACGACTTGAGACTGCCATAAACATCGAAGCTTTCGCGGTATTGGCGGGCGGTGTCGAAGAGGCTGCGGTAGATGCGGGCAGCCACGTCGCTGTCCTTGAAGCTGATATGGGTGGATTCGATGGCGAAGGGCGACCCATAACATCCGATCATCTCCTCGCGGATGCGGCCGGAGCCGAAACATGAGACCGATTCCGCGGACGCGCGGGTGAGCGCGAGGCAGGGTCCCACGCAGTGGGTGGCGTAGTGCATCGGCGGCAGACCCGGCCAGTATCCCGGCCAGCCGTCCATGTCCTGCTGGTGGCTCGCTTGGAGGAACTGGATGCGGCCAAGCTCGCCTTTCTGATAGAGATCGCGGACGAAGAGAAACTCGCGCGCATAGACGACGGTCTCCATCATCATGTATTTCAGGCCGGTTTCCTGTGTGAGTTTCACGATTCGTTCGCAATCCTCGACGCTGGTGGCCATCGGCACGGTGCAGGCGACGTGTTTGCCCGCCTTGAGCGCCTTGATCGACTGCTCCGCATGGTCGGGGATCGGGGTGTTGATGTGGACCGCGTCGATTTCCGGATCGGCGAGCAGTTCATCGTAATCCTGATAGCGCTTCGGCACGCCGAAGTGGTCCGCCACGGCGTCGAGCTTCTCCTTGTTCCGCTGGCAGACGGCGACGAGGTTGGCGTTCGGATGCGCTTGATAGATGGGAATGAACTCCGCGCCGAAGCCGAGTCCGACGATGGCGATGTTGATTGGTTTCTGGCTCATGGGGCTGTGTGGTTGAAGTGTTGTTTGAGGAACTGAAGGCCTTCGCGCGCGAAGGTGTCCTGATCCGGCGCGCGGCGATTCCAGATGCAGACGGCTCCCGCGAGGTCGCGGTTCTCCGGGGTGAAGCTCTCGATGCTGACGATGCCCTGATAGCGGATGGCTCGGAGTGCGCGCGCGAGGGCGGGCCAGTCGGTGAGCCCGGTGCCGGGGATGCCGCGCTGGTTTTCGGAAACCTGCATGTGGATGAGGAGATCGCCGGCGGTCAGGACGGCTTGTTCCAAGTCATCCTCCTCGATGGTCATGTGGAAACTGTCGAGCATCACGCCTGCGGCCGGGTGGGCGACATCGCGCGCCATGCGGACGGCGTCCGCGGCAGTGTGGACGAGATCCGTTTCGAAACGATTGATCGGCTCGATGGCGATGCGGAGGCCGCGTTTTCCGGCTTCCTCGCAGGCCTGACGGATGCCCTCGACGGCGAGGTTCCACTCGGCCTGGCGCTCGGCTTCGGGGAGCTGCCGGCGTTTTCCGACCTCGGCGTAAAGCGGTCCGCACAACATCGGAGCGCCGACCTCCACCGCGAAGTCGAGGCAGGTGCGGATGTAGTCGAGTGTGGATCGCCGGACGGCCGGATCGCTGTTTGTTAGATCCCGGCCGGGACCGAAGGCACCGCACACGGAAACGTTCAGTCCGTGATTCGCGGCGATGGTCCGGATGCGGGCCGCATCGACCAAGGATGGATCCTCGATGGGAAGCTCGACCGCATCGAATCCGAGCGAGGCGATGCGAGGCAGCAGGTTTTCCGCGGCGGACGTTGTGAGCGGGGAAACCCACAACCAGGTGGAGGCACCGATTTTCATGTAGCAGTTAATGATGGGAGTCTTCGATCAGGCGCACGGGCTTGTAGCCGCCGCGCGAGCGGAACCAGGCGATCAGGCCGAGGTAGGTGATCAACATGATGGCGGGAAACAAGGTGACGGATGCCAGCGCATGCTGGCGGGCTGTCTTGACGATTTCACCGACTTGTTTCGCGGTTTCCTGCTGGAGTTTTCCCACCTTCGAATCGTCCACCGCGGTGTAGGCGCCGAGCACGTAGTGGTTCTCGGTGGAAACGCTCTGATAGACGCCGGGAAGTTTCTCCTCGATAGCCACGCGCGCCGAACGCTCCTGGAACTCGCCGATGAGCGGTCCGCCGATGACGCCCGCCGTGAGCATGCCGATGCCGCCGATGGCATTCAACGTGAGCGCGCCACCGCGGGGGGATTGCTCGGATACCACTCCGAGCGTGGTGGGCCAGAAGAAGGTCTTGCCGAGTCCGTAGAGCGTGGCCGCGCCGAAGATGGCGAAGAGCCCGCTGCTGATGGAAAGCAGGAACAAACCGACGATCGCCAGCACCGCGCACGTTGCGAGCAGGCCGAGCGGCGTGAGCGCCTTGATGATGGGTCCTGCGAAGAAACGCAGCACCACCATGATGGCGGAGGTGTAGATGAGCACCCACAAGGGGCTGTATCCCGCTTGTTTCAACGGTTCCTCCATGATGCCGGTGATCGCCGCGTCCGTGCCGAGTTCGGTGGTGGCCAGCGGCATCATCAGCAGGCAGAGCAGCACGATGAGCCAGCGGCCGAGCGAGCGGCAGTAAAACCAGTATCCGGCTAACAGGACCGCCAGCAGGGTGAACACCACGGCGTTGGACCAGCCAAGCACCTCGCCGAGCTGCTTGAGCACCAGGAACCCGGCGATGGCGGCACCGAGCACGCCGAACTCCGCCAGCATTTCCCGATAGGAGGTGCCCGCGGCCACCCGCTCGTTCAGCGGGAACTTCGCCTTCACCAGCATGGCGAAATACACCAGTGCGGGAACGGCGAGCACGTAGATCAGGATCCGCCAGTCCGCGGAAACCCTCGCTCCTAACAAAACCGTGATCACGCCGCCGAGCACCAAGCCCCCGGGCCAGCCTGCGTGCAGGATGTTGAGCCACTTCGTCTTGTCTCGGTGGAACATGGTGGCGACCACCGGGTTCACGAAGGCCTCCACGGTTCCATTGCCAAGACCGAGGATGACCGATCCCCAATAAAGCAGAAGGTAGGCGCGGCCGCGGGCGGCGGCGAGCGCTTCACCGGAGAGATCTCCCCGGATCATGCCGTAAGCTGATAGAGCGAGCACCCCGTAGATTGCGTAACATGTGAAACTGATGACCATCGCCGTGCGGTAGCCGATGCGGTCGATGACGAGGCTGAACAGGATGATCGAGATCGCGAACGGCCACACGCCCGCGCCGAAAAGCACCTGCGCCTGCACCTTGTCCAAGCCGAAGTCCGCCGGCCACAGCGCGGGGTCGTTCACGAGGAACGCGCGGGTCACGAAAGCGAACGACGTTGTGATCAACGCGACGAAACAGCCCCAGAAGAGGCCCATGTGGGGTGCCGCGGGCGCGGTGGTGTTGGATGGGTTCATGAGGAAACGGGTTTCGCGAATCCTGCATGACGGGCGGTCGCCGGGATAGGGTGCGATGGTCTTTTCCCGTGTATGTTTCCGACACGCTCAGACCTTGGAAGCCCGGGTCTGGAGCCGGTAATCCGATGGTGGAACACCCATGAAACGCCGGAACTGCCGGGAAAAATCGCTGTGATCGTAAAACCCGACCTCCAGCGCGATCTCGGTCGCCTGTCGTCCGGTGGTACGAAGCAGTTCAGCGGCGATGGCCACCCGCATCCGGATCAGATAGGTGCGCGGGTTCATGCGGAAAGTTTGCTGAAACCTCCGCTCGAACTGCCGCACGGACATGTGCGAGAGCTTCGCGAGGTGCCCCACATCAAGGCGCTCGGCATAGTGTTCCTTCAAGTAATCCGCCGCTGGTGCGAGATCCAGATAGGGTTGCAAGGCCGCCCTCGCGCCCTCGTAGCTTCGCACCGTGCCGCAGACTCCGCGAACCGCGCCATCCGGGCCGACCAAGGGCAGCTTGTTCGTTTCGCACCAATCCGGCACACCGAGCGGGTTGGGAAACAACTCGATGATGCCCAGCACCGGTTCGCCCGTCGCGATCACCCGCAGATCGCTCTCCCGATAGTGCTCGGCCAGCGAGGGAGCAAACATGTCCGTGTCGAACAAACCCACGATCTCCTCCTCGGAGTGAAACCCGCAGCGTTCCGCGAATCCGCGGTTCGCCGAAAGGATCCGGCCCTCCAGATCCTTCGCAAAAAACAGCGTGTGCGGCAGGCACTCGAAGAGCTGGTGCAGGCTGGATACTTGCAGCCCGGCGGTTTCTTGGGAGGCCTCGGGTTTCCGCTTCGGTGGCGTTTTCATACACGGGAGTGCGTTCGGTTTCCTCCAAACGGTCGCAGCGAGCGACTTCTTGCGTTTCCCGCTTCGCGCTTGATCTCCGGGGTTCCGGGTCCTGTCATGGGGCACGCAATAAATCCACGCCATGAAACTCGAAACCCAGTGCCTCCACGCCGGATACTCGTCCGATCCCACCACCCACGCCTGCGCGGTGCCCGTTTACCGGACCGCCTCCTACGTGTTCGACAGCACCGAACACGCGGCGAACCTCTTCGCGCTCAAGGAACTCGGAAACATCTACACCCGCCTGATGAATCCGACGCACGACGTGCTCGAACAACGAGTCGCCGCGCTCGAGGGCGGAGCCGCGGGGCTTGCGATTTCCTCCGGCACCTCGGCGATCTTTTACTCGATCATCAATCTCGCCCGCGCGGGGGACAACATCGTTTCCGCCCGCAACCTCTACGGTGGCACCTACACCCAGTTCAAAGACATCCTGCCGGACCTCGGCATCGAGGTGCGCTTCGTGGATTCGAATGACCCTGAAAACTTCGCCAAGGCCGCCGATGACAAGACCCGCGCGTTCTTCTGCGAGAGCGTTTCCAATCCCGCGATTGAAATTTCCGATATCGAGGCCATTGCAGGCATTGCCCATGGCCTTGGCCTGCCGCTCATCGTCGATTCCACGTTCTCCACACCGTATCTCACCCGGCCCATCGAGTTCGGCGCGGACATCGTGGTGCATTCTCTAACAAAATGGCTCGGTGGCCACGGCGCGGGTATCGGTGGCATCGTGATCGATTCAGGGAGATTCAACTGGGCCGGTGGAAAACATCCGCTCTTCGACCAACCGGACCCGTCCTATCACGGCCTGCGCTGGGGGCATGATCTTCCCGCGCCGCTCGCACCGCTGGCCTACATCCTGCGGATGCGCACCGGCCCGCTGCGCAACCTCGGAGCCTGCCTTTCCCCGGACAACGCGTGGATGGCCCTGCAAGGCATCGAAACCCTGCCGCTGCGCATGGAGCGCCACTGCGAGAACGCCCTCGCCGCCGCCAAGTATTTGCAAAACCACCCATCCGTCGAGTGGGTTCGCCATCCCAGCCTGCCGGGCGATCCGCAGGGGAAACTCAACGGCAAATACCTCAAGGGCAAAGGCGGCTCGATGGTCATTTTCGGCATCAAGGGCGGTGCCAAGGCGGGTGCAAAGTTCATCGACTCGCTGAAGCTCTTCAAACACCTTGCCAACGTCGGCGATGCGAAATCCCTCGCCATCCATCCGGCCACCACCACGCATTCCCAGCTCAACGAAGAGCAACAACGCGCTGCAGGCATTCCGCCCGAACTCATCCGCCTGTCCATCGGCATCGAACACATCGACGACATCATGGCGGATCTCGACCAGGCGTTGGCTGCTGCTGTTTGAAACTCCGGCATTTTTGAAACCACTGAAACACTGAGAACCACTGAAGACACAGAAGCTTAAATTGATTCCATGGATGTTTCATGAGCTGGCGGGCCAAGACCCCGGCTTCTTCTCAGTGAACTCTGTGGTGCTCAGTGTTTCAGTGGTTTATTCGCCACCCTTACAAGAGAAGCCATGAGCTCGCGCTCCACCATCTTCGCCAAAATCGAAGCCGCCACTTCCGCGCTGAAAACCAAAACGCCGTTGCCGGACTACGACGTCACGCTCACGCATTCCCAACCGAAGCTCGAGGGCTCTGACTTGTGGGAAATCTTCTGCCGGAACTTCAAGGCGGTGAACGGCAAGCCGATGACATCGGTGGAGGAGTTGGCGGAGTTTCTCAAAGCCTCGAAACAACTCCACGGCTACTGCGATCCTGCATTGTTCGATGCGGTGGGCGCGAAGCTAGCAACCGCCGGGCTGACTGTTGAAACCGAATACGACCGCACGCGCTACGACGACTATCAGTTCGGCATCACCCGTGCGGGCGGAGCCATCGCGGAGTCCGGCACGGTGATTATCGACGACCTGCGCACCTCACACCGCCTCGCCGCGCTCTCGCCATGGGTGCATGTGGCGGTGTTGGAGAAACATGAGGTCCACCGCGCGATTTCGGACGCCATCGCCGCACTCGGTGACAGCCCTAACACGATCTGGTGCACCGGACCCTCGAAAACCGCGGACGTCGAAGGCATCCTCATCGAAGGCGTGCACGGCCCCGGCGAGCAGATCGCGCTTTTGGTCTGATTGAGGGTGTGGTTTGAAAGCTTCCGGGAGTCGACGGTTTGGATTTCTCACCCTGTGAATTCCGTGAAGCGGGCTGCAATCCCATACCCGGCTCCGGTTTTGCCGAAGGAAGAGACCCGCTTTCCAGGCACCAAACCTGTCGGTTTCTCCCGCAATCTCATGGGAAGACGTTCTCATTCTATTGGGAAACTACGGCATCACTTCTGTAAGCGCCACAATCCGTCTCACCGCCCCATGACTTCGACGGCAACTTGACCAACGACGGACGCTGGGTTTACTCTTGGGACGCGGAAAACCGCCTCGTCCAGATGGAAAGCACCACCCAGGCCACGACAGCGGGGCATCCCTACACCAAGCTCCAGTTCGCCTATGACTGGAGCGGCCGCCGAATCGCCCGGCACGTCTGGCAGGGCGGCACGCAGGCAGCGCCCGTCTTCAAGAGCAGCCACCGCTGGCTCTACGATGGCTGGAACGTCATCACCGAGTTCACCGCTCCCTCCGCCGCCTCCACCACGCTCACCCGCGCGAACACCTTCACCTGGGGCCTCGACCTCTCCGGCACCCTGCAAGGCGCGGGCGGCGTCGGCGGATTGCTCGTGCAAACTGCCGTCTCCGGCGGCATCACCGAGCGCGCCTCCTACGACGGCAACGGCAACATCGTGGCGTGGACCAAGAGCAGCGCCAGCGCCCCCACCAGCCGCCGCGAATACGACGCCTTCGGCAACACCCTCGTCAGCGAAGGCGCGGCCCCCAGCACCTTCGGCTTCAGCACCAAAATGCAGGACACCGAAACCGGGCTGTATTACTACGGATACCGCTTCTACGACCCGGTGACGGGACGCTGGCCGTCAAGGGATCCGATTGGGGAATGGGGTGGATTAAATCTCTATGGTTTCGTGGGTAATGATGGGGTTGGAATGTGGGATATTCTAGGCTTGAGCGAATTGGGCGAAGATCAAAAGGCGGATCATTCGCGGCCAAAATGTAAGTGCAGCATTACAATCGATGTTGCGCATGGAGGCATGAGAAACAGTTTTTCAACTGAGCGGGCTGAGAATCGGAGAAAAAAACCAAATAAATGTCACAGATACTTTTCTGTGGGTTGCGGTGCCAATAAACTTAACAAAATGTATGGTGATGCGCAAATTGGACTTCCTGGCACATCAGGCAATCCAACGCCGCCCAAGCCTCCTGAGAACGATCATGACGATGGCAAGGGCGGAGATTCGGACAAATTGGAAAATGAAGGATTTGACCGCAATGATCTATGTAGAGCTGAGGATTTGTTTCCTCATGTGGATAAAGCGGTCAAGGCCGCCGAAGCTTCCGCGCCAACTCTTTGCGCGTCTTGCAATTGCGATGAGGTTCTTCTCCGCATCAATTGCTCTGGATCGGAGAAGAACCCGGCGGACATCTTGGTCATGGAGGCTGAGATTGAGGCTAAAACCGGTAGAAAAAGATCATGCAATACCAGTATTAAGATTCCATGCAACAAAGTGAAATGACAATCGAAAATTCAAATCTTGCTTTGAAGGTAGCGTTGACGCTGGTGTTAGCCATTGCTGTTTCTGCGGTGCCAGTTGCAGCTTCGCCGGACACAAGTGATTCGCGGGTTGCTCAGTTGAAACAACACTTCGTTGCGAATCCGAAAGGGAATCTGTGGTGGATTATTCCCTTGGATGAGAAGTGGCAAAAGTTCAGGTTTTTGAAACTTTCCGAAGCTGGAAGGGATGATTTCTTCAGAATGCTGGATGTCGCGGAATTCTCGGATATGGCCGGTAACTACACTCTGATGGATCTGCCATATCAAGATGTAGATAAAAGGGGGCAGGGATTTCTTGTTTTGGAGTCCATTAACAAGGGCGGATTGTTCGGCTTCGAAATCAAGCCTACCGCAGTCAATAAAAAGGCATTGGTATTTGTTGAAGTGAGCAAAATCAATCCCTCAAAAAACATAATATTGTACAAATACAATACCGTGCTCCAAGGTGTGGTTTTGAAGGATGACTTCCGTGCGCTTCTGCAAAAGGAAAGGGCGGCTGAGCTTGCTGCCAAGAAGACGGTCCGCGTGCCTGATGACCGGGGTAAGTGAAAGTGAATGACCGGGGTCAGTCCTTGGATTTCAAGATCAAATATTGTTAGTGGAAGGGGCTTGGTTCTCTCGCTTTCACATTTTTTCAAACACAACCTAAACGCTCTCCCTAACTTTCCTATCCAACCGATGCTGAAACGTCTACTTCTCCTTCTCCTTCCGCTCCCCGCCCTCCTTTCCGCCGCCGAGTTCAAGGTGGAGGGGAATGCCTTCGTGCTGGAGGGCGAGCCGTTCCAGATCCGTTCCGGGGAGATGCATTACAGCCGGGTGCCGCGGGGCGAGTGGCGGAACCGGATCCGGATGGCGAAGGCGATGGGCTTGAACACGGTGAGCACCTATGTGTTCTGGAACTACCACGAGACGAAGCGCGGCGAGTTTGACTTCTCGGGCGAGAAGGATGTGGCGGAGTTTGTGAAACTCCTCGGCGAGGAAGGCATGAAGGCCATCGTGCGGCCCTGCCCCTATGTGTGCGCGGAGTGGGATCTGGGCGGCCTGCCCGCGTGGTTGCTGGCGGAACCGGGCGTCCAGCTCCGCAGCACCGATCCGCGTTTCCTGGAACCGGCGAAGGAGACTGGATGAAGCGCATGGGAGAAATGCTCCAGCCGCTGTCCGTGGCCCGTGGCGGTCCGCTGCTGATGGTGCAATTGGAGAACGAGTATGGAAACTTCGGCAAAGACGCCGCCTATCTGGCGGAACTGGAACGCTCCCTGAGATCCGGCGGTTACCAGGGCCTGATCTTCACGGCGGACGGAGCCTCGCCCGGCACCCTGCGAAGCGGCGGCCTGCCGGATGTGCTCAAGGCCGCGAACTTCGGCGGCCACGCGGAACCCGCATTCCGCGCGCTGAAAGAGGTGAGCTGGTTAGGGCACCCGCGGGAATTTCGAGAAATCCGGTTTGCGTTTCTCAATGAAGGCTTGTTTGCCCTCCTTGCCTTCCTCGCTCATGTAGTAGAGCAGGGTGGCGTTGCCGGCGAGGTCGAGCAGACCGATCTGGCCGTCGCAATCGGCGTTGAGGGCGGACTTGAGGCAGCGCAGGGCGAGCGGCGAGTGGACGAGCATTTCGCGGCACCAATTGAGGGTTTCCGTTTCGAGTTCGGCGAGCGGGACGACGGTGTTGACGAGTCCCATGTCGAGGGCTTGCTGGGCGTCGTATTGGCGGCAGAGATACCAGATTTCCCGGGCTTTTTTCTGGCCGACGATGCGGGCGAGGTAGCTTGAGCCGAGCCCGCCATCAAACGAGCCGACCTTCGGGCCGGTCTGTCCGAAACGGGCGTTGTCCGCGGCGATGGTGAGATCGCAGACGACGTGCAGCACGTGTCCGCCGCCGATGGCGTATCCGGCGACCATGGCGACGACGGGTTTCGGCAGGGAGCGGATTTTTTTCTGCAAATCCAGCACGTTGAGGCGGGGCACTCCGTCTTCGCCGATGTATCCGGCGTGGCCTCGGACCTTTTGGTCGCCACCGGAACAGAAGGCCATGTCACCCTCGCCGGTGAGTATGATCACGCCGACCGCGGGATCCTCGTGAGCCAGATCGAAGGCCTGCAACAGTTCCAAAACAGTCTTTGGCCGGAAGGCATTACGCACTTCCGGGCGGTTGATGGTGATCTTGGCGATGCTGCCCTCATCCGTGGTCTCATAACGGATGTCCTCAAATTCACGAACGGTGGTCCACATGCGCGTGACCTTGAACCAAGCCCGCCAGCCCCGCAACCCGGGAGATGGGGAGGATCACGAGTATTTCAGGTCCTTCGAGGGATCGAGTTCGAAGTCGAGGGAGAACTGGTTCACCACGTTGGGTTTCACGTGTTTCTCGATGAACTTGAGGTGAAACGGGTTGTCGAAAACGATGCGGAGTTTATCGAGCGAATCCACTTCGATGGCCACGAAGACGGGCCACTGCGAATCGCGGTCCAGGTTTCTTCCCGAGCGTACGCTGAGGACCTCTGGAATCCTGAGCAACAGGCTGCGGCTCACGCGCACAAGTTCCTCCACCATGGCGGCGTCCACCTCCGGATTGAGCTGGAAATAGACGACGTGGTGGATCATCCGCGGATGATGATCAGGATTTCCAGTTCAGCGCGCCTTTTTTCAGGGCGTAAACGTAGGCCACTACCAAAATGCCGGCAAAGCCCGCCATGCTGACGAGCACCGTGGGGCCGGAGGCCGCCAGATCGCGGAACTGTACGGCCCATGGATACATGAAGACCACCTCGATGTCGAAGAGCACGAAGAGCATGGCCACCATGTAGAACTTCACGGAGAAACGCGGCGCTCCCTCGCCCACCGGCAGCATCCCGCATTCGTAGGCGCTGTCCTTGGTGGCGTTGCGCTTGGCGGAACGTCCGAAAACCACGCTCGCACCGAGCACCGCGGCGGCGAAGCCGAGGGCGATGAGCACTTGAAACAGAACGGGGAGATAATCTTCTGGCATGGCGTGG
>DAISZP010000615.1:0-2019 GCA_036824745.1 Luteolibacter sp.
CGCAGGGCTCGGGACAGCCGGGCGTCTTGTCAAAAACACGGACGTCCGCTCCGCTTCTGGCTGGTTGCCGGAGCGGCGTCCGGTGACTTTCATGGCTGGGTGCGGTGATCTTCTCGGGGGAGACGTTCCACCGCCAGTTATACCAATGGTCCGCGCCGCTTCGGGTGTGTTGTCGGCGCGGCCATTCAGTTTTCACATGCAGGAATCCGCGCTCGGGACAGCACGGGTTTCCGCTGAACCTACGGGTGCCTGCGCCGCTTCTGGCTGGTTGTCGGCGCAGGTGCCCGCGGACTTTTCCATCACGCCCTCCGATGGCGGCTATCACATGCCCGTTTTCCCTGCCGAGATCCTGGAATGGATGGAAGCGGGGCCGGAGAAGTTCATCATCGACGGCACCCTCGGCGGTGGCGGTCACAGCGAGATGTTTCTGAAATCCGGCGCCCGCGTGCTCGGCATCGACCGCGATCCGGAGGCTCTCGCGCACGCGCGCGCGCGGCTCGCCCCCTTCGGCGATCGTTTCTCCACCTGGGAGGGCAATTTTTCCAATCTCCATGAGATCCCCGAGATCCAGTCGGGGGGACGGGCTGACGGCCTGCTGCTGGATCTCGGGGTTTCCTCACGCCAACTCGATTCCGCGGCCCGCGGATTCTCGTTCATGCGCGAGGGCCCGCTCGACATGCGCATGGGGCCTTCCAGCCCGCGCAGCGCGGCGGACATCGTGAACACCTGGGATGAGGCGGAAATCGCCCGCATCCTCTTCGAATTCGGCGAGGAACCCAAGTCGCGCCGCATCGCCGCCGCCATCGTGAAACAGCGCGCTGTTAGGAAATTTGAAACCACCCTCGATCTCGCCAACTGCATCGAGGCCGCCATCGGCCGCCACGGCAAGACCCATCCGGCCACCCGCGCCTTTCAAGCGATCCGCATGGCGGTGAACGAGGAACTCGATTCCCTCGCCAAGGCGCTCGCCGCCGTTCCCTCGGTCCTCAAGCCCGGAGGAAAACTGTTAGTCATCACATTCCACAGCCTGGAGGATCGCATGGTGAAACGATACCTGCGGCACCATTCCACACCATTCATCGATGACCCCGGATGGCCGGCGCCGCGGCCGAATCCGGACTATCAGTTCCAACTCCTTTCCCGCAAGGCCATCCAGCCGACTGCTGAAGAAACCACCCTGAACCCACGAGCCCGCAGCGCCAAACTGCGGGTTGCACGGCTTTTAGCACCCGAGCCATGAACCGCCGCAAAGAAGAAACACGCACTTCCGTCTCCGTCTTCATCGCCGTCATCCTCGCCGCCTCCTTCGTGGCGGCCGGCGGCGTGCTTTACGCCTATTTCAAGAACCGGCAGATCCAGGTTTCCCGCGAGATCGACGCCGCGGACCGCCGCATCGAGCACGCGCGCCTCGACATCCGCACCACCGAGATGCGCATGGACGAGCTCCTGAACCGCTTCACCATCCGCAAGCTGCTTCAGGAGAACCAATCCGACCTCAAGCCCATCGCCTTTTCCTCGGTGGAGGAAATCCAACCCCCGCAGCCCGCGCGCCGCAGCGTCGCCGCCGCCACCCGTTAGATCGTGAACCGCTCCTTCCACAGCCGTTGCCTCGTCCTGTGCTCGATCCTGGTGATCGGGCTCAGCGCGCTTTCGGCCCGGTTGGTGCAGATCCAGCTCGTGAACCGCCACAGCTACGCGGAGAGCTCGCGCAAGACCTATCACCGCGTCGAGAAACTTCCCGCCCAGCGCGGCATGATCGTGGACCGCCGCGAGGAGCCGCTCGCCAAGAGCGTGCCGGTGTATGCGCTTTCCGTGGACAAGACGATCCTGATGGATCCCAAGATCGCCAGTCTCGCGCTCGCCTATCAACAGGCATGCGGCGAGGAGGGATGGTCCAAACTCGATGCCAACAAAAAACGCCGCCGTCTCAACGTGCTGCGCGGCGACATCCTGGCCTCGCACGCGCCTGAGATCATTCTGGAAAAGAACCTCGCCAACGCGGTCGCCGCGCTTGCCCGG
>DAISZP010000093.1:0-13044 GCA_036824745.1 Luteolibacter sp.
CGAGGCAGAGGACTGCTCACCAACAACGATATCCTGGAGATCCAAGCCGTCATTGAGGAGAACCGCGCGGGTTTCCGGCAGGTGCCCGGCACGGTCCTCAACGATGGCACAGGCCGGACCGTTTACACCCCGCCTCAGGACGGAATCGAAATCGCCAGATTGATGGCTGAACTCGAACGATTTATCAACGATGGGGCGCTGTTCGGCGCGGACCCCTTGGTCAAGATGGCTCTCATCCACCATCAATTTGAAAGCATCCATCCGTTTTATGACGGGAACGGCCGGACAGGGCGTATCGTCAACGTCCTCTATCTGGTCAAAGAAGGGCTGCTCGACATTCCCGTACTCTACCTCAGCAGGCACATCGTCCGGACGAAATCCGAATACTACCGGCGGCTTCAGGAGGTGAGAACCCATGGCGCGTGGGAGGAATGGGTGATTTATCTGCTGGAGGCCGTGGAAGAAACCTCCACCCAAAGCGTTCGCACCATCCGCAGGATCCGGAACGCGCTGATGGACTACAAACACCGCATCCGGTCCGGTCACAAATTCTACAGCCAGGATTTGATCAACAACCTGTTCACACATCCTTACACGAGGATCGAATACGTTGAACGCGATCTGGGTGTCAGCCGTCTCACCGCCACGCGTTATCTCGAAGCGCTCACCGAATCGGGGTTTTTGCGCAAGCAGCGGATCGGGCGTTCCAACTTTTTCATCAATCCCGAACTGATCTCCATTCTGGCCGAGGATTGAGGGGAATCGGAAATCGCCGGCAGATCTAACCAAACACCGCCTTGAGCTCTTCGGCGCTGAGTTCCCGCCAATCGCCTTCTTGCAGATCTTCCGGCAGCTTGAGGCCGCCAATGGCGATGCGTTTGAGTTCGAGCACGTGATTTCCGGCTGCGGCGAACATGCGGCGGACCTGGTGGTAGCGGCCTTCGTGCAGGGTAACGAGCGCTTCCTTCTCACCGATCTTCTCGAAACCCGCGGGAAGCAACGGCTTGGCCTCGTTGTTGAGCATGAGCGTGCCGGAGGCGAAGAGTTCCCCCTCATGACCTTCGAGCGGGCGGTCAAGGATGGCGTGATAGACTTTCAGGCAATGCGACTTCGGGTGGATGATCTTGTGCAGCAGCTTGCCGTCGTCGGTTAGAAGGATGAGGCCGGTGGTGTCCTTGTCGAGGCGGCCGATGGGATTGAGGCCCGGATTGCGATGGGCGAAACGTTCGGGCAGCAGGTCGTAGATGACCGATCCCGGATCATCGGCGCTGCACGTGTAGCCGTCCGGCTTGTTGAGCATGATCGTGAGCGGAAACAAGGGATCCAGCGGCTCGCCACGGAAGAGGATCTTTTCGTGCGGAGGAAATTCGTTTTCGCCGAGCACCCTGCCCTCGTCGTCGGTGACCGCGCCGCTGCGGATGAAGCGCTGGACTTCCTTGCGGGAGCCGTAGCCAAGATTGGCGAGGAGTTTGATGAGTTTCACTGCACGGCCAATGACCAGAAAGCGGAGGAACGATCAAGGGTGGAGAATGATGGAGTGAACCTTCATTCGGGAACTTTGGTCGGCGCTGCCCCGAATTGGCGAACAAATCAGCCCGCATCCCGGAAAAATGAAATCTTGTTGGGCATTTTCAGACTCGTAGCTTCGATGGCGAACCACGCAGCGATTTCAGCCAATGGGATTCAGTCACACGATTCACGCGTTCCGATGTACCGATATCGAGCGGTTCAAAAGCGCGTTGAAAGAGACCGCGGATAAACACCAAGGAAAGTTCGCTCCGAGACAGGAATCAACCGCTCCTGAAAACGAATTGCTCGTCGGAGTCGGCCCCAAGGCAATCACCTTGTTCTGTCGCAGAGCTATTTACCCATTCGTCAGGGATGTGACTTCAGCTCTCGGAGGTGTTCCGTGCATGGTGGCCCGCATTCAGGACGGTTCCCACTGGGACTACTCGATCTTCCGGGGATTTGAACATCTGGATCAATTCAGCACCTTTCCTCAATATTGGGAGAACGAGGATGATCCTGTCACCATTCTCGCAAAACGCGGAAATCCTGAAATGGTTTCGTTGATTTTCGACACGCCAATCGACCGATTCGGGCCGTATCTCAAACATTGGAGATCCGGCTGGGATTCAGAAACCCAAAGCCACAAACTCGAAGGCAAAGCCTTCCCACATGATCGGTCCGAATACGGAAACTACGAACAGCTTTGGGATTTCCTCGATAGCATCGGAATTCACGACCCGGCGTCAGGGCGATATTCCGAGATCATTCGGTGGAACCTGTCATTGCCGGACAAGAGTCCGGTTCCGCTACGACGCAATTGGTGGCAACGATTGCTCAATCGATAGGGGCAACATCAATCTCTCCTACCGCTTATCCGCAACGATCACCTTGTAGGTCTTGTCCTCCGCCACCTTGCGCCAGTGGAGGCGGAGTTGGTCGAGGACGGATTCGTAGGGAAGCTGGCGGTTGGCGACGAGGAAGAGTTTCCCGTTCCGTTTCAGCGACGCGGCGGCGGTTGTTAGAAACGCGCGGCCGAGGTCCACATCCGTGTCCTGCCCGGTGTGGAAGGGTGGGTTCATGAGGATGGCGTCGTAGGTTTCCGGCAAGCCGGCGGTGACGTCGTGCCAGTGGAAGCGGACGCGGGCTTCGTCGCAGGCATAGCAGACCGGGGAACTCAGCGGGTTTTCCGGCGGCTGGTGGCGGGCGAGGTTGCGTTTCGCACAGGCGAGCGCCCGGGAGTCGGCTTCGAATAGGTCGATGGTCTCGATGCCCGGGCAGCGCTCGAGCGCGATGTCTGATAGATACCCCCAACCCGCGCCGAGATCCGCGACGCGGCCGCGCAGGTTCGCGGGGAGGCTTTTTCCTAACAACAAGGAGCCGGGATCGATGTGCTCGCTGCTGAAAATCCCGGCTTGGGTGAGGTAGGGAGTGCCGGCCACCTCGCGGAACCCGCCGAGCGCGCGCCACGCGTTCAACGTTTCCTCGTTCCATGATCCATCGTCGATGGCGTGAAAGGCGCGGCACTTGTGTTTCTGGATGGAGCTGATGTTTCCCGCGGCCTGCGCGAGTTCCTTCTCGAAACGTGACGCGCCCGCGGTGTTCGGCATGGCGGCGATGATTCGCCCGCCGGGTTCGAGGCGATCCTTGGCCAACGCGAACCAAAGCAGCGTTTCATCGCGGGATTTTCCCGGAAGCACGAGCACGACGGGCCATTGGCCGTCCGGTAGTTCGGCCAGGCGCTGAAATCCGGCCTTGTCCCAGGCGTCCGCGAGCGGCTTGAGCGGCTGCCAGCCGAGCACGGTGCGGGAAAGATCCGGATGAGGCTGCGCGCCGATGAACAAGGCGCGGGAAGGCACGGCGATCCCCTGCTCTCCCGAGAGCGAGAGCATCAAGGTTTCGAGCGCGGCGTTCATGCATGGGTTCATAGAACAAGCGGGCGGGATTGGACAGCGGCGAGTTCAAGGATTAGTCTCGCGCATCCATGTCCGACTGCTGCTCGAAACCGCCCGCGGGCGATGGGGATCGCGACCGCAGGGCGCTGCGGCGTTCGCTGTTGAATCTCACGCCGATGGATGCACCGTCGAAACCGGAGCCCGCTTCGTGTTGCGGGGGAAGTTCCGATGCTGCGGAATCCTCGTGCTGCGGCGGCGCCAAGGGCCGGCCGGATTTCCTGCTTTGGGGATCGCTGGCCTTGTTTCTAGCAGGAGTGGCGGCGCACCTGCTGATCCCGGACGGGCCGAAGTGGCTGCATGTCTTCGGCCACGGTTGTTACGAACTGCTCGTCAAATCGTGGTGGGGCCTGCTTTTCGGCATCGTGGCCGTGGCCTTGATCGGAAGACTTCCGCGCGAACTCGTGGCGGCCATCCTCGGCCGCGGCGGCAGCGTGGGCGGCTTGTTCCGCGCAGTGGGAGCGGGCGTCTTGTTAGACCTGTGCAACCACGGCATCCTGATGGTGGGCATGGGACTCTACAAACGCGGTGCCTCGCTCGGCCAGACCATCGCGTTCCTCATCGCCAGCCCTTGGAACTCGTTTTCGCTCACACTCATCCTCGCCGCTCTGATCGGCTGGAAGTGGATGCTGCTTTTCATCCTCCTTTCGATGGTCATCGCGCTGATCACCGGCTGGATCGCGGACCGGCTGGTGGATGCGGGGAAACTTCCGCCCAATCCTAACAGAGTGGACCTGCCCAAGGGATACCGCGTGGGACCCGCGATCCACGGCGTGCTGCGCTCGTTGAAACCCGGAGCGGAAAACTACCGGCATCTCGCCAAGGAAGGTCTCGCCGGATCGCGCATGGTCCTACGCTGGATCTTCTTCGGCTTCGTGCTCACCGCGGCGATCCGCGCGTTTGTGCCGGAGTCCGATTTCCGAGATTACTTCGGACCCACCCTGCTCGGGATGTTACGCACGCTCCTGGCCACGACGCTGATGGAGGTTTGCTCCGAAGGTTCCTCGCCCATCGCCGCGGATCTGCTCACCCGCGCGAACGCGCCGGGCAACGCGTTTGTGTTCCTGATGACCGGAGCCGCCACGGATTACACCGAGGTCATGAGCCTGCGCGACACGACGAAATCATGGAAATCCGCGCTCGCCCTGCCGCTGATCTCGACGCCGCAGGTGCTGCTCATCGGCTGGCTGATCCAGCATTTCGCGAAGTAACGGGAGTGGCGATCTTTCAAGTCGCCATGATCCATTCGGGCGGTCTGAGACCGCCCGCCCCAGTGTCATGGCGCTTCGAAAAGCGCCACTCCAGTCACCGCTTCAGCCTGCGGCTGATCAAGGCGAAGGTTTCACGGGCCTCGGCAATCCCTAACAAACGTGCGGCGGTGAAATACACGCCCGCCGCGACACCCACTGTTAGAGCAACAAGCGTGGCGCGGATGAGGATCGGCCACTTCGCCGGGTTGTCGAAGAGGAAATGATCCGCCGCGAGGCAAACGGCAGCCATCGGGACGGATGCCGCGACAAGTTTGGCGGTGAGAACCATCAACGAGCGGCTCTCCAGTCCGCCGGCGATGCGCGTCATCGCCACATAGAGGATGAGGAAATTCGTGGTGGCGACAAGACTGGTCGTCATCGCCAGCGCCTCGACACCCATGCCTTTGACAACGACGAAATACCAGTTCGAAGCGACACTCAGCACGATGGCGAGAAAGCTCACCATCATCGGGATCCATCGACGATCCGCGGCGTAGAATGCGGGTTGCAGCACCTTCAGCCACGAATAAGCCAGCAACCCGATGCCATAACCGCGCAGCGCGGCGGCGGTGATCTCGCGGTTCGCCGCGCTGAAACGGCCCATTTCAAAAATCGCGCTGATGATCGGTCCGGCTAACAGACACAACCCGAGCGCGCAGGGCAGCACGAGAAACGTCACCAAGCGGATGCCCTTGGAGAGTGTTTGCCGGAATTCATCGCCAAGCGAACCCGTGGCGGCCAGAGAAAGCGCGGGCAGTGTCACGGTGGCCACCGCCACCCCGAACACCCCGATGGGAAGCTGCATCAAACGAAACGCGCCGCTCAGCGCGCTCACCGCCGACTTGCCAATGGAGGTGGCGAACTGCGAGTTGATCACAACATTGATCTGGACCACCGAGGCGGAAATCACGGCCGGACCCATCAACGAGAAAATCTTCGCCACATCGCTGTCGCGCCAGTTCCAATCGGGTTTCCAGCGGAATCCGAGACGATGCAGCGCCGGAAGCTGGCAGGCGAGCTGTCCGAAGCCGCCGACGACCACGCCGATGGCCATGCCGACCATCGTCATCGGTCCGCGGTTCGGATCAAGCCACAGCCCGATGCCGGTTCCCGCCACGATCGAGCCGATGTTGAAGAAACACGACGAAAGCGCCGGCATGCCGAAGACCCCGCGCGAGTTGAGCACGCCCATGACCAGCGCCGCCAGGCTGACGAGCAGCATGAAGGGCCACATGATGCGCGTCATCTTCACCATCAGGGCCACATCGTCCGGCGAGAAGGTCTTTTCCTTGCCGAAGGCGGTGAGCAGGTGGACGAGCTGGGGCGAGAACAGGATCCCTAACAGCGAGATCGCCGTCATCATGAGAAACATGATCGTCAGCATCCGGCGGGCGAGCGGCCACGCGCTTTCGGGGCCGGTCTGCTTGATGCGCTTGGAAAACGTGGTCACGAACGCCTGCGACAACGCGCCCTCGGCGAACAAGTCGCGCAACAGGTTGGGGATGCGGAACGCGATGTTGAAACAATCCGTCAGCACGCCGTAGCCGAACATCGCCGCGAAAATCTGGTCCCGGATCAGGCCGAGCACGCGGCTCGCCATGACGGCGGCGCTGACTTTCCAGGTGGCTTTGGCGGACATGGGAGGCGGGGAACGCGCCGCTCTTACCCTGATCCACTCCCGCTGGCTATCCCGGGATGAGGAATTTTCGATGAACAATCCGCGCGTGACACCTTCACCGCGCGGTGCATCTTCCGCCCGTGCCCGAGACCATTCCCCATCGCTTCGGCGGCATCGCCCGGCTTTACGGCCAAGTGGCGCTGGAGCGATTTCTCAAGGCCCGAGTCGCCGTGATCGGAGTCGGCGGCGTGGGATCGTGGGCGGTTGAGTCGCTCGCCCGATCGGGAGTGGGAAACCTCACGCTGGTGGACCTTGACGAGATCTGCATCACCAACGTGAACCGCCAGCTCCACGCCATGGACGGACAAATCGGGAAACAAAAAACCGAAGCCATGGCCGAGCGCGCCCGCGCCATCCACCCGGTGAGCGAAGTGGTCATCGTGCCGAAGTTCTTCACGGAAAAAACCGCCTCCGAGATCCTCGATGCCGGCTTTGACGCGGCAATCGACGCGATCGACAGCACCAAACACAAAGCCCTCCTGCTCGCCGAATGCCGCCGCCGGGGCATCTTCACCGTCACCTGCGGCGGTGCGGGCGGCCGGCGTGACGCCACGCGCATCCGGGTGGAGGACCTCGCCTACAGCGGAAAAGACCCGCTGCTTCACCAACTGCGCCGCACCCTGCGCCAAGACCACGGGTTTCCCAAAACTCCGATGGGCAGCAAACCCGATCCGCTCGGCATCGAGGCGGTGTTTTCCGATGAGCCACAGCTTTTCTCCACCTGCGACGGAGGCGTTTCGGAGGACCGGCCGGAATCCGGCAGCCAGCGGCTCAACTGCACCACCGGCCTCGGCACCGTGACCCACGTGACCGCCGCGTTCGGAATGATCGCCGCGGGTCGGGTGTTGGAGCATCTCGCCTCGCGGGCATGAAAAAAGCGGCCGCTCGGGCCGCTTTTCTCAAAAACTTGGGATATCCGCCGGATTACAGGCCCTTTTTGGAAAGGCGGGTGCCCGGGGTGGCTCCTTGGCGGGCCTTGAACTTCGGGTTGGACTTGCAGATCACGTAAACCGTGCCCTTGCGCTTCACGACTTGGCAATCAGCGTGACGGCGCTTGGCGGAGGCGAGGGAAGAGAGGACTTTCATGACAGGAAATGGTTCGGTGTTGAGCCGGAAGCGCGTGCCAACCGGGGCGCGAAAGCTACCCAGCCGACCCGCCTTGTAAAGCCATTTCTCGCTCGTCCGGGCATTTTTCGAAACGAGCAAGATGCGGCGATTCCGGGCGTATCCGGGAGGTCTTTGATTGGTTCCTGACTATCGGCTTTATGAAATCCCTGCTCGTTTCGGCGCTCGGCGCCCTGTTCGCCATGCCCCTCGCCCTCGCCAAGCCGGACACCCAGTGGTTCCAGGACGCGCGCTTCGGGATGTTCATCCACTTCGGCCTCTACAGCATCCCCGCCGGCGTGTGGAACGGGGAGCGGATGACCCGCAACGACTACGCGGAGTGGATCCGCTACCAGCAATACTGGCCGAAACCCGGCGGGATTCCGAAGGCGGAATACGATGGGTTGATGGGAAAATTCAACCCGCAGGGATTCGATGCCGACGCATGGATCCGCGAGGCGAAAAACGCGGGCATGAAGTATTTCCTGATCACTTCGAAACACCACGACGGCTTCGCGCTGTGGGACTCGAAGGTGTCCGGCTACAACGTCGTCCAAGGCACGCCGTTCAAGCGCGACATCCTCGCCGAACTCACCGCGGCCTGCCGGAAACACGGGCTCAAGGTCGGATTCTACTACTCGCACTGGCTCGATTGGGAACATCCCGGCGGCGCGAAGCCCCCATGGCCGGAGTTGAAGGAGGACCCGGTTTATCCGCAGCCGACGCAGGAGGAGTTCGAGGGATACTGGACGGGCAAGTGCCTGCCGCAGGTGAAGGAATTGTTGGTGAACTTCTCGCCGGATTTCATGTGGTTCGATTCATGGGGGAACGCGACGAACT
Organism: Luteolibacter sp.; assembly: GCA_036824745.1. GTDB lineage: Bacteria > Verrucomicrobiota > Verrucomicrobiia > Verrucomicrobiales > Akkermansiaceae > Luteolibacter. Next base: position 8,331 of record DAISZP010000093.1, read on the forward strand.
CGTTTCTCAGCAAGGACCGGCTCGGACGATTGATTTCCCTCATCCGCGAAACGAAACCAGACTGCCTGATAAACAGCCGCATCGGCACCAAGGACGGCATCGACTACCTCTCGATGGGCGACAATTTCTTCCCGACGAAAGGTTTCGACCAGCCGTGGGAAACGTCCGGCACGCTCAACCACTCGTGGGGATACCATCGCCTGGACTTCAAATGGAAACCCACGCCGCAACTCCTTCGCTACCTCGTGGACAACACCTCGCGCGGTGGAAACTATCAGCTCAACGTCGGCCCCACCGACGAAGGGGTTTTCCAGCCCGCAGCGATTCGCAGGCTGCGGGAAATCGGCGCCTGGATGTCAGTGAACGGCGAGGCCATCCACGGCACCCGACCGGCGAAGTGGCCGGAGCCGAAATGGGGACGGCTCACCAGCAACGATGCGGACAAACGCCTGAACGCCTTCGTTTACGACCCGAAACCCGGCGCGATGCTCACGCTGCAAGGCCCGGATTCGCCGCCGAAGCGCGCGTTTCTGATCGAAACCCACGAATACATCCCAGTGACGCCCGCGGAGGGCGGGTTCTCGTTCACCCTGCCGGCCAACCTGCCGGACCCGGACATGGCGGTGATCGCCTTCGAGTGGTGAGCCGTGGTTTTTCCGCCCGACCAGGGAATTTTCCTTCGACGCGCGGGGGATTTGGCATCAAGATGGCCCCGTAACCTTTGTTTGTTGTTTGTTTATGAAACTCGAAATCCATCCCGTCTATCAGCCTGTACTCGACCCCGGATTTGTGCCGGCAGTTCTCTGGAACCGCGCTTACCGCGCGAAGGTCAAACAGGACTCAAACCGCCGCCGCATCGAGCTCGCGCTCTGCCGCACCGACGGCACCACGTTCCGCTGGTCCGGCGAGATCCTTTCCGCCACCGCGGAAAACGCGCCGCTCACCCTGCGCTACATCGAGCGCCTCGTGAAATTCCTGCTCTGGCAGAAAGGCGGCAGCCGCATCCTCGTCGCCGGCGCTCCGGACGTCGCGGCCGCTCTATCAGAAATCTATTCGGAGAAGGGCGAACGCTCCTTCGACTGGGGCTTCATCGGCACCAAGATCTTCGGCGAGCCGATCAGCGTGAAAGCCGTCGATGTTTCCGCACTTCCCGCCGCGAATGATTCGGTGATGACGCTTGGCCGCAACTTGAAGGGCTGCCGCATCGGTTTCGATCTCGGCGGATCTGATAGAAAATGCGCCGCTCTCATCGATGGCGAGGTGGTGTTTTCCGAGGAGGTCGTCTGGGATCCGTATTTCCAGAACGATCCAAGCTATCACATCGAGGGCATCCACGATTCGCTGATGCGCGCCGCGGCCCACCTGCCGCGCGTCGATGCGATCGGTGGCAGCTCGGCAGGGGTTTACGTGAACAACGAGGTGCGCGCCGCCTCGCTTTTCCGCGGGGTGAGCCAGGAGGACTTCGAAAAACACATCCGCCGGATTTTCTTCGGTCTCAAGGAGCGCTGGAACGGCATTCCGTTCGAAGTGGTCAACGACGGCGAGGTCACCGCTCTCGCCGGATCGATGGGCCTCAATGCCAACCAAGTGCTCGGCGTGGCGATGGGAACCTCCCAAGCCGCCGGATACGTCGATGCCCAAGGCCACATCAAACCCTGGCTCAACGAACTCGCCTTCGCCCCGGTGGATTACCGCGATCCCTCCGAATCTCCGGTCGATGAATGGTCCGGCGATCACGGTTGCGGAGCGTTGTATTTCTCGCAGCAAGCCGTCGCCCGACTCGCACCTGCCGCGGGCTTCGACTTCGGCAAGATGCCCTTCCCCGAGCAGCTTGTGAAGGTGCAGGAAGCCATGAAAGCCGGCGACCCACGAGCCGCGAAAATCTACGAAACGATCGGCTGCTATTTCGGCTACTCGATCGCCCACTACGCGGATCACTACGACATCGCGAACCTACTCATCCTCGGCCGCGTCACCTCCGGCGAGGGTGGCGACATCATCATCCACGAGGCCGAAACCGTGCTCTCGGCCGAGTTTCCGGAGCTCCGGGTCAAACTGGTGGTTCCCGACGAGAAAACCAAGCGCCATGGCCAGGCGGTCGCCGCCGCCAGCCTGCCACCGCTTGCCTCGGAAGCCGCCACGAACGAGCCGGTGAAAAAGCAAGTCGCGGTCGGCGTTTGAACCTTTCCGAGCCCGGTCGGCATATGCCGGGACTCCCTCAAGCCCTCGGTGGGACTCAGGACCGGCGTCCTGTGATCCATCGAGGGTTCTTCATTTTAGAAATTTAGCTTTTCTTAAATACTGGAAAACAGTAGGCCGGATTCATGAAGTATCTGCTGCTCGCCGCCCTGTTGTTTTCCCTGAATTCCTGCAACACCTCGATCGGCATCTACCGCGATACCAAGCAGGCGTTCAATTGGACCAAGAACAAGATCCAAGAAGCCAATGGCGGCGGCGGTGGGGCCGATGTGCCTTACGACGACAACGGCGGAGCCCCGGTTTACTGAGCCCGGGATCTCCGGTTCAACCCTGATTGGGCTTGCGGGAAGCGGCGGCCACGTTCGAGATCTTCGGATCCTGGCGGATGATGTTCGCCAGCATCTGCTTGCAGTGGCCGAACTTGTCGCGCTTGGCGAGCATCTCGGCGCTGCGGGCGAAGGAACCCCACTGGACGACGGTGATCTCGACCACGCGGGTGCCCCACAGGTTCATGATGTCCTTGTTGGGCTTGTAAATATCGACGGTGCCGGTGCCGGTGAGGGCGGAGCCGTAGTCGTCCACCACGTAGAGATAAGGCAGCCCCTTGATGCGGAAGGTGGTGCCGACAGGATAGAAGGACCAATCGGCGGCGGCGCTGCGCACGCGGTTGTTGTAGCGCAGCTCGGTGCCGGTGGCGTTCTTGCTGCCGTAGATCAGGTGATCGTCCTCGCTGCAAGTGTAGGCGGTGGTGCGCACCACGCGGGTGCGCTCGCTGAAGGAATAAACCGGCATGCCGTGCTTGTCGCGGGGTTTGGCAGAGGAGGCGGAAACCACGGCGGACGAGGGACCGGGAAGCGTGAAACTCTCGCGGGACGCGAACGACTGCCCGATGCGGGATTTCGGCAGCACGGCGACACCGGAACCTCCACAACTTGTGAAGAGCAGCGCTGCGATTGATAGGGATGCCAAGGAGGCGAGTCGGGAAAACATGTGACGGGTCGGGAAAGTGGTAATGAGTAGCGGCTCGCGATCTTTTCAGGATCACAATTGCGCGGATCTCATAGGCAATGCCCCTTTGCGCCGCAAACCGAAAATACCCGTGTTAGAGTATCTGTTGGAAAAATCCACTGATTTTCAACGGGTTGCATTTTCACTCCCGCATCAGTTTTTTCCCGATAGAAGCCACGATGTCATTACCTTGTAGGAGCCGGTAGCCAGACCTTGGCCCCGGCGCTGCGGCCGTTCGCAGGACGGAAAAAACCCAGCAGACCACGCCGTGCGAGCAGATCCGCCACCGCATCGGCACATGCCGCATGCCTCCAGCGGAACCCGGCGTCGCGCAGCCGCAGCGGCTCGGCCCAGCGGCTTTTGAGGACGAGTTCCGGCTCGGTGTGAAGCAGGCGGGCACCGATTTCCAACATCCAGCGGGTAGCGGGAAGTCCGACGGGCATACCCACCACGTTTCGAAAGACACGCATCAATCCGCGGTTCGTGGGAAACTCCGGCGCGGTAACGTTCAACGTGCCGTCGAGAAACGGATCGTTCACCAGAAACTCAACAGCCCGCAGGAAGTCCTCCATGTGAATCCAGCTCACGCGTTGGTTTCCCCCGCCCATCGCGCCGCCGAGGCCAAAGCGCGTGAGCTTGTGCAGGACGTCGAACACGGTGCCGGGCTCGTTCGCCAACACCATGCCGATCCGCATCGCCACCTTGCGCGTTTCCGCCGGGACCATCGCACCGAAGAACGCCTCCTCCCAAGCCCGCGCCACATCGCAGGAGAAACCATCTCCCGGTTCACCCAGCCAATCGTCCTGCGGCTTGTCCTCCGCGTGGCGATACCAGGTGGCCGTCGAGGCGTTCAACCAAACCTTCGGCGGCACCTTGCACCCGGCGATGGCCCGGCCGATGGCGCGGGTGCTCTCGACGCGGGACTCAAGGATGATGCGACGGTTTTCCTCCGTATAGCGGCAGTCCACGCTGCGCCCGGCGAGGTTGATCACCGCCTCGGCTCCCTCCAGTGCGAGTTCCCACGGACCGGCGGATTTGCCGTCCCATTCGAGAAACATGCCATCGCCGCTCCACCCCTCGCGATGGCGGGCGATGCAAACCACCTCCCTGCCCTGGCGGGTGAAATGACGGCTGAGATAGCGGCCAAGGAAACCGTTGGCTCCGAAAATGACGATCACGGGATTCATGAAATGGGTGGGTTGTTAGGATTGAGGCCGCACGCTCCGTCAGCGCAATCCGCCTCGGGCAGCGCGTGAAGGGAATCGGCCAGGTTTTCGTCCGCCCGCAACTTCGCCAAGCGGGACAAGCTGAGGCGGTTTTCAGAAATGAGGTGTACCACCTTCCGGACAAGCGGCTGCAGGGCCGGTGCGGCGAGCCGGTAGGACCAATCGTGCCAGGCGATGGTCGCCCACAAACAGGTGAGCCAGGCTCCGGCTCCCTGCCACCAGCGGCCGTCGTCCGCCAACACCACCACCTCACGGTCCGCGCCATGTTCTAACAAACCAGG
>DAISZP010000094.1:0-13002 GCA_036824745.1 Luteolibacter sp.
CGACACTTCAAGTCCGTCTCATCCTCAGCAACCGCGGTTTCGAACTGCCGCTGGACCGCATCAAGGATCCCGCGCTCGTGATGAAGGCCGAGTTGTTAGGCGACATCACCACCGAGCGCGTGATTACGGAAAACCTGAAGCTCACACCGCTGATGGAGATCCCCTTCCAAGTCCCGGCGGATCTGTTGAAACTGACCCTGACACTGCGCGGCACGGTCACCCCCGCCACCGGAGGCGATCCGGTGAAACTCTCCGCGGTACATGAATACGAGTTGAACGGAAACCTCAAAACCTCCGGCATCGCCACCTTGCTCTTCACCTCAACAACCGAAGGTCATCGCCTCGAAATCCGCGGCCGCAATGGCGAACCACTCGCATCGCGCGAGATCACCCTCAGGTGCGACAGGGAAGGCTATCAGGGACCCATCGAGGTCCGCGTCCGCAGCGACGCAAACGGTCGCATCGAACTCGGATCGCTTGAAGGCATCTCCAGCATATCGGCAGGCGGGAGCGCTCATTACCGCCCCGCCGCACGCAGCTTGGGTTGGCCCGAGCGGATGCAGGTACCGAAGGACAACGAGATCCGTTTTCCGCTCGAAACTCCAGCCAACGCTCCCCTCCGCGTGCGGATGTCCCTGTTGGAAACACTGGGCGATCAATCCATCCGCGATCACTTCGACAAACTCAGCATCGAGAACGGCGAACTCGTCATCCGCGGATTGCCGCCGGGTGACTATCAGCTCAAGGACCACGACGAATCGGTGAACATCATGGTTTCCTCCGCCGCTGGTGCTGGCGATCTGCTCGTTTCAAAAAACCGCATCCTTCCGCGTCATCAACCTGTCATGCCATCGATCACGAGCGCCGCGGTGAATGGCGATCAGATTCTCGTCAAACTCCGCGGCCAGGGACCAGAGACCCGTGTTTCGGCCATCGGCAGGCGCTATCAATTTCCCGGATGGACTGCGGGCAATGGTTTGAATCCGTTCGCACCACCGCAATCCCAGACGTTCGTTCCAGGATTCCATGGATGCGATTTCCTCACGGAGCGGCGCTTGTCCGACGAGGTCCGCTACATCTTCGATCGCCGGGCGGCGAAAACCTATCCGGGCTCGATGTTGCCAAGGCCCGGCCTGCTGCTCAACCGCTGGACGGAGGAAGACACGGAACAGAATATCGTCTCCGGCGGATCCGGTGCCGATGGAGCGGAGAAAAAATCGCGCACCGGCAGCGGGATCGGCTCCGGTTGCGGCGTCAGCAAACTATTCGGAATCATTCCGGCCGATGCCACTACCTGCGATTTCCTCAACCAGCCTTCCATCGTCCGCATCGATCTAACACCCGATGCAGACGGCACGGTGAAACTCCCGCTCGCGGACTTCGCGGACAGCCAGTTCATTGAAATCAGCGCCGTGGACGCCTTCGCCGAGGACATGAGGATTCTTCCGTTGCCAGCGCGCGAGGTGAAGACGCGCGACCTGCGGCTTTCGAAGGCGCTCGATCCGAAGACCCACTATCAGGCCACGCGCAGCGCCGCGGTGCTGGCGACGGATGCGACGGCGTCGATCGAAAACGTGCTCGACGCCGATTGGCGCGCCTTCCACACGCTGGGAGACGTGCATCAGTTCCTCTTCGGGGTGCTGCCGGACGACCGGCTGCGCGAGTTCGTGTTTCTCACCGATTGGCCTGACCTATCCGAAGAACGGAAACTCGAACTGCTCTCGAAACACGCCAGCCACGAACTGCATGTCTTCCTCTTCCGTAAGGACCGCGCGTTCTTCGACAAACACGTGAAACCCCTGCTCGCCCAGAAACCGGAGCCTACCTTCATCGACGACTGGTTGCTGCAACGCGATCTATCAGGATACCTGCGGCCCTATGCCTGGCAGCGTCTCAACGCCGCGGAAAAAGCCCTGCTCGCCCGCGCCCTGCCGGATGCGGCCAAACGCATCTCGCGCGAGCTTTCGCAACGCTGGGAACTCGAACGACCTTCGCCGGAACAGGAAACCCGGCTTTTCACCCAGACGCTGCGCGGAACGGATCTGGCGACTACTGACAGCTTGGGATTGGCGAGGAATGAGGAAGTGCCCATGGGGGGCGGGAGCGAATCATTCGGAATGTCCTACATCAGCCAGAAACTGAAGAACATCGTCATTCCTAGGATTGATTTCGAGGACACCACGATCGAAGAGGCGGTTGATTTCCTGAGAATGAGATCCTCGGAACTCGACACGCTGGAACTCGATCCGGCCAAAAAGGGTATCAACTTCGTGATTCGCCGACCCAACAGCCAGGTGCGAGCGGAGGGTTCGGGAGAAGCTGGGTTGCCGGCCGCCGCGATAGATCTCGGCTCCCTTCGAATCCGCGACTTACGACTCCGCAATGTGCCTCTCAATGTCGCTCTCAAATACATCTGCGACCACACGAAACTGCATTTCAAGGTTGACGATTATGCAGTCACGCTTGTTCCGTTTACCGAATGTGGCGAGGATGTTTACACCCGCACGTTCCGGGTTCCGCCGGATTTCATGGAGAAACTCTCACCAAGCGCCGGAGGCGGCAATGATCCATTCGCGGAACCATCGAATCAGGGAAGCAAGCTAAGCTATCGCAAGCCGGCGATTGATGCCCTCAAGGAAGCCGGAATTTCCTTTCCGGAAGGCACATCCGCGGCGCTGACCGCAACCGGAGTTTTGCTGATCACCAATACCCCCACGGAACTCGCAAAGGTGGAGCAGTTGGTGGATGAGCTTGGTGCTAACAGAGCCAATGCGAATGCCGGATTGCTTTCGGCACTTCCACCGCCCGCAGATCCCTTCGCCGAACCCGCCTCGGATAGCTTTGCCTTGCTCCCACCCCTGCCATCCACCCTCCCTCGTTTCCCCGAGCATACGAAACTGTGGCGGGAGGCGGACTATTACCGGAACATCCAGCCGACCGACGAGCGTTTGATTCCGCTCAACCGTTTCTGGCTGGATCTCGCGGCGTGGGATGGCAGGGGCGAGTTTCTATCAGCCAACTTCAACGCCTGCCACACGAGCTGCGCGGAGGCGCTGATGTGCCTGGCTTTGCTGGATCTGCCGTTCAAGGCGGATCGACCCGAGGTTGCGACGGACGGCGGGCGGCTCAATGTGAAGGCGAAGTCGCCGATGCTGTTGTTCTACAAGGACACGCGGAAGGCGGACGAGGTCGCCAAGGAGTCGCCGCTGCTGGTGCGGCAATCGTTCACGCCGTTGGCGGAGAAGACGCGCGTGGTGGACGGACGGGAGGTTGAGAATCCCGTGACCGGAAACTTCCGCCCGGGACTGCCCTATGCGATGTCGCTGGTGGTCACCAACCCGACCGGCGTCGGCCGCAGGCTCGATGTGCTGGCGCAGATACCGGCGGGATCGATTCCGTTAGAGGGAAATCAGCCCACGCTCTCGACCACGCGCGAGATCGAGCCGCACGGCGTGTTGAAACTGGAACTCGCGTTCTATTTCCCGGCCGCGGGCGACTTCGCGGTCTATCCGCTGCAAGTCGGCGAGAACCAGGTGGTGCTCGCCAGCACCACGGCACGGGCGCTGCGTGTCACGAATGACGCGGAAGCGGTCGATGCCGCCTCATGGCTCGCGATCGCCGCGGACGGCACGGGCGACGCGGTGTTGAACCGCTTGCGGATGGAGAACCTGAAGACCATCGATCTATCAGCCATTCGCTGGCGTCTGAAGGACCGCTCGTTCTTCGGCAAGGTGATGGAGATCCTGCGGGACCGCCTGCATTACGATCAGGGAGCGGCGGCGTATGGATTGCTGCACAACGATCCGGCGGCCATCCGCGAATACGTCGAGAACTCGCCGCTCGCCGGCAATCTCGGCGATTGGCTGGACAGCCCGCTCATCGACATCCGTCCGCGGATTCATCACGATTGGCACACGCTGGAATTCGATCCGCTGGTCAACCCGCGGGCGCATCGTTTCACCGCGGCCTCGCGTTTCACCGACGAGGCGGCGCGGACGCACTACCGCTCTTTCCTCGATCAACTGAAGTGGAAACCCGCGCTGGATGACGCGGACCAGCTCACTCTAACGGCTTTCCTGTTCCTGCAGGACCGCATCGGGGAGGCGCTGGAACGTTTCGCGAGGATCCGTCCGGAAAAACTGCCGGGGCGCGTGAACTACGACTACCTGAAAGCGGTCGCGCTTTTCTATCAGGAGAAGCCGGAGGAGGCGAAGGCGATCGCCGCCGCGCAGCTTCCCACGCTGCCGCCGGGCCTGTGGAGGGACCGCTTCCAGACGGTGGTCGATCAGGCGGACGAGATCGCCGCGCTGGCGAATCCCGCGGCGGAGCGCGCGCCGGATGCCGCGGAGGAGGCACCGCGTCTTGAGATCGCCGCGGGAGACAAGGGCGGCGTGTGGTTGAAACACACCGGATTGGAGCGGGCGAAGCTGCGTTTGTTCAGCGTGGATCTCGAGATGTTGTTTTCGAAGGATCCCTTCCTCAAAGGCGGCGAAAGCGGCGAACCCTCGATCCGTCCGAACGAGGTGATCGATGTGCTGTTAGGAAAGGACGCGAGGGAGACGGCCGTGGAGCTTCCGGAACCGCTGCGCCAAGGCAACGTGCTCGTTTCCGCGCAGTCCGGCGAGACGCGTTTGTTGAAGGTGCTGGATTCGCGCGCGATCGAACTGCGCCAGGTGCCGCAGGATCGCGTGGTGCAGGTGATGGACGCCGCCACCGGCAAACCGCTTCCACGAACCTACATCAAGGTCTATGCCGAGAACTGCGATGGCGGAATCGTTTTCCACAAGGACGGCTACACCGATCTGCGCGGCAAGTTCGACTACCTGAGCCACACCGCGGTCGATAGCTCGGCCGTGAAACGCGTGGCTCTGTTAGCCAGCCACCCGGAGAAGGGGGCGAAGACGGTGATCTATGATCGATGACGCTCGCTCAGGAGTTTTCCCACACCCGCGTGCGCAGCGCTTCGGCGGCGGCGCGGGCTTCGGCTTCCTTCTTGCTCTTGCCCTTGCCGGTGGCGAGCACCAGGGATTTCCATGAAACCTCGGCTTGGAAGACCCGGCGGTGGTCGGGACCGCTCTCGCCGACGATCCGATAGATCGGAGCCTGCGGGTGGATCGATTGCAGGAGCTCCTGCAGTTCGCCCTTCGGATTCCGCTCCTCGGGGCTGGAAACCATGTTGCCGATCTCGCTTTCGAAAAGCCGGAGGATCAGCTCGCGAGCCGGCTGCGGGCCGGAATCCAGATAGACCGCTCCGATTAACGCCTCGAAGGCGTCCGCCAGAGTGGACAGGCGGCGGCGTCCGCCGGTGGCTTCCTCGCCTTTTCCTAACAACACATAATCCCCGAGGTGGATGGCCATCGCGAAGCGGGCCAGGGCGCGGCGGGAAACGACCCGCGAGCGGAGCTTGGTGAGCTTGCCCTCGGTGAAGTCCGGGAACATCTTGTAGAGTTCCTCGGTGACGATGAGCTGGAGCACGGCGTCTCCCAGAAATTCGAGCCGCTGGTTGTCGAAATGCGGCTTCTGCGACTCGTAAGCGAGGCTGGGGTGGGTCAACGCCTCCGCTAACAGAAGGGAGTTGCGAAACTTGTAGTGAATCCGGCTTTCCAGCGGCTGCATCGGTCCTGTGGCTTGGTTTCCCTCTCCCCCGCCCGGCATCTCAAGCGTCTGCGGCTACCCGATGGGAAAGATGGGGTGATCGACGGGACTCGAACCCGCAACAACCAGAATCACAATCTGGGGCTCTACCATTGAACTACGACCACCATTTGAACGGCGGGCGGGAGAATGGAGCGAAGGCCGCGGATTTGGAAAGGGAAAAATCGCATGAAACGGCCGAAATGCCCCGCAAGCCCCGGAGACAGGCGTTTTCCGGGCTTGGCAGCGCGCCCGGGCAAGGCATTCTAGCGCCCCGCGCCCCATGAACTCCCTGCTCCGCCGCCTTTCTCCCGTCGCGTTTGCCGTGCTGCTTTGCCATTGCGGAGCACCGCAGCCGCCGCAGTGCCACCGGGTGCCGATGGCCTCCCGCGTGCCCTCCGCCACGCTCGTTTCCCAAGCGCGGCATGAGTGGGCGATCCTTTCAAATCCCGGCCGCCGCTCCGAGTGGCCCGCCTCGCAGACCCGCTACAACGATGCCGTCGCGAAACTCTTCGACCAACTCCGCTGCGGCTCCGATGGCTGGGACAGCCGTGCCGCGGCGATCGGCACGCGAATCGGAGATTCATCGGAGAGCGATGTCGATCCGCGCCACATCGACGTGCTGTTTCCCGCCAAACTGGTGAACGGCCATGTGGTGCGCGAGCACAAGACCACGGACGGAGTCGGCGTGCCGCTCGTCGGATGGAAGAAGACCTCGCCGGTGGGCATGAAGCGCGATCCGTATCTGCTGCCGAACGGCCTGCCCTATCAGGTGAGCGCCACGCTGGATTTTTCCAAAAGCGTGCCCTCATGGCATTTCGTCAAACGCTGGAAGAACGATGAAACGAAGATCGGCGGCACCACCCACACGCTCGCCGCGGACTGGACCGCCGCGAACCGTTTCTATTGGCACATGTGCGATCTGGACAACCTCAAGATCCAGAACGTGCTGCTGCCGGACCGCTACACCGAGGAAACCGGCATCTACTTCGTCACGCCATATGATCCTAACAAGATTCCGATCGTCTTCGTGCACGGCCTGGTCTCCAGCCCGGACGCGTTCAAAAACATGATCAACGAGCTCGCCCCCGAACCGTGGTTCCGGAAGAACTATCAGATCTGGCTCTACAACTATCCAACGGGAAACCCGTGGATCTACAGCAGCATGAAGTTCCGCGAGAAGATGCGCGAGGCCATCGCCTACGCGCGCACCAAGGGCCCGGACACCAACCTGAACCGCATGGTGCTCGTCGCCCACTCGATGGGCGGCCTGGTCTCCCGCTCCAGCGTCACCGATCCCGGCACCGTGATGTATGACGGCTTGTTCAAGAAACCGCTCGATCAAGTGAAGGTCTCCGAGGAAAACCGCCGGATGATCCGCGATGGATTCCTCTACAAACCCTTGAAGGAGCCGAAGCGCGTCGTCTTCCTTGCTGTGCCGCATCGCGGCAGCCCGATGGCCTCAATGCAGCTCTCCATGTGGCTCTCCAAGCTGATCCGTCTGCCGAAAACCGTCACCATCGAGCTGCTGGACACCACCTTCCTCGCCATGAGCGACGTGGTGCAGGGCGAGGATCCGTCCAAGCGCATCCCCACCTCCATCAACAGCCTCTCGCCCACCGCGCCGACCACGGTGGCCCTCAACAAACTGCCGCTGCCCAAGGGCATCACCTTCCATTCGGTGATCGGCGATCGCGGCAGGTGCAACTCGCCGGACAGCAGCGACGGCGTGGTCCCCTACTGGTCATCCCATGTCGAGCCCGTGGCCTCCGAAAAGATCGTGCCCTGCAACCACAGCGTGCCGGACAGCCCGGAAGCCTCCGAGGAACTCAAACGCATTCTCAAGCTGCACCTGCAAAGTAAAAACTGAAATGCTGAAATGCGGAACCGCTGAAAAGCCCTCAGCGCCACGTGATCCCATCCACCCATTTTCATTTCCGTTTTTCAGCTTCTCAATATTTCAGCATTTACCCAACCATGTCTCCCGAAGAACAACTCGCCGTCCTCACCGCCGGAACCGCCAAGGTGCTTTCCGAGAAGGAATTGTTAGAAAAGCTCCGCCTCGGCAAGCCGCTGCGCATCAAGCTCGGTCTCGATCCCACCACGCCGGACATCCACCTCGGCCACACGGTCGTGTTTGAGAAAATGCGCCAGTTTCAACAACTCGGCCACCAGATCGTCATCATCATCGGAGACTTCACCGCCACCATCGGCGATCCCTCCGGCCGCTCCGCCACCCGCCCGCCGCTCACGCGCGAGCAGGTGCTGGTCAACGCGAAGACCTACACCGACCAGATCTTCAAACTGCTCGATCCCGCGATCACCGAGGTCGTTTACAACGGCGACTGGTTTCGCAAAATGACCTTCGAGGACGTGTTGCGGCTCAACTCGCGCGTGACCATGCAGCAGATGCTCCAGCGCGAGGATTTCAAGAACCGCATCGAAAACGGCCAGGAAGTCCGGCTTCACGAAATCCAATACCCGATCGTCCAGGGCTGGGACTCGGTCGAAGTCCGCGCCGATGTCGAACTCGGCGGCACCGACCAGCTCTTCAACTTGCTCGTCGGCCGCGATCTCCAGAAGGAGGAAGGCATGCCGCAGCAAACCGTCATCACCATGCCCTTGTTGGAAGGTCTGGACGGCGTCAAAAAGATGTCGAAGTCCTACGGCAACTACGTCGGCGTTTCCGAGCCGCCGCAGGAGATGTTCGGCAAGCTCATGAGCGTGTCCGACGATCTGATGGACCGCTACTACCTGCTCTTGTTAGGCGAGACCCGCGATCCTAACGGCCACCCGATGGACGCGAAGAAGTCCCTCGCCGAACGCCTCACCGCGCGCTACCACGGCGCGGAAGCCGGAGCCGCCGCCCGCGCGGACTGGGACACGCGATTCTCGAAAAAAGACCTCGCCGCCGCCGAACTGCCGGAAATAACTTTAGAAGAAACCAACTCCCCCATCAGCACAACCGTCCTCAGCTTGTCCGCGCAAGCATTTGAAAGGGGCTTTGGCATCACCAAATCAAACACTGAGCTTCGGAAACAATTTATACTTAGCGGATCCGTTCAACTAAACGGTGAAAAACTGACCGACCCGAATCAAATTATCGACCCCGTCGACGGAGATATTCTGAAAATCTCAAAACGACATGTTGTTCGCTTCAAGTCGGCATTTAAAATATCACGAGATTCAGGAGGAAGATGTCGATACAAGCTCATTAAACCCAATGGGCTCATCGTAATTTCAAGCGATTGGCACACTACATTGGATGGCGCATTGGAGAGTATTGAGCGATTGAGAACAGCACACCATCAGATTAGATGCTCTCCTTCGGGGCAATGGTATTTCGTTTCAATTGTTCCATCTGGTGAAATCATTGCCCGAAGTGAACTTTTCATTGATCAGGCCTCGGCAACATCCGCAATGGAAGAAGTTGCCGCGAGTTGCCCTACTGCGGAAGTGTATTTATAGAATCTACTGTGAATCATCAACTCGCTAATGCCAATTCAGACCTTCCGCGGCGTGAGAATACCATCGATCCTTTCTGATTCAAATTGCTCTCATTTAGAAAAGGCGAGCTGCGCAAGCAGTTCATCACGAGCGGCTCCGTCCAGCTCAACGGCGAAAAGCTCACCGATCCCAACGCGGCGGTTTCCCTTCAAAGCGGAGACGTGCTGAAGCTTTCGAAGAAACACGCGGTGCGGCTTGTCTGAAAGCGCGGACTTCTGCCCGACGGTTCAAAACCGCATGAAAAATTCCCAGGTCTCTTTCGCGATCCAGTTCTCTCCCTCTCCGGGATCGCGCATGTTGTCGGTGTGACCGCCTTTGAAAGAACCGAACATCACGGGAAACTCCTTCGGGCAGCCTTTGAACTCGGTGGTTACGTGTTTCTCGGTGGTCGCGATCGGGATTTCAGGCAGTGGCTTGACGCCGTTGTTTTCGAGGTGGGTCAGGACACAGTATTTCCCGCCTTCCTTGCGTTCGTCCGAGTTGATGTACTTGCAGAGGCCGTCCTCGGTGCCGGTGGTGCTGAAAAACGCGAGAGGCTCGTGTTTGTTAGCAGGAAGGTAGATGTTCCAGTTCGCCGGGGAATAACAGGCGACGGCGCGCAGGTCCTTCTGGAAATCCAGCGAGAGCGAGTAGGTGACCATCGCGCCGAAGCTGAAGCCGCAGCAGAACACGCGCGAGGTGTCGATGCTGAGCTTGCCCTTGAACAACGCGAGCATGTCCGCGAAGAAGATGTGGTCCTTGTCATCGCGCCCGCGCCACGGAGTCTGGTCGGTGTAACCCTCGGGAGCGACGAAGATGCAGGGGACGCGTTCCTTTTCCGCGAAGGTCTTCAGTCCGTAGAACTGGTTGTTCACCATCGTGTCCATGTGACCGCCCATCATGTGCATGGCGAAGATCAGGCGGTAGGGCTTCTTCTTGTTGTAGTTGGCGGGGATATCGATGGTGTACTTCCGCTCCAGACCGGCGCTCGTCATCGTGTGGACGCCGCTTTTGAAATCTCCGAGTTCCTTGCCGGAACCGGCGCTGAGCACGGGGCGGTTCTTCAGTTTCCGGGAGGGATCAACGGAGATCGATGTCTGACGGTCCGTGGGTTTTCCCGCCTGCGGGATCCTGGACGGCTCGGCTGATAGATTTCCGGAAATGAGGAGCACCATGGCGAGCGCCGTGTGGGTGGAGAATTTTTTCATGGCTTGGACTGATGGAACGAGTGTGGGTGGCAATGTTTGGACTGGAACTCGGAAAAGGTCTTCAGGACGGCATTTGTCCAGCCGTGAGACCTGCGCTCACATCGGCAGGCGTGGCTGGAATCAAGCGATTCAATACGGTGCAAAGGGAGAAAAACGCGTGAATCGACGCAGATTAAACATGCAATTTGCGACGAAAAGGAAAAACCGTGGATTGCCACAGACTGGAGGAGGCCGCCGACATCGCTTTCAACCTACGTCTTGACACCCGGACCGGAGTCTGTGCCTTCATCATTACCAACCGCATGAGGGAAGACTCCGATTCACCGCGCTTGGCGAATTCCGACATCCCGAGATCATCCTCGGAATTGTTGGAGCAAGCCTATCAGGAACTGCGGCACCTGGCGGCGGCAAGGATGGCGCGTGAGTCTCAGGGCCACACGCTGCAGGCGACGGCGCTGGTGCATGAGGCGTGGCTTCAGATTTCCAAAGAGAACGCCGGCGTTTGGAAAAACCGGGCGCAGTTCGTCGGCGTGGCCGCGGAGGCGATGCGCCGCATCCTGATCGACAGCGCGCGCAGGAGGACGAGCCAGAAGCGGGGCGGAAAAAGCGAGCGGCTGGGTGTCGAGGAGGTGGAGGTGGCGGACACCCATCCACCCGGGGAGATTCTCAGGATCAATGCCGCGCTGGAACTACTCGAACGCGAGGACCCCGCTCAGGCGCGGGTGGTCGTGCTGAAGTTCTTCGGCGGCATGACAAATGAGGAGGCCGCGGATTTCCTTGGAGTGAGCGAACGAACCATCTACCGGCATTGGGTTTGCGCGAAGGCGCGGCTTGCCGATCTTGTCCTGCACGCGGAATGAAAAAACGATGAAGCCGGGCAAACAACTGGAAGACGCCCTGTTTTTCACCGCCATCCACATCTCCGATCCTACGGAGCGGGATGCGTTCCTGGATCACGCGTGCCATGAGGATACGGAGTCGCGCAGCAGGATCGAGCGACTGATCGCCGCGGCGGAATGTGGCGACGAGGTCATGGGGCGCGGGCAGTCGGCCATCGTCGATGGCGCCAGCGCGCTCCGCGACATGCCGGAACTCGCGGGTGACCTGGATACCGCAGCCATCGACGAGAGGATCGGCACGCGGGTAGGGCCATACACGTTGTTAGAGAGTCTCGGCAAGGGCGGCTGCGGCGAGGTCTATCTGGCCGGGCAGACCGAGCCGATGAAACGACAGGTCGCACTGAAGGTGATCAAGCTCGGCATGGACACGCAGAGCGTGATCCGGAGGTTCGATGCCGAGCGCCGCGCGCTGGCGATGATGGACCACCCGAACATCGCACGCGTGCTCGACGCGGGATCCACGTTGTTAGGACGACCGTTTTTCGTGCTCGAACTCGTGCGCGGCGTCCGCATCACCGAATACTGCGAGGCTCACCGCAGCAGCCTGCGCGAGCGGGTGGAACTGGTGATCGACGTCTGCAACGCCATCCAGCACGCGCACCAGAAGGGCATCATCCACCGGGACATCAAGCCTTCGAACGTGCTGGTCACCGAGGCGGACGGCGTGCCGGTTCCGAAGGTGATCGACTTCGGCATCGCCAAGGCCATCGAGGGCAGGCTCGCCGATGAAACACTTCAGACGCAGCATCTCCAGCTCCTGGGCACGCCGGCCTACATGAGTCCGGAGCAGGCCGGCATCGATGGCGCGGACGTGGACACGCGCAGCGACATCTACGGCATCGGCGCGCTGCTCTACGAGCTGGTCACCGGACGTCCGCCATTGGAAACGCCTGCTCCGGTGGCGGATCCGCTGGAACTCCGCCATCTCATCGCCACCCGCGAGCCGAAGCGACCTTCGCTTCTGTTAGCGCACATGAACCGCGACGAGCTGCCCGCCATGGCGAGCCCAGAGGCGGGCGATCCGAAACGCCTCGCCTCCCGCGTGCGCGGAGACCTCGACTGGATCATCATGAAGGCGATGGAGAAGGATCCGCGCCGCCGCTACGATACGGCGAACGGCCTTGCGCGCGACCTCCAGCGTTTCCTCAATCACGAGCCCGTCATCGCAAGGCCTCCCGGACGATTTTATGTCCTCGGCAAGCTTGTTAGAAGAAACCGCGTCGCCTTCGCGGCGGGAGGCGTGGTGTTGTTCGCGCTGGTGGCGGGCTTCGGGACTTCCACGATGCTTTACCTCCGCGCCAGCCGTGCCGAGCAACGGCAGGCGGAGCTTCGCCGCACCGCCGAGGACCTGCTCGCCAAGGAAGCCAAGCTCCGCCGTGAGGCGGAAACCCGCGAGAAACTCACCGAGGCGGTGGTGCTCACGCGGAAAAACGACTTCGCCGCCGCCGCGGAGGTCATCTCGAAGATCGAGGTGCCGCCCGGCAAACCAAGCCTTGATGCTGTGACCGCATTGCGCGGCGTCGGCCTGTGGCTCGGCGGACAGCAACGCTGGAGCGAGGCGATGAAGTGTTTCTCGTGGCTTTTCGAAATCGACATCCTCGACCAGTGGCAAACCGTCACCCTCGATTTCCAGGCATGCGGCGCGCTGTTGGCGGACGCCGGTGACGAGGAAGGATATTCGTATTTCCGCACCACACTTGCCTCCACTCATCGGATGGTGGCTGATGGAGATGAAGGCGGGCGGATCTTGAAATCCTGCCTCCTGAGACCGCTGG
>DAISZP010000095.1:0-5678 GCA_036824745.1 Luteolibacter sp.
TCCGGACACTCAACCCGCTGGCCTTGCATGCGTTGACCAGTTCATCCCGCTGCCGTTCGGAATATCGGAGCCTGCCTCGCCGGTCGGCCTTCACAATCACCTCGTTGATCGCAGTCATCACCCGCTACGCTACCACACTACCCCCGTCCGCCAGCCAGCGGCTTCTATCGGTGATTCAGGCTACGCTTACGACGCGGGCCTACGTTAATTATCTTAGCGCCATCCAAAGCGCGTCGGAAATCTGGAAGTAGGATCGATGTCGTTTCATGCCGCGCCGATCTAACGTAAATTCCGCGATTTTTCAAGCTACCACGGTTTTCAAACACGACCTATCACATCGTCATCGGCGTCGAAGCGATCCTCAAGATTCTGACGGTTGCTTTTGTTCATACAGGATTTATTCGTTGGAGCACAAGCAGTGGACGCTGATGATGCGCATGAATTCGCCGCGCTCGGTGAAGATGGCGGTCCAATGTGTTTGATCGATTTTGCCGAGAGCCAGATATCGGGCTTCGTCGGGAAAGCGGGATGGGGGCAGAATCAGTCCAAAGCGCCTGGGCCTTGGAAAATCCGATGCCGTGTTTCTCTTGGTTTAGGAGGGATTTGTGCGGATCCCATTCGAATTCCACACAAAGCTCATGCACGAAATTTCGTGCGCGGTCAACCCGTCAAATCGGAACTGCCCATGCTGACCCCAGCACCGCAAGCAGCTTGCCGTGGATGCCGCCGAAGCCGCCGTTGGAGAGGACTGCGACCGCTTGTTAACAAACTTGCGGTTTTTTTCCTGGATACCACACAACCGACCGTTCAGGACGGCACACCATGTGTCCCCCGATCAAACCACCAACGCATAGATGCCCGTGAAAGCACAACCAGAAACACACTCGGCGAGTTTCCCTGCCGATCATGGCTCCATCTCGATGCGGTAGAATGCCTTGCCGGATGGTGGCGTGGGATCCTCAAAGGTATCGGTTGTTCCTACGGGCAACCTTGGTCCGTCCACCACCACCGGGAAACCGTCCTGTAGATTCAGGGATCGGCTCATTCGATAGGACTTTGCAAGGTTCAGGCCGCGGGCGGTCACGCGGAAAGCGGCACCGTTGAATCCCGAGGAAATCACTTCCGGCGGAGTCGGCGGGGTGGCGATGCCGAAGCTGATCTCGCTGAGGCCGGTGAGGCTGCGTCCGTCGCCACCGGGCTGGGTGCCCGTACCATCGAACACCGCGCCATCATGGTTGGTCTTGATGTCGAGACGGAGGTAGCGGATGTCCTGATAGTTCACCGGAATGAGGTGGCCGGTGTAGCCTGCGGTTCCGGGAGCTTCGGCGAAGACCAGAGTTTCCGCGAAAGTATAATTCACACCATCGGTGCTGGTGAAAACATCGACGTCCTTCGGGCCGATTCGCTTCATCGGTATGCCGCCGCCCGTCACGAAGGATGTGTTGTATCCCCACTCACGGATGGATTCGACATCGACGACATCACCGAGATTGAAGGTGATGGACGGGCGGAAGTCCGTTCCGGGGCCGAGGTTTCCGACGGTGGTCCAGGCCACACCGGTTTCCCCGTCGTCATGCGCGCCGGCGCTCAGGCCGCTGCCGTCCACCGTGCGGCTCGCGTCGCGGTCGAGACCCAGCACGTTTTCACTGGAAACGGCGGCGACGGTGACGGTTGGCGGAAACACGTAGTCCACCTCGATCACCGTGTTGACCGGGTTCGCCAGGTTTTCCGGCAGGTGGATCTGGAAACCGCCGGAAATGGGTGTGACGGTCAGGGCTTGCGAAGGCTGAGCGAGCAGGCGCGCGCCGCTAACGGCCCCGGTAAGTCCGCTGGCGATGATGATGCCATCCGAAGGGCGGTTGAAGACATGGAGATAGAGCCGGCTGGCCGCGCGCTTCGACGTGTATTCGCCCCATGTCGGGCGACTGCCCACGGGGTTGCCGGTGGTGCCTCGGATCGAGGCGCCGTTGGCGGTCATCCACGCGCCGAGACCGGCATACTGGCTGAGTTGATCGGCATGGAGGCTGCCATCGGCTTTCGGGCTCACACTCAGTTCAATGGTCCCGTTCTTGGATGCCACGTCCACGAGGTCCCAGACCAGATCGCGAGGAGTTTTGAATGGATAGAGGTCGGGGCGGCCATAGCCCCACGTGGGCGGCTCGTTGGCGGACATGATGGCCTCCCAGTCGCGGTCGTATTCATTGTAGCCGACGTTGTCGATGTTGGCCTCGGGTGTGGCGTAGTCGCCATTCGAATTGTCGAGGCCGTTCCACAGGCGGTTGTTGATGATGATATTCGGATTGTAGCGGCGGACCATGTGGACGAGCTTGGTGGCTCCCCATTGTTCGGCGTTGATGCCGGAGGTGCTGTAGTCGAAATAGACAACATCAAAGGGGCCGTAATTGGAGCCCGTGCCGGTTTCCGAGCTTGGTGCCACGATTTCCCTCACCTGCTGGTGCAGATAGGAAACATAGTCCGCCCACACCTCGGTGTGTCCGGGAGGATTGGCCTCGCCCGCGCGGGGGTGGGCCCAGAGGCCGCCGCTGTGCGGAAAGTCCGGGTGGTGCCAGTCGCCGAGTGAGAAATAAAAGCCCACGCGGAGACCTTCGGCGCGCAAGGCGTCCACAAGTTCCTTCAGATAATCCCGCTGGGTCGGGTTAGCCGGGCTGTTGGCGATTTTGAATCCGTTCGGGGCCACGAGCGTGGTCGTCTGAGTGTTCCAAAGCGCGTATCCGTCGTGGTGGCGCGGCATCACATAGACCATGGTCATGCCCGCCTGCTTGCACATCTGTGCCATCTGGGTGGCGTTGAAATTCGTTCCGGTGAGATACGGTTCGAGCGTGTCGCGGTAGGTGGTGGTGCTGGTATTGGACCAGAACTGCATCCATTCCGCGTAGGTCCAGGATGCGTTTTTGGTTCCGGTGACTGGAGGCCACACGCCTTCCGCACCCGAGTAAAGCCCCCAGACGATGGCTCCGAAGAGCTTGTCATTGCGGAACCAGGCCATGCGCGCATCCTTTTCGGCGGCGGTTTCCGCACGCGTGGGGAAGGTCCAGGTGGGGCTGGAAATCGGGCCCCCGGCAGTGAGTTTTTCCACCTTCCACCAGAACTGCGATCCTTTCTGGATCACATTGGCGGGCGGTTGCCAGGTCATGCGCGTTGAGGCTGAAGCCGACAGGTTCGCGGTTTCGACCTGGTAGTTGTAGGCCACATCGCCCACGCCGACGACCACGCGGTAGCCGGTGGCGGCGCCGTCGCCGTCGTTGGTGTCCCAGCCCAGTTCCGCGGTGGAAGGTTCGATGTCGGCGGCACCGGTGGCGGGCGAGGGGTTGCTCACTGCGGTGGCGGGCGGCGGGGGAGGCGTGCCCACGAATCTCACCTCGGAGAGGCCGACGAGATAGCGGCCATCCGTTCCGGCGTTGTCAGGGTTGCCGGTGATGGAACTCCAGAAGCTCGCACCGTCCCAGTTCGTAAGGATTTGGAATTTCACGTAACGGGTAGCCGAGACGGCGGAGGGAAAATCCTGCGCCGGTTCAGCCGTCGTGCTGCCGCCCTGTGCCAGCGTGATGTCGCCCAACACGGTATAAGTCGTGTTGTCCGGTGAGGTGGAGACGCGGATGTCCTTGGCACCGAATTTGGTGAAGGTGTTCTCGTTGTAGTTCCAGATTCGGATGGTTTGCAGGTTGGTGGTGGCTCCCAAATCGTAGGTGACGTAGGGTTCCTTATCGGCGGGTGCCGCAGTGTTTCCCCTCGTGGTCCACATCGTGCCGTTGACAGTGCGCCCATGAGTGGCATCGGTGCCGCCGGCGATGCCGGAGCCCCCGTTGGAGAGGCCCGACACATCGCGGGTATGAGCCGCAGTGCGATCCGTGCCGTAGGGATTCTGTGACGAATAGGCGGCCACGGAAGGCTGGATGATCGTCTGCGCCTGGACCATGCCGACGAACAGGCTGACAGCGAAAGCCACGAGCGAATGGAGTCGTTTCATAAAAATCGATGGAAATTGCCGATGCGTATTAAAAGATCAGCGGAAAGTGGCATGGATTCCGATGGGAAGCCATTGCGAGATCTCACAATGGAATTCATTTATCTCAGTTGGGAAGATCCTGGTTGAGAAGTCTCGGATGCACCTGGAATTTCCGGACCAGCGGCGAGCCAAC
Organism: Luteolibacter sp.; assembly: GCA_036824745.1. Taxonomy (GTDB): domain Bacteria; phylum Verrucomicrobiota; class Verrucomicrobiia; order Verrucomicrobiales; family Akkermansiaceae; genus Luteolibacter. The sequence continues at coordinate 4,161 of DAISZP010000095.1, forward strand.
CGATCGGGTGATGCGGACCCGGACCTGGCTGACCGGCGTGGGTGGACAATGATCCAGTTTGCGGCGGCCCACGGAGATACCTTGCGACAAGGGTATCCATCCCTTGCCGTCAAATCCTTCGATCACATACTCGCGGATGCGCTGGCCGTAGCGATAGTCCTCCCACAAGTCGGCATAACCGATTGCCTTGGGGCCGCCGAGATCCAGAAGCACCTCGCGGCCCGGCACATGTTCGACCACGGCGAGGGGATGACCGAAGCGCCGGTCAATCTCGCTGCCAAACTCCTTATAGCGCTTCATGTCGTCCGGGTGAATGGAGCCATCCGCCTGCGGCGCGCAGTTGAGGATGAGGAAGCTGTTGCGGCCGACGGATTTTTCGTAGCAGTCCATCAATTGGGCGACGCTGCGGCGGTGATTGAGCGCGTCGGGGCGCATGTGCCAGAATTTATCGTGTAGGGGGACATCGGCTTCGTGTGGAGCCCAGTAGTCGCCGTCAGGATCATCGGCTTTCTGGTCCTGATTGGCGTCGGCTTCAAATTGGGTGGCCGGTTTTTTTCCTATGGAGCTGCGCTTGAGAGTTGACCAACAGGGGTCGCTCACGACGCCGTGTTCGTTGCCCGGCCAGCGGATGGTCGGGTAAGGGTCAGTGCAACCGACGGCTTGGACGACGGCGTTCGGCGCACGGGCGGCGATGTCCTTGCCGATGGCGGCACGGATGGGTTGGTCGATCCAGATTTCACGCACGAGGTCGGAACCGAGCCGATCCATGATTTCATGGAAACGCTTGTTGAACACGACGGCGGCTTCTTCCCATGTGTTCACTTTGTCGAGTTGAGTGTAGTGGACGGTGTTGGTGTCCTTGCCTGCCTCGGCGGGGCGTGGGAGCCAGAAATAGAAGCCTGCCTTGAGGCCATGGCGGCGACATGAGGCGGCGAACTCTTTGACGACATCGCCATTGCCGCCCTTATACGGTGTGTTGCCGATGTGATACTCGGTGGTCCTGCTAGGCCACATGCAGAAGCCGCCGCTGTGGGCGAGCATGAAGACGATGTGTTTCGCGCCGAAGCTCTTGGCGGCGCGGCACCATTCCTCGGTATCCAGTTTCTCAAACTTGATGTCCTTCATCGGCGTGGTGCCGTTGTCGTATTCCCCCTGCTGGATGGTGGCTGGATCAATCTGGACGAACATGGCGAGTTCGCCTTCCTGCCAGCGGTACTGAACCGGCGAGGGGCGGGCGAGTTTGGCTGCGGCAGGGTCGGCGACGGCCGTTTTCCAAGCTGGAGATTCGGCGGAAATAGGGAGAACCGTGCCAAGTGATGCCAAAGCGAAAAGGAGAGTTTTCATGACGGGTTAGGCCAAAAACGGCAGCCACGAGAACTCCCGTTTTGTGTGGTTGGAGTTTACTTGCCGAATGCTCGGATTTCCGCGATCACGGGGGTGTCGCTGGCGTTTTTGATCGTGACGCGGACCTTTGAGGCTTTGATGCCGTTGAGCTGCACTTCGGCGTGACCCGAGAAG
>DAISZP010000095.1:5688-12973 GCA_036824745.1 Luteolibacter sp.
GCCTTTGCCGACTTCCATCCACTTGTCACCCGATAGCAGCTCAATGGTGTAATCCTTGGTGCGGCGGTAGGGCGCGTCCGAGAACATCACTTTATAAAGTGTGCTCTCGCCTTGGAGATCGACGGTGGCGATGGCTTTGCGTTCGCGTTCGGCAGCGGCCCAGATGGATTGCTCGTTGCCGTCGGTGATGTTCCTGGCAGCCAATTGTGGACGACCTTCCCAAACGGATGAGACTTCGACGGGCCTGCCTTCGGTCAGTGATGCGAGCGCGCTTGCGGAGTTGATCGCGGGCAGCGGCAAAGCGGGGCGGTCGAGCGTGAGTTCCACAACGGCGGCAGGGCCGAAACTGCGGCGTCCGCGTGGGATGGAGATCTTCCAGACACCGTCTCCTTCAGAAAACCCGACTGCCGCGCTGGTGGTGAGCATATTGGCAGACTTCACTTTCGCTTGTAGAGCGGGTAGTTCGATGGTGCCATTTTCGGGAAGATTCTGAACGAAGAGAAACACCTTGTCGCCCTTGCGGGTGGAGACGCCCCAGGGGCCAGGTTTCCATGGACCGCCACGGGTGCCATACACGGCTTCGGCATGATCCTGCATCCATAGTCCGATGGTGCGAAGGGCGGTGGCGTCTTCGGGATCAATGGTGCCGTCCTCGCGAGGACCGACGCCGAGGAGAAGTCCACCATCCCGGCCGATGCAATCGATCAGTTTGGTCAGCACGTCATCTCGGGTGCGCACGGGCCAGTTGTATTGATCCTTGATCCATGACCAACTGCCGCAGGGGTTTTTGCGGAGGTTGTAGCAGTTATCCCACGCCTTCTCCATGTAAAACTCGCCGGTGTCCATCTCACGTGCCTGATAGTCGCCGACGGGGTCGGGGCCGTGCCAGAAGGAGCCGGTCCAGGAACAGACGGGACCGCCGTTGGACTTGGCGTCGATGCGGTTGCCGAGCAATGTTCCCGGCTGGAGGCGGCGCATGTAGGCATACATTTCCTTGCCGTCCTCGTGGGTCCACGAGTCTTCCCAGTGGCCGTCGAACCAGACGCATCCGACTTTGCCATAGTTGGTGAGAAGCTCTTTCATGTGCGGTTTGAAGATCTTCTCCTTGTAGCTGGTGAGGTCGGCCCCCTTGCCCGATTTATAGTAGGGGCTCACCCAATCGAGCACGGAGTAGTAGAGACAGAACTGAACCTTGGAGCCGTTGCAGGCATCGGAGACCTCCTTCACATAGTCGCGATTCCACGGCGTCTTCATGATCGTCCAGTCCGGGATGCCGGGATCGACTTTGGTGTCCCACATCGCGAAGCCGTCATGGTGCTTCGGCACGACCACCGCGTAGCGGATTCCAGCTTGTTCAAAGAGGTTCACCCATTTCTTCGCGTCGAAGTTTTTCGGGTTAAACTGCTTTGGCAGGTTCATGTAGAAGTTTTTGTCCACCTTGGGCATGTCGCCCATGTTCTGTTTCATGATCCAGGAGACTTCGCCGCCGGAAAGCACGGAGGGAGTCCAGTGGAGGAAGACGCCGAACTTGGCATCGCGGAACCATTGTGCGCGGGCGTTGTATTCCGCAGGGGTCTCGGTGAAGGGATCAAATTCCGCGGTTGCCCGCGGAATTCCGCAAAGGGTGGCGCAAGCGACGATTGTTAGAGCGATGGGATTCATGTTGATGGATAGTTGATGGTGAATTTCCTTGTCCGATTTCCAAGTTCTACGCCTTGCCATAAAGCGGGCCATAGTTCGCGCAGGCGCGGAAATCCGCCCCTTCCGGGTCCGCCGTGCCGAAACTGCGCCAGGCGCTCGGGCGGAACACGCGGTCTTCACTCACGTTGTGCATGTAAACCGGAATCCGCAGCATCGAGGCGAGCGTCAGATAGAGGTGACCGACATGGCCGCATGTCATGACACAGTGGTTGGCCCCCCAGTGGTTCATCACCTCATAGGTGCTGCGGAAAACCCCGCTTCCGGTGAGGATCGGCGCGAACCAGGTGGTCGGCCAGGTTGGATTGGTGCGCTGGTCGAGCGCATCGTGTACGTCGTCGGGGAGATCCACGGTGTGGCCCTCGGCGATCTGTAAGGCCGGGCCGAGGCCATCGACGAGATTGAGGCGAATCATCGTGGCAGGCATGCCGCCGCGGGTGCGGTAACGGGTGCTCCACCCCCCGCCGGGGAAATATTCGGTTACCGAGGGATGCCAGGTGGTGGCCTTGAGGCACATTTTCACCTCGGCGTCAGAGATTTCCCAGAAGGGCTTCATGGCGGGTTTGCCGTTGGTGTCGGTTTGCTCACCAGTGCCATCGAGCGCGGCCGGGCCTGAGTTGATCAAGTGGAGGATGCCATCGGCAACGAGTGGGTGGCATAATTTTTTTCCGCTCGCCGCCTGGATCGCCTCGACACTCCAGTATGTGCGGAGGTCGGCGAAAATCTGCGCGGTGTTCGTTAGAAGATAACCGAAGAGCATGCTCGCGCCATTGAGCGCGTCATTTTCGGTGGCAACGATGTAAGGCGGGCGTTTGCCCTTCCAATCGAAACTTGAGTTGAGGATTGCTTCCATGAAATCCCCGTTCGGGAAATGATCGGTCCACTGGCGCTGTCCTTGAAACCCTGCGGCGATGGCATTGCAACCTTGTGCCTGCTCGCCGAGCCCCATCTCCGCGAGTTTCGGGTTTCCAACCATCAGGTCACGGCTGATCAAGGCCATCTTCACGCTGTCCTCCCATTCGCTGTCGAGTTGCTCGCGCGAGCGGGTGGTTTCCGGCGAGTTGCAGTCGCCACCTTCCACACAGTGTTCCTTCACCCAGGCGAGAGCTTTTGCATACTCGACCGGGTCATATTGGCCCTTGCGCATGCGGCCGACGATTTCAGTCATGTCAATGACGGCGACCCGCATATCGAACCATTTCTCCCAGAGATTCGAGTCCACCACCGAGCCTGCGATGCCCATCGAGGTGCCGCCCATCGAGAGATAGCTCTTGCCGCGCATCAGCGCCACCGCAAGTCCGCATTGGGCGAAGCCCAGGAGCTTCTCCCTCACATCGGCTGGGATTTCCGTATCGCCGGAGGACTGCACATCCTTGCCATAAATGCCGAATGCCGGCAGGCCTTTCTGCGTGTGTCCGGCCAGCACGGCAGCCAGATAGACCGCGCCGGGGCGCTCGGTGCCGTTGAAGCCCCAGACTGCTTTCGGCGTGTGTGGGTCCATGTCCATCGTCTCCGATCCGTAGCACCAGCAGGGAGTGACGGTTAGAGAAACCCCGACGTTCGCGAGCTTGAATTTCTCCGCGCAATTGGCGGCTTCGCGCACGCCGCCGATGCAGGTGTCCGCGATGACGCACTCAACCGGCGAGCCGTCGGGATAGTGGAGATTGGCGGAGAAAAGCTCCGCGACAGCCCTGGCCTGCTGCATGGTGCGTTCTTCAAGCGATTCGCGCACTCCGCCGAGGCGACCGTCAACGGTGGGGCGAATTCCGATTTTTGGATAGTTGGTCGTTTTCATGGAAAAGGGTGATCAGGGAACGATGGCATTGCGCAGGATTCTCGCAGGGTGCAGCGCGAGGCGGCCGGTGCCATCGTGAATCTGGTGGCGGCAACTGGTTCCGGCGGCGGCGATGAGCACGGCCGGATCGAGCATGCGGGCGACGGGAAAGAGCACCATCTCGCCGATGTTCATGGAGACCTGATAGTGCTCGCGCTCGTAGCCGAAGGAGCCGGCCATGCCGCAGCAGCCGGATGGGATTTCCCGCACGGTGTAATTCTCCGGCAGCGAAAGCATCTCCAGGGTGGGCGCGATGGCCGCCAGCGCCTTTTGATGACAATGGCCATGCACATGAATCGTGAGCGGCTCACGGGTGAAAACCGATCGATCAATTCGGCCGGCCTTAGCCTCACGGGCGATGAACTCATCAAACAACAGGCAGTGCGGAGCCAGCAGGCGGGCGGTTTTCCGCAGGGCCGGATCCACCAGGGCCGGATATTCGTCGCGGAATCCGAGCAGCGCCGACGGCTCGATGCCGATCAGCGGCTCGTCTGCGGAAACCACCGGAGACAGCAGGCGCACGTTGGCTTCCGCAAAACCTTTGGCGCGCCGCAGCAGGCCTTTGGAAAGTGCCGCGCGGCCGCTTTCGAGATGATCGGGGAAAACCACCTCGTAGCCTAACAATTCGAGCAGTTCGACCGCGGCGACGCCCGTATCGAGATCGTTGTAGTTGGTGAATTCATCACAGAAGAAGTGAACGCGGCCGGCTTTCCGCCCCAGCGGGGCCAGCGGTTTGCGCCCGGCGGCCCAGCGCCGCAGCGGCACGGCATTGAGGAGCGGCATCGTGCGCTCCGGGTGGAAGCCGAGGAACCGATTGATCAAGCGGCGGAGCACGGGAGTTTGCAGGACCGCGTTATAGGTTCTGGGAAACCACGATGCCAGTCGTGCGCTATCGGCAAAACGCGCGACCACTTGCGAGCGCAACGGAGCGCCGTGCAGATCGTGATGGTGCTGGAGAAACTCCGCCTTGAGGCGTGTCATATCGACACTGGACGGGCATTCCGATTTGCAGGCCTTGCAGGAAAGGCAGAGGTCCATCGCCTCCAGGATCTCGGGACTATCAAAGGGACGGGCCGGGTCCGGCGGGGCGGTGAGCACCTGGCGCAGGATGTTGGCGCGAGCGCGGGTGCTGTGTTTCTCTTCGCGGGTGGCCATGAAGCTCGGGCACATCGTGCCACCGGCCAAGGCGGACTTGCGGCAATCCCCGGAGCCGTTGCACTTTTCCGCCGCCTCCACCATGCCTTTGTGTGGGCCGTAATCAAACCAGGTTTCGTAGATTGGCGTCGCTTGCCCGGGAGCGTAGCGTAGCGACTGGTCCATCGGCGGGCTATCGATGATCTTGCCGGGATTGAACAGGCCGCTCGGGTCGAACACGGCTTTGACCCGGCGCATCAATTCGTAACAATGCTCACCCACCATCAGCGGGATGAACTCGCCGCGCAGCCGTCCGTCGCCATGCTCGCCGCTGAGGGAGCCGCGGTATTTTTTCACTAACAGTGCGATGTCCGTGGCCACACCGCGAAACATCTTCAAGCCTTCTTGCGTCTTGAGATCGAACAGCGGACGCGTGTGCAGTTCGCCCGAGCCTGCGTGGGCGTAATAGACACAATCGATGCCGTATTTCGTCCGCAGCAAATTGTCGAACTCGGCAATGTAGGCGGGCAGATCCCGCACATCCACGGCGGTGTCCTCGACGACTTCGCGTGGCTTGGCGTCGCCGGGTACGTTGCTCAGCAGGCCCTGACCGGCGCGGCGCAGCTCCCAGACCTTGTCGCCCTCGGCTCCCCACAGCACCGGCGCGGCATAGCCGAAGCCCGCGAGCTGCCAGGCTTCCTGTAGGGCGGCCACGGCGGACTCCGCTGCCTCGCGGCTGTCGCGGCGGATTTCCACGACGAGGATCGCACCGGGATCGCCAACGACAAACGAGCGGTTGCGTTGTTGCGCCAGGTTCGCCTTGGTGCAGTCGAGGATGTGGTGGTCGATCAGCTCGCAGGCACTCGGACCGTGAGGCAGTGCTAACAGATTTGCGTGGAGCGATTCGTTGACCGTGGAGAAGTGCCCGCACACCAGCGCGGCGTGCGGCGGCGGCAGTGGCGAGCAATCGAGCTCGATCTCGACCGCGAAAAACAGCGTGCCCTCGGAACCGGCGATGAGTTTGCAGAAATTGAACGGCTCCGGCGAGGCGGGATCGAACACCGCGGAATCCATCAGCAAATCGAGCGCATAGCCGGTGTTGCGGCGTGGGATGGAGGAAACCGGAAAGTTTTCCGTGATCTGGCGACGGTTGTCCGGGTCTGCCAGAATGGCGCGAATCTCCTGATAGATCCTGGTTTCGAGCGAATCCGGCCCCGCGCATTTCGCCGCGAACTCATCGCGTGTCAAAGGACCAAAGACGCACTCGCTGCCATCGCTGAGAAACCCGCGGATCGAGACCAGATGCTCCCGCGTGCTGCCGTACACGATCGAGTTCGAGCCGCAGGAATTGTTCCCCACCATGCCGCCGATCATCGCGCGGTTGGCGGTGGAGGTTTCCGGGCCGAAGAGCATGCCGTGGGCTAACAGCGCGTGGTTGAGTTCGTTGCGGACCACCGCGGGTTGCACGCGCACCCGCCGCGCCGCGGCATCAATGGCAAGGATTCTGGTGAATCCGCGGGAGAGATCGACGACGAGGCCGTTGCCCACGCACTGGCCGGCCAGCGAAGTGCCCGCGCCGCGCGGAATCAAGCTGAAGCCATGGGCGTGGGCACAACGGATGATTTCCCGCAGGTCGTCTTCATCCGCTGGAAAAGCAACTCCTGCGGGCAGCTCCTGGTACTCGGAAGCATCCGTGGCATAGAGCCGCCGCATCAGCGGTCCGATGGCGAGTTCCCCGCGCAATCGTCCCGCCAGACTCTGCAGAACGGAGTCTGGTGTGGACGCAGACTGACTGGACTTCGGGAGCATTGGTTTTTTCAAATGCCTTCGGCGGCGCTTATTTCATCCACGAGCGCTCGATTTCCTCAAGTGTGCGGCCTTTGGTTTCCGGCATGAGTTTCCAGACAAAGTAAAATTGCGGAATCAGCACGGCGGCGAACACATAGAAGGTATTGCTCTTGCCCCAGTGGTCGCGCATGAGCGGAAAGAGTTGGTTCAGGATCGCGTCGGCGGTCCACACGGCCAGCGAGCTGATGGCCACCGCGCGGCCGCGGATGCGCGTCGGAAACACTTCCGACATGAACACCCACTTGATGGGACCCATCGAGAAGGCGAAGCAGGCGGCGAAGGTGGCGGCGGCCGCCACTTTCAGGACGCTGGGCGAATCCACCCTGCCGAGCAGCACGCCCAGTGCGATGAGCGAGATGAAACAACCGAGGTTGCCCCAGAACAACAGGCGTCGACGACCGGCCACGTCCATCAACCAGACCGCCACCAGGGTGAAGATGGATAGTGTGCCGGCGATGACCACCATGCCGCTCATTTCGTTTGTCAGTTGGATGCCCTGGCCGCGGATGATTTCCGGGCCAAAGTTCCAAATCGTGGTGATGCCGCTGAATTCCGAAACCACCGAGAGAAACAACGCCATGAACAAAACCCGACGTAAGCCGGGCTTGAAGAGCTCTGCGAGAGATCCGCTCTCCTCGGCCACCGTCGCCTTGATGTCCGCCAGCTCGGTGGCTGCGACCTGCGGGCCGTTGATGCGCTCCAGGACCGCGAGGGCCATTGCCCCGCGGCCTCTTTCGGCCAGCCAGCGCGGGCTTTCCGGAATGACGAGGG
>DAISZP010000096.1:0-12967 GCA_036824745.1 Luteolibacter sp.
CGCTCGGCCTGACATCCGCCTGGACGACGAAGTCGTGGGGCCGCGCCTCGATCACGGCGAGCCATTGTTTCCGTGCCGAAGGAGTGAGCGCGGACCATTGGACAGGCAGCAGCGGATGCAGTTCCGGCGATGCTGATAGAAGGACGAAGCGGGCCATCTGGTCCATCACGCGGCGGCGCGTTTGTTCCTGGCCGAGCCACCAGGTTTCCACGAAGGGCAGCTTCATGTCCTCGCCGAACCACTCGCGGCAGATGCGTGGCAGGAACGGCATGAGTGCGGGACTGGAGGCGAAAGCAGAACCCGGAGCGTTGGCGAGCGCCACGTTTCCGGTGCGCCATGCCTCGACGATCCCGGGAACCCCATCCCCTCCCCGGCCGAGGTGTTCGAGGGGATCGATGCCATCGTGATCGATGCGGCAGACGACGCCATCGATGCGGCGCAGGCCGCCGAGAGTCTTGAGAAACAGACGCCGCTCGCGCACGGTGAGATCGGCGGGCTGGACCAGCGGGAATCCTAACAGACGGGCCTTGTAGGCGTGCTCGAAGTAGGACGGGTGGCGGAAGCCGGGTGTTAGAAACACGACGTTCACCTCATCGCGGCGCGGCACGGCGATGGAGCGCAGCGCCTCGCGTTCGAGGTCCGCGAAATCGGCGAGGCGGGCGACTCGGGACGCGTCAAAGGCATCGACGAGCAGTTTGGAAATGACGTTGCGGTTTTCATACACCTGCCCGAGCCCGCCGGGTGTGCCGGTGTGGTCGCGCAGGACCATCCACGATCCGTTAGGCGAGCGGACGAGATCGCAGCCGGTGCTGATCAGGTGATGACCGCCGGGCGGCTGGATGCCGCAGGCATAGGGCAGGAAAGCCGGGCTGGAATGCACGAGATCCGGCGGAATGAACCCGTCGCGCATGAGCGTTTGCGGGCCGTAGAGATCGGAAACGACGGCATCCAGCAGGCGGATGCGTTGTTTCAGCCCCTCGGAAACGCGCTGCCATTCGACAGGCGGAATGATGAGCGGGATCGAGTCCAGTTCGTAGGGACGCCCGGCGCCGCCAACGTCGCTGAAGACATTGAAGGTGGTGCCGAGGTCCTCGATCATGCGCTCGGCGGTGGTCGCGAGCGAGGCGCGCTCGTCCGCGGTGAGGCGGCCGAGTTTCATGGAGAGATTCAGCCAGTGCGCGCGCGGATGGCCCTGGGCGTCCGTCATCTCGTTCCACGCGCCGCCGGCCGCCCCGGTGTTGGGAGGCGGCGACGAGGATGCGCGATTGCGGGAACTTTCAGCCATGGGTGATGCGCGGCGGCGGTCCAACCAGACAAGTTCACGGCAACATGCGCAAGTCCAGCGTGAGCGGGAAATCCGGGCTCGGCGGCGGCTCCACTGCTTTGGTGGTGCCGCCGGTGTGGCCGTGGCGGAAGAAGCGGGCGAGCCTGCGGGCCTCGGCCTCGTAGGAATTCACCGGGAAGGTCTCGTGGCTGCGGCCACCCGGGTGGGCGGCGTGGTAGGTGCAGCCGCCGAGCGAACGGTCGTTCCACGTGTCCAGCAGGTCGAAAACCAGCGGCGTGTGGACGGGAATGGTCGGATGCAGGCAGTTCGGCGGCTGCCAGGCGCGGTAACGGACGCCGGCGACGAATTCGCCGTGCGTGCCGGTGGGATGCAGCGGGACGCGGATGCCATTGCAGGCGATCACGTGGCGGGGATCCGTCATGCCGCGGACAAGGACCTGCATGCGCTCCACCGAGCTGTCCACGTAGCGGACCGCGCCGCCGGGGCCGGATTCGCCCAAAACGTGCCAGGGCTCGATGGCGTGGCGGAGTTCCACCTCCACACCCCGCTGGGTGAAATCCCCGATGCGCGGAAAACGGAACTCCAGGTGCGGAGCAAACCACTCGTCCTCAATCAGGCAGCCGTGCTCGCGGAGATCGCCTAACACATCGGTGAGATCGTCCCAGATGAAATGAGGCAGCATCCAGCGGTCGTGGATCGTGCTGTCCCAGCGGACGAGCGGTTTCTCATAAGGTTCCTTCCAGAACCGGGCGAGCAAGGCGCGGAGCACGAGGTGCTGCGCCAGGCTCATCTGATAGTGGGGCGGCATTTCGAAATTGCGCATCTCCAACAAACCCAGCCGTCCGGTGGCGCTGTCCGGACTGTAGAGCTTGTCGATGCAGAACTCGGCGCGGTGCGTGTTGCCGGTGGAATCTATCAGAAGATTGCGCAGGGCGCGGTCCACCTGCCACGGAAGCGGCGGCTGGGTGCCCTCGAGCGTGGTGAAGGCGATCTCGATTTCATGAATCGAATCATTCCGCGCCTCGTCGATGCGGGGGGCTTGCGAAGTCGGCCCCACGAACAGGCCGGAGAAGAGGAAACTCAACGACGGATGGTGGTTCCAGAACGTGATCATGCTCCGCAGCAAGTCCGGGCGGCGGAGCAGCGGGCTGTCAGACGGTGTCGCGCCGCCGACGATGATGTGGTTTCCGCCACCGGTGCCGCAGTGGCGGCCGTCGATCATGAACTTCTCGGTGGCGAGCCGGCAGAGGCGCGCCTCCTCGTAGAGCACGGAGGTGTTGAAGACCAGATCATCCCACGATTCGGCGGGTTGCAGGTTCACCTCGATGACGCCCGGATCCGGAGTGACCTTGAGCACCTTGATGCGCGGATCGTATTCCGGCGGCGTGCCCTCGATGATGACCGGCATGCCGAGCGAAACGGCGGTCTGCTCGATGCGGGCGATGAGATCAAGGAAATCCAGCGTATCTCTAACAGGCGGCAGGAAGACATGCAGGCGGCCGTCCCGAGGCTCGAAGCAGATGGCCGAGCGGATGACCCATGACGCCGATTCCTGCGGCGCGGGTGCGGTTTCACGGATGGAAACATAGGATCCCGGCCCGAGGCCGCGGGTCGGAAGGGGCGACGACGCGGCGGATTTGTTAGATACCGATGGGGATTCCGGATTCGCGGCCCGTTTCTGCATGGTGAACACGGGACCGGAGGCCGCGGGCGGCAAGGGCGCGAGTTCGCGCGTCGGATCAGCGGGAATCGACCATGGATAATCCTCTTCACAGACCCAAGGCAGCGAATCCATCGGCAGGCGGTATCCGATCGGCGAATCGCCCGGGAGCAGGAACAGGGTTTCATCACGGAGAAACCACGGACCACTCGCCCAGCGCGGCCCCATCGGGGTTTCGCGGCGTTCGAGAGGAAGCACGAAGCCGACGATTTCATTCAGCCCGCGATCAAACACGCGGGCGATGCGGTCGCGCTCCAGCTTGTCACGGAGATTGGACTCGAGGGGATCCACGTTGGACGGCAGGCGGCGCTCGCGCCACATGTAGTAGAACGCGTCCTCGTAGGCCGGGATGAGCCACTTGGGATCGACGCCGAGGGTTTCTGATAGAAAACGGCCGAAGGATTTCGCGTGATCGATGCGGTGGCCGTAGTCTTTCGACTCATCGGCGATGAGCGAGACATCGCGCCAGATCGGCTGGCCGTCCTTGCGCCAGTAACAATTGAGCGACCAGCGCGGAAGCTGTTCGCCGGGATACCATTTCCCCTGACCGTAGAAAAGCAGGCCGCCCGGGGCGAAACGGGCGTGGAGGCGCTTGATGAGCTTGTCCGCGAGCAGACGCTTGGTGGGGCCGACGGCGGAGGTGTTCCACTCATCACCATCGAAGTCGTCCATGGAAATGAAAGTTGGCTCGCCGCCCATGGTGAGGCGCATGTCCATATCCTCCAGTTCCTTGTCCGTGGCGTGGCCGCTCTCAAGGATCGCATTCCACTGTTCCGGCGTGTAAGGCAGTGTAGTGCGAGGCGACTCGTAGATGCGGGTGACGCGCATCTCGTGCTCCATGGTGGACTTGCAGGGCTCCACTCCGCCGGTGACGGGCGCGGCGCTGGAGGGCTCCGGCGAGCAGGCGAGCGGAAGATGCCCCTCACCCGCTAACAGACCGGAGGTGGGATCGAGGCCGATCCATCCGGCGCCCGGCAGATAGACCTCCGCCCACGCGTGCAGGTCGGTGAAATCCACATCGGTGCCGCTGGGGCCGTCGAGCGATTCGACGTCCGGCTTGAGCTGGATGAGGTAGCCTGAGGTGAAGCGCGCGGCGAAACCCAAGTGACGCAGCAGCGTGACCAGCAGCCACGACGAATCGCGGCAGGAGCCGGAGGATTTCTCCAAGGTTTCCTCCGGTGTCTGGACGCCGGGCTCGAGGCGGATGCGGTAATCGATGGCCGCTTGCAGCGCGGCGTTGATCTCGACTAACAGATCGATGGTCCGTTGCTTCCGTCCCTGATATTGATCGATCCACTTTTCGAGCCGCGGCCCGCTTTTTGTTAGAATCCGGAAAGGAGCGAGCTCCGCAGCCTGGTCAGCGGCGTATTGAAAGGGATACTCCTCGGCGTAGGCCTCCAAGAAGAAGTCGAAGGGATTCTGGACCGACATTTCGACCACGAGGTCCACCTCGATGTCGAGGCGGTCGGTCTTTTCCGGAAACACTAGGCGGGCGAGGTAGTTCGCCTGAGGGTCTTGCTGCCAGTTGAGAAAGTGTTCGGCGGGGCCGACTTTCAGGCTGTATGCGAGGATGCGCGACCGGCAGTGCGGCGCTGGACGGAGGCGGACAACATGTGCGCCGTGCGCCACCGGGCGCTCGTAGCGATAGGATGTCCGATGGTGCAGGGCGACGTGAATCGACATGGAGTATGAGCGCGATTCAGCACGTGCGGTGCCAGAATCCGCTCACAACGAGATCACGGCTTGATTTGATCCCAAGCGATCTGGCGTTCGCCAAACTCGGAAAGGAACTTGCGCATCTTCTGGTCCGCCTCGGCTTCCGTGATTTCCTGCGGGAGCCAGGGAAGTTTTCCATACCACATCGAGGTGGAAACGTAGGCCCAACGCTGGTCCCGACCGTAAACAAGGCGGTCCTTCATGTCCATCAGGGTGCGCTGCAGGTGATCGTTTGTGATCTTGTCGTGGCCGACGAAGAAGTAGTAGGTGAGGCAGTTGAAACTGGCGACTGGTTTGCCGGTTTCCTTGTCTTTCAACGTCTGGATGGAGTGCAAGCGCTTGGCTTTGAATTCGCGGCCGCCTTCCACCTTCATGACCACATCATCCGAAGACTGGATGGAATGGCCTTGAGCAGGCATGCACCTTTCGGGCCGGTGGATCGAGGTGTTCAGGTCATGTCCGGAGAGAACAATCGAGAGATCGAGCCGATCAAACAGCAGATCACCGCTCAGCGACTGTTGCCCGGCAATGACCTTCGAGCAGATGGCCTTGGAGAAACGGGTGTCTTTTCCCAAGGTTCCGATCTCATCCTTGGAAGGTGCCATGCCTTCGAATGACCAACCTCCGAGATACCCTGGAAGATTCATCTTAACGGCGGATTCGGCGATTTTTCCAGCTTTGGGCAGGACATAAACCAAACCCAACGACAAGAGCAGTACCAAAGGCAGCAACCAAAAGTTCCGTTTCATGCGTCAGGAGGGCTCGGATTTCAAATCGTGATCTTCGGTGCGGGAAACCACCACGACGCGGCGGACTTGCTTGCGATCCGCCTTCCGCCAGGGAATCCCACCTTCAAGGATGGAATGGAGGACCAGAAGCAGCATGAGCGAGATCGGATAGAACAGCAGCAGGCCGGACCAATCGTGCCAGGTTCCGCGGGCCCATACGGGATCGCCGTATTCGCCGATGACGAAGATCGAGGTGACGCGCAGCGCGTTGCCGAAGATCGCCAGCGGCACGGCGGATAGAAACAGCAGGACGCGTTTCCACATAGCCAGATTCGCGACGTAGGCCCATGCGCCGGAAATCATCAGCAGGGCCATCAGGGAGCGGATCCCGCTGCAACCTTTGGCGATTTCCAGCGGCTCCCAATTTCCATGGGTGGAAGAGATCTGCGTTCCCTGAACCACGGTATCCACACCGAACAGAGCCGCACCATGATGAGCCATGGAAACCGCGAGGAGTTGCAGGCCGTTGGTCGCCTGTTGGAAGCTCGGCAGAGGAATCGCCAGCCAGAAGAAGAACAGCGGAAACACAAGCATCCGCGCAAGTCCCCAGCCCCACAGATACAAAGCCCCGCCCCAGAGAAGGATGGGCAGCGCCCCCATGGTGACGCGGGGTTGGAGGGTGCGGTATCCGACGGCGAAGAGCAGCGCGCCGAAGAGAACCACGACGAGCCCCCAGTAACTCCCCTCGCCGATCGCTGCCTTGAACGGCTTGAACCGGTGGATGATCAATCCGGCGATGACCAAGGGAAACAAAGGCCCGTGTTCATAGTCCAGATCATCATTCCATGCGCTCCAGATCCATTGAAACGACGAAAATGAGCCTTCGATGAAGCGTTTGTCGAAGCCGTAGAACCAAAGGATCACGAGCGCCGAGACGATGACCGGCCCCAAAAAGGCGCGGTGCCCGGATTCCTCGTGGTTGAAGGAAAGCCCGTCGGGAGCGGCGGGCTTTGATGGATCGGAAGGCATCGGCAGGGGCTGAGTGAAGGATTTCGGAGCAAAGTATTGCCGACCGTCCATCCGCTGTCAACAATCCGCCGCCCGCGCCAATCCGCCCTCATCCTGCCCCATGAAACTCATCAGTGGAACCGCCCACCGCGCTCTTGCCGACCGAATTTCCGACGCCCTCGGCCAACCTCTCGCCGACGTTCAAGTCACCGCGTTTCCCGACGGGGAGACGTTCGTGAAGATCAACGAGAACATCCGCGGCGAGGACATTTTCATCATCCAGCCGAGCTGCCCGCCGACGAACCACAATCTGATGGAGTTGCTCATCATGGTGGATGCGGCCCGCCGTGCCAGCGCCGAGCGGATCACCGCGGTGATGCCGTTCTTCGGATACGCCCGCCAGGATCGCAAGGACCAGCCGCGCGTGCCGATCACCGCGAAACTGGTGGCCAACCTGCTCACCTCCGCCGGGGTGAACCGCGTTCTAACCATGGATCTGCACGCGCCGCAGATCCAGGGTTTCTTCGATATTCCCGTCGATCATCTGTATGCGAAGCCGGCGCTCATCGGATACCTTCGCGAGCGGCTTCAGGACACTTCGAATCTCACCGTTGTTTCCCCGGATGTGGGTGGCGTGAAAATGGCGCGCGCCTATGCCGAAGCGCTCGGTGCGGAACTCGCCATCGTGGCCAAACACCGCGTCAGCGCCACCAAGGTGGAGGCGATGAACGTGATCGGCGAGGTGGAAGGCCGCGACGTACTGCTCGTGGACGACATGACGGAAACCGCAGGCACCTTGATGGCCGCGGCGGATATTTTGAACCGCTTCGGGGCGAAACGCATCTTCGCAGGCGTATCTCACGCCATCCTCGGCGAGATCGCGCATCAGCGCATCAGCGATTCGGACATCGAGGAAGTCATCACCACCGACTCCGTGCCACAAGCCGCCGGACCGAAGGTCAAGGTGGTCGGCATCGCCCCCCTCATGGCGGAGGCCATCAGCCGGATCGCTTGCGGGAAATCGGTGACTTCCCTCTTCGAAGTCTGATCAAGCGTCCCAAGCGGACGTTTTCTGCAACAAGGTGAGCCCATGGCGCAGCGTGCGGTCGCTGTGCAGGTGGATCGCTTGGAAATCGGGATGCGTTTTCCGGATCCACTCGACGAAATCGCGCTCGCCCGGCTGGTGGATGATGTTTCCGCCCGTGGTTTCACGCGTCGGCATTTCCTTCACGAATTCCCGATGCACGTCCTTGAGAAACCCCGGATTCCAGATGCCTGTGTCGTGAATCGCGATCATCGCCCGGGCTGATAGATGCGGCAGGATTATTTCAAAGGTCCGTTGGTTCAGGTCCAGGAAATGCGCCGCGTCGAAAAACACGAAGTCGAGAGGCCTGCCATCGACATCGGCCGGATCGAACGCGTCCTGGGACTTGTGCAGGAATCGAAAACCCTTCAGCCCGGCGAACTCGACCCGCGCCCGTTCCGCGGAATCCTCATCCACATCATAGCTCGCCAGCAGAGCGTCCTCCGTCAGTGCCATGAGGAAATTGAACGCACTGTGTCCGTGGAAAAACCCGAACTCCACCACCGTGCGGGGCCGCAGCGTCCGGATGATGCCGAACAAGGCCGCCGCCTCGTCCTGCTGAAGCGGACCGATCGCCCCTTCGTCGTCGTAGGAGATCAGGTGCGCCAGACGCAGCGGCTGGGTGCGCCCGGAAATGACGGAAACCCAACCCACCAGCGAGCGGAACAATTCCGAGCGGTAGAACAGGAAACGGATGGCGCGCTTGATCATCAATGCGGGAGTGTTTCGTCCGCCGGGAGGCCGTGACAAGGCGAATTGGGAAGGGTTTCCCAGCCCCCGCCGGATAAAATTCAAAGAAGCGAACAATTTTTTGACAAGTGGCCGTCCCGTCGCTACACAGCCCGCCCCGCGCCCCTGCCTCGAAGGTTTCCGGCGCGTATTCCCGACGAACACCAACGACTTTTCCCGTCATGGCCAAAACCACCACCCTCAAAGCTGCTCCCCGCGCCCGCAAAGGCTCGGGCCGTCTCAATCAAATGCGCCGCGAAGGCTGGCTCCCCTCCGTGATCTATGGACGCGGCGTGGAGAACAAGAACCTCAAGGTGGACGCGAAGTCCTTCGACGAGCTCATCGCCGCCAGTTCTTCGGAAAACATCCTCGTGAACCTCGAAGTCGAAGGTGAAGGCACCCGCCTCGCGTTCGTGCAATCCATCCAGCACGACCCGCTTTCCGGCTCGGCCGTCCATGCCGACTTCCTCGCCATCGACGAGAAGACCGAAATCACCGCCCACATCCCGGCCCACCTCAACGGCGAAGCCCCGGGCGTGAAAGCCGGTGGCGTGATCGAGCAATACGTGCACGCCATCGAAATCGTCTGCGTCGCAGGCGACCTTCCGGAAACCATCGAGATCGACATCTCCGGCCTCGGCCTCGGTGATTCGCTCCACCTCGGTGACATCAAGTATCCCAAGGGCGTCCGCCCGACCCACGCCGCCGATGTCGTCGTCGTCCACATCGGCCGCGCCGGTGGTGCCGAAGAGGTCGCCGCCACTCCGGCCGCCTGATTTCGGAAATCCAATTCCAACCTTCAAACGCCCGGGCCGTGCAAACGATCCGGGCGTTTTTTCATGCACCTCGCAACTTGCCACTTCTATCCCTCCGGGGTAGCCTGCTCACATGTTCACGTTTCCTGAAATCGAGCGCATCGTGATCGACCCCTCGGTCATGGGTGGAAAACCCTGCATCCGGGGAACGCGTGTCACGGTTGGCACGATCACCGGACTACTGGCTTCCGGATCGGATCATGCGGAAATCCTGGCGCTCTATCCTTATCTGGCTCAGGAAGACATTCTCGCCGCGCTTGCCTACGCCACGTGGCGGGCGGAAGAACGTGAGCTTCCCTTGGCTGTCGGATGAAGGTGGTCATCGACATGAACCTCAGCCCCGACTGGGCTCCCTGTTTGTCAAAGGACGGCATACACGCCGTGCATTGGAGCACCATTGGAGCCGCGGACGCTCCAGACCATGTCATTATAAAATGGGCCGAAGAAAACCAACATGTGGTTTTCACCCATGATTTGGATTTTGGAACCCTTCTCCACCTCACCGGCGCGCGCCGTCCCAGCGTCATCCAGTTGCGGGCGGAGGATGTGCGGCCGGGGATCATGGGCGATTTGGTTCGAGCGGCACTGCAATTGGTGCGCACCGAACTCGAAATGGGTGCCTTGGTAACGATCGATCCCCGCAAGAACCGGGTCCATCTGCTGCCACTGAAGAAGACTTGACTCGATCCCATGTCCTTACAAGTCATCATCGGCCTCGGCAATCCGGGGCGGCAGTATGAGGAGACCCGCCACAACGTCGGGTTCATGGTGCTGGACCGTCTCGCCGCCGCATCCGGCGCGCCGTTTGAATCCGCGCCGAAGTTCCAATGCCACCTCGCCAAGCTGCCCGGCACCCTTTTGGTGAAACCCCAGAGTTTCATGAACCTGAGCGGCCGGGCCGTGAGACAGATCCTCTCGTTTCACAAATGGCTGCCGGAGAGCATCCTCGTGGTCTATGACGACGCCGCGCTGCCGCTCGGCACCCTGCGTTTCCGCGAAAAAGGCAGTGCCGGCGGCCACAATGGCATCAAGTCCCTGATCGAGCATCTGGGCACCGATGTCTTCCCCCGGCTCAAGATCGGCATCGGCTCCAGCGAGCCGGGAAACATGGTGGGACATGTTCTTGGAAAATTTTCCCCGGACGAGCGTCCCTTGCTTGAAAACACGCTTGCCACCTCTCTCGAAGCTGTGCAGCTTGCGCGTTCCCAAGGGATCGCCGCCGCGGCGAACCGCTATCATACACGCATCCAATCCACCCCACCTCACACCGATGAGTCGCAAATACCAAGGCCTGATCGTCCTTAACACCAAGTCCCTCGAAGGAACCGTCGATGAACTGATCACCTCCGTTTCCAAGGAGCTCGAAACCGAAGGCGCCAAGGTCGAAAAAATCTCCAATCTCGGCCGCCGCCAGTTCGCCTATAACTCCCGCCACCTTGAGGCCGGCCAGTATGTGAACTACACCTTCAAGGGTGCCGCGGAAACCATCACCAAGATCCAGGCCCGCCTCCGCCTCAACGGCCACGTGCACCTCCAGCACTTCCAGCGCATCGCCTGATCCGGGAATGGTTCGCGCGAACCATTCATTGACCTGAGTTTCCGCCCTCCCCAACCCGAGTTCCTTTCGTTATGGCCAATCTCAACAAAGTCATGCTCATCGGCAATCTCACCCGGGATCCCGAATTGAGATACACCCCCAAGGGCACCGCCGTGGCGGAACTCGGACTTGCGATCAACCGCGTTTGGTATAACGAGCAAAACCAAAAACAGGAGGAAACCACCTTCGTGGACATCACCTTCTGGGGGAGGCCGGCCGAATCCGCTCAGCAATATCTGACAAAGGGGCGTCCCATTTACGTCGAAGGCCGCCTGAGCCTTGATACCTGGGACGACAAGACCACCGGCCAAAAGCGCAGCAAACTCAAGGTTGTTGGCGAAACTTTCCAGTTTCTTGACAGCAAAAGCGGAGGCAATTCACAAGGTGGCGGCCAGGCCCCGGCCCGCGCCCCGCAGCAACAGCAGGCGAGACCGCCGCAAGGCGCGTCCGCCGCACCCGCGGAAGACTATCAGGAAGAGGACGACATTCCGTTCTGATAGACATTTCCCCTCACCCTCCTTCAAGAACGGGATCGCCGGCGCGGTCCCGTTTTTTTGTGTCATGGTTTCCCTTGGCGCGGCCCGCCAAACCCGCAACACTTCCCGCCCTTGATCGAAGTCCGTTACCAACGTGGCCTGTATCTGCCGGAAGCCGACCTGTGGCTGGATCCGCCGGGCGGGAAACCCTGCGCCTTTGTTTCCCACGCCCATGCGGATCACTTCGCGCGACACCAGAACGTGATCTGCTCGGAAGTCACCGCCAAGCTGTTGCACGGCCGCTACGGGCTGGCCGAGAACCGCATGGAAACCGCCGCCTTCCACGTGCCCATCACGCGCCATGGATTCCGCCTGCGTCTCATTCCCGCCGGACACATACCGGGCTCGGCGATGATCCACATCACGCGGATCTCCGACAACGCCACCTTGCTCTACACCGGGGACTTCAAGACCCGCCGCAGCCGCACCGCGGAAGCCGTCAATTTCCTCAGCGCGGACACCTTGATTCTGGAAACCACCTTCGGCCTTCCCGGTTACGAGTTTCCGAATCCGATGGAGGTGGAAAGCTCCGTGCTGCGCTTCGTGAACGACGCCTTCACCGATGGCGAGACACCGGTGCTGCTCGGCTACTCGCTCGGCAAGGCGCAGGAGGTCCTCGCTTTGTTAGAGGAACACGGCATCCCCGCCCTGCTGCATCCCGGCGCGGCGGAAATGACCCGCGTCTGCCGCGAGGCCGGCGTGCCGGGGCTGCCCGAGCCGCTGGTGTTCGATGGCCACGCGCCGCAAGGCCACGTCGTCATCGCCCCGCCGCATGCCATCCGCTCCGCGCTGTTCAAGGGCCTCAAGGCGAAACGCACCGCCATGCTCAGCGGCTGGGCGCTCCAGCCCGGCGCGAGGTTCCGCTATCGGGTGAACGCGATGATCCCCTTCTCGGACCACGCCGACCATCCGGGTCTGCTGGAGTGCATCCAGCGGGTGCGGCCGCGGCGGATTCTCACGACGCATGGCTTCGCCCATGAATTCGCCGCCGAGCTGCGATCCCGCGGCATGGACGCATGGACGGCGACCGGCGGCGACCAGCTTGAGCTCTCCATCCAGCGGCCCGCCCGGCCGAAACCCTCCGCCCGCGGCCCGTGGCACAAGCGGCCCGTTTGCCAACTCGCCGACTTCAGCGACCTCTGCCGGCTGGTGGAGGAAACCGGCAGCCAGGTGGAAAAACGGGGCTTTGTCAGCTCCTACCTCGCCGGTCTGGAATCCGAAGAGGACCGTCGGATCGCCCGCGCTTGGCTGGCCGGTCCGCGGCCGAAATCCGCCACCCTGCCCGCGGCCACCTTGCGCCAGGCCCTGCTTTCCCTGCCCGGAGCCAAGATGGAGCGCTACCGCGAACTGCACGCCGCCCACAAGGACTTCCTCCGCTGCGCCCGCCTGATACTCCAAGACCTCCCACTCCAGCCGGACTTGCTGGACCTCGCCGGGACCGAGGCGTTTCTGGCCCAAATGATGGAAAACTCCCGCAAACTGGAGGGCATCCGGGATCTTTCCCAGCGCCTCGCCACCCTGCACCCCGCCGAGGGCGAAACGCTGCTCAGGCTCCTCTCCGGAGACCTGCGCCTCGGCCTCAGCCCCGCGGCGGCCGGGGAAACGAGCGAGGTTTTGAAACCCGAAGCCGGAAATCGAAACCCCGATTGACCCGCCCGGGAGTCTTCCACGGATGCCCGGAAGCTCTCTACGGATGCCCGGAAGCTCTCTACGGATGCCCGGAAGCTCTCCACGGGTGCCCGGAAGCTC
>DAISZP010000097.1:0-12957 GCA_036824745.1 Luteolibacter sp.
AAACCGCAAGCCGGTTCCTCGCAAGCTCACCCATCATCTCATTCTGGCGCGCTTGGGGAATCTTCGAGAATCCGGACTCGATCGCGGAGATCACCGCCTTGGTTCCGGGCCACTCCACAGGCTCGTAGTAGGGCCCGCGGTCATCCGGCCGGGTGTTCCACCAGCTCTTGCGATCCCATGGTTTCTCGCGATAAGCGAGTCTTGCCAAGGACCGGAGAACGGAGAAGCGGAGTTCGACGTCCTGGGATGAGTTGAAAATCGAAACCAAGCCATCCAACGTTTCCATTTGATGGATCCGCTGCAAGGAAAGCAGCGCGAGTTTGCGTGTCAAAGGATCGCCAACCGCTGCTAGACAAGCGGTGATGTTTTCCAACTTCACGAGAACCTGCATTGCCGTATGCTCCAACCGGGGGGAATCACCCGCTTCCTTCCAGTTTCTCGAAGCTTCCAGTATCGCCGCTGCCGATGATTTCGAGTTCATGCGTTGCAGACCGATCAGTGATTGCAGCACCACCCTGGGGTTTTCATCCTTGAGTCCTTCGAGATATGGCTTCACGGGCACACCGTCGAGTTCCTTCAGGGAATCGGTCATGGCCCGCAGCACGAATTCGCGGATCGCGGCATCCGTTGAGGACTCGGCCAAAAACCGCGTGCTTTCCGTTCCGTAGAGTTGCTTGAACGTGAAGATCGCGGCCGTTCGCACGGAAACAGTCTGGCCGGCATTGCCCACGATGGCGAAGATGGAGTTCGCGAACGCCGGTTTCTTACCACGTTTGAGGATCTCGCGCTGGACTTCCAGCCTTTGCACCGCGCTCGGCGATGTGAGCAGTCCGACGAGCGCGTTGTCATCCGCCCGCCTGACATCCACATATCTCGCGCGCGGGAGCTTGGGATAGGTCACCTGATGGATCATGCCCACCGGTTTGCCGGGACCGGAAAAGTCAAAACCTCCGTTGCGCCAGTCGGCGAGATAGAGTCGGGAACTTCCATCGACATCGATGTCGATGGCGCGCGGCAGTTTTTCGAAATCCTTCTGCTCCACCGAATAACTGGCACCGGCCCGTTTCCACGGGTGATAGTGGACGGTTCCGGTCGTCCAGTCGGTAGAGAACAAGGCGTCGGTGAACTCCGGTGGAAATCCCGGTTCACTGAGCCATAGAGCGCCGGTGCCGGAACCTCCGCCGTAGTCCGCGAGCGGCTTCACCGCCTCATCAGCAAAGTTCTGATAGAGCCGCGGATATCCATGATCCGCGAGCGCGGTGAAGTGGTGGAAACGTGTGTTCCAACCTTTACCGTCGTTGGTGTTGTCCCGGCTGAACAAATCAAGGACTGGCGAGATCGCGGTATCACAGATATTACGAACCATCACCGAGTAGGCCTCCAGCTGCGATCCGTCCGGCCGCACGCGGAGCACGCCGCCGCCATGAAGCTCGACGATGGAGCCATCGGTTCCCTTGGCTGGAGTCGCGCCGAAATCGCCCACCGAGATGTAGAGCCAGCCGTCGATGCCCATCCGCACGCCGTTCGTCGTGTGGTCCGCGCCGCGCGGGTTTTCAATGCCGCCTCCAAGGCCGGTCACCAGGTCCTTGACCTCATCCGCGACCCCATCACCGTTCGTATCTCGATAGGCCGTTAGAAACGGTGGATGAATCAGATAAAGCGTGTCCCCCACCATGTGCCCGCCACGGGGGCTGGTCACTTTCGGGACGAAGTCGAGAAACTGGTCCGCCTTGCCGTCCCCATTGGTGTCCCTGCAGCGCACCACCTTCCCGAAGTCCTTGTTGTGGCCTAGCGATCCGTTCGGATCCGAGGAAACGAACACATCGCCATTGGCGGAGGCATACACGGCGGTCGGATAATCCACATCCGGCGGACCGGCGAATTCGTGGATTTCGAAACCTTCAGGTACGGCCATCGCCATGCCGGCACAGCCCAAACAGCATCCGAATGACAGGAATCTGAACATGCGACGCCCAAATACGCCGGGATTTCCCGGATCTCTCACCCACATCGCCATGCGGACACCGTGAAAATTCCGCGAAGGTTTGAAAATGACGCGACTCCGCCGGACCGGCGTGCGATAGCGGACGGCATGAGACGGATCGCACCACCGTTCGCCGCCTTGGTTTTCGCCGCGTTCTTCGTTTCCATCATCGTCATTGCGAATCGCGGTGAGGGAGCAAACTGGTGGCCGTTCGTCGAGCGCCTGCCGATGGGTGACAAGATCGGCCACCTGGGGCTGGTCGGCGCGCTTTCCCTGTTGTTCAATTTCGCATTCCGTTTGCGGCAACCCAATTGGCTTCCGCAAAGGTTCACGCCGGTGAGCCTTGTGTTGTTCGTCCTCCTCACCTCCGAGGAACTGTCACAGGCTTTCATTCCGAGCCGCACCTGCGACCCGTTCGATTGGCTGGCGGACTTGTTAGGCATCGCCTGCGGCCAATGGCTCGCGAACCGAATCACCAAGCCGGCAGCCCCAGCATCTCCGGCTCCGCCTCACGCGGGCGCCAGGTGAGGATCTCGGGATCCCCATGGGTGACGAGGACGGTGTGTTCGAAATGCGCGGACGGTTTGCGGTCCTCCGTGATGACTGTCCATCCGTCCTCAAGAATTCTAACCGATGGAACCCCGGCGTTGACCATCGGTTCGATGGCAAGTGTCATTCCCGGCATGAGGGTCGGCGTCTTGCCTTGCGGGCGGTAGTTTGGAACCTGCGGTTCCTCGTGCAAACGCCGGCCGACACCATGGCCGACGAACTCGCGCACCACGGTGAATCCCCGCGGCGCGACGAACTCCTCCACCGCTCCGCAGAGATCGGCGAGCTTGCGGCCGGCACGCGCGTGGCTGATCGCCTGGAACAGGGATTCCTCGGTGGCGGCTAACAGACGCTTGGTTTCCAGCGGGATTTCTCCGGCGCCCACAGTGGTCGCATTGTCGCCGATGAATCCGCTTTTCACGATGCCGACATCGATCTTCACGATATCCCCGGGCTGGATCCGGCGGTCTCCGCCGATGCCGTGAACGACTTCTTCGTTCACCGAGATGCAGGTGTAGCCGGGAAATCCGCGGTATCCGAGAAACGCGCTCTTGCAATCATGCTCGCGCATCAGCTCCGCGGCCATGCGGTCGATTTCCCCGGTGGTTTTCCCGGGGGCGACCTCCTTGGCGAGAGCCTGAAGAATCTTCGAGGCGATGGAGCCGGCGGTCCGCATGAATTCGATCTCACGCGGTGACTTGATGGGGATGCGGGGCTTGCGGGACACGGCGAATCGAAGAACGGATTTCCAGTTCATGAGTCCAGGATGGAAGAGTCTCCCTGGCACGGGCTGAAGTGTTGGAGCAGGTTTGCGGCCACATCGTCCTGAGGTTTGGTGGCATTGCAACGGAAAAGAAGCCCACGCTCCTGATAGTAATCGATCACAGGACGGGTCAGCCTTTCAAACTCCGCGTGGCGTTCGGTGAAATTCTCGACGCTGTCGTCAGGCCGGGCCGAAACGGAGTGACCACAAACCGGGCAACCGTCATCCTTCCGAGTTTGTTCCGCCTGGCCGGACCAACGGCAGTCCGGGCACTCGACACGGCCTCCGATCCTGCCCAGCAGGACATCGAACGGCACTTCAAGCGACACCGCCGCATTGAGCGTCATTCGATGATCCGTCAGCCACCGGTCAAGAAACGCGGCTTGCGGCACGCTGCGGGGGAAACCATCGAGCAACCAGCCGTTGGCTTGTTTCTCCAGCCAATCCGCAAGAATCCGGCACATCAGCTCATCCGGCAGATAGTGGCCGCGGGCGAGGATGGGCTCGGCAAGAAGACCCAGCTCGGATTGCTTTTCAACTTCCTCTCGGAGCAAGGCACCGGTGCTGAGATACCCGAGTCCCAAAGATTCCGCCAAGCGCCTTCCTTGAGTGCCCTTCCCGGAGGCGGGCGGACCCAGCACAACAATCCGAAGCGCCATTGCCGGTGAACCGATCAATGCGATTGATTGTAGAAGTAGGCGGTGATGCCAACAATGATGAGCACGGCCACGACGACCCAGAGATAGACGATCGCGGTGCGCGGCGCGGCATTGCCACCTTGATTGAGGCGGTCATAGCGGCCCTTGAGTTTTCCTTTGCGCAGGAAACCGTCATAATGCTTCTGGAGAAGCTGGGTTTCCACCTGGCGCATCACATCAAGCACCACGCCCACCATGATGAGCAGCGAGGTGCCGCCGAAGAAGTGAAGGATGTAGGTATCCGCACGGAGACCCACAACAACACCCGTGAGTGACGGAAGCACGAAGATCAAGGTGAGGAAAATCGCACCGGCGAAGGTGAGACGGGTCATCGTGAAGTCGAGGAAATCCGCGGTCGGCTTGCCAGGGCGCACGCCGGGGATGTATCCGCCGTTGCGCTTGAGATCCTCTGCAATCTGAGAGGGTTGGAACATCATCGCCACCCAGAAGTAGGAGAATAGGAAGATACCAATGCCACCCAAGGTGTAGAAGGCCCAACCACCGTTCATGGCGGAGAAGAACTTCACAGCCCATGGCTGGCTGGCCACGGAAGGGATCATCTGCATCATCATCGTCGGCAGACCGAGCACGGCCGTCGCGAAAATGATCGGCATCACACCGGAGTAGTTCACCTTCAGCGGGAGATACTGGGTCTGGCCACCGAACTGCTTGCGACCCACCACGCGCTTGGCGTATTGCACGGCGATCCTTCGCTGGGCTTGGGTGATGGCGATGGTAGCCGCGATCACAACGATCAGCAGCGCGATCAGGACCACCATCTTGACGGACTGGAACGGATTCTCAGCAGCTCCGGTCACGAAGAACCGCCACGCCTGGATCAATGCGCCGGGCAGCGCGGAAATGATGTTCACCGTGATGATGATCGACGAACCGTTGCCAATGCCCCGATCCGTGATCTGATCGGCGATCCAAAGCAGCAACACGCTGCCCGCCACGATGGTGAGCACCGTCATGCAATGCCACTCGAAGCTGGGATCCGGCACCAGATTTCCAAACCGTTCGATGCCGTGCATCAGGCGCGGGCTTCCGGAAGCGAGGTTCTTCGCGACGAAAACCCCTTGGATCAGCGCGATGGCAATCGTGATGTAGCGGGTGTATTGGGTGATTTTCTGGCGACCACCGTCTTCACGGGCAAGGCGCGAGAGTTTCGGCACCACCGCCGTCATGAGTTGCACCATGATCGAGGCGGAGATGTAGGGCATGATGCCCAGAGCCATGATACCGGCGGATTGAAGGCCGCCACCGGAGAAGACGTTCAACAAGGCACCAACTCCACCCATCGGATTGTTGGGATCCGAGTTCTGCATGTCCTTCAGCCACTTGGCGATGACCACGCCGTCCACTCCCGGCAGAGTGATGTGCACACCGAGGCGGATGATGACGATGAGCGCGAGGGTGAAGAGAATGCGGTCCCGGAGTTCAGGAATCTTCCAGGTGTTGGCAAAGGCGGAGATCATGGCGTGTGGGTGAGAAAGAAAGGCGCGGGGTTTAATACACGATGAGGAAGCGCGCAAGCGCTTCCCCACCGGAAATCAGGACTGGGAGCCGGAGCGGATCAAACGCTTACGCCTTGATGCTGCCACCAGCCTTCTCGATCTTCTGACGGGCGGTGGCGCTCACCTTGTCGACTTCGACGGTGTAGGCCTTTTCCACCTCGCCATCGGCCAGCAACTTGACCTTGTCGCAACGGCCGTTGAGAAGACCGACCTTGCGGAGCGATTCCTCGTTGATGACGGCACCTGCTTCAAAGCGGGCGTCCAGATCGCCGACGTTGACCACGCCGAACACGTCACGGAAGTCGAAGTTGTTGAATCCGCGCTTGGGCAAACGGCGGTGAAGGGGCATCTGGCCACCCTCGAAACCAACGCGGGTACCGCTGCCGGAACGGGCTTTCTGACCCTTGTTGCCTTTGCAAGAGGTCTTGCCATGGCCGGAGCTCTCGCCGCAGCCAAGACGCTTGGTGCGGTGTTTCGCGCCCGGATTGGGGCTGTAATTGTGAAGTTGCATGATATTGAAAGATGATTGGATCCTGGTGATTGGATATTGGGGAAACCCCTACTCTCCAATTTCTAATCTCAAATGGCCTTTTCCTTCTTTTTCTTGCCGCGGCCGGAGAGAACCTGATCGCGGGTGCGGAGTTGGGAAAGTGCCTTGAGGGTGGCTTTCACCACGTTGGCGTGGTTGGAGGAACCCATGGACTTGGCGAGCACGTCACGGATGCCGACCGCCTCGCAGACGGCGCGGACACCACCGCCGGCGATGATTCCGGTACCGGGAGAGGCAGGCTTGAGAAGCACCTTGCCACCGCCGAACTCGGCATAAATCTCGTGAGGGATGGTGCCATCCACCACGCTCATCGGCTTGAGCACCTTGCGCGCGGCCTCGCTGGCCTTGCGAATCGCATCCGCCACTTCGTTGGCCTTGCCGAAGCCAAGCCCGACTTTGCCGATCTTGTCGCCGGAAACGACCAGAGCGGAGAAGCTGAAGCGACGACCACCCTTGACGACCTTGGCGCATCGGTTGATGAAGACGACCTTTTCGGAAAGCTCGTTGCCATCGGCGTCCGTCGGAGCCTGACGCTCCTCACGGCGCGGACCACGTCCACCGCGAGGACCACGGTCACCGCGATCACCGCCACGCTCACGACCGGTCGGAGCCGCCTGCACCGCGGGAGTTTCCACGGCTGGAGCTTCGGATGCTGGATTGTCTGAATTTGTTACCATGATGGGAATCGTGTCGGGGCGTTAGAATTGGAGGCCGGCTTCGCGGGCGGCGTCGGCCAGGGCCTTGACCTTGCCGTGGTAGAGGTGACCGCCACGGTCGAAGACCACGGCGCTGATGTTCGAGCCTTTGGCGCGCTCCGCGAGGAGCTTGCCGACCTTCTGGGCGCTCTCGATGTTGGACGAGGCCTTTTCGAAGGACTTGTCCATGGTGGAGGCGGAAACCAAGGTCTTGCCGACGGAATCGTCGATGACCTGGGCGTAGATGTGCTGGTTCGAGTAATGAACGGCGAGGCGCGGGCGCTCGGTGGTTCCGCTGACTTTGCGGCGGATGCGTTTGTGGATGCGCTGGCGGATCGACTTGCGTTTGATGATGCTCATGTGGCCGAAATTCGTTAGATGTTGATGGCGGCGACGTGTTATTTACCGACGCTCTTGCCTTCCTTGCGGCGAACGTGCTCGTCGGAGTAACGGACACCCTTGCCCTTGTAAGGCTCGGGCGGATAGTAACCGCGGACTTCGGCGGCGAACTGGCCGACGAGTTGCTTGTCGATGCCTTCCACCTTGATCTTGGTG
Source organism: Luteolibacter sp. (assembly GCA_036824745.1). GTDB lineage: Bacteria > Verrucomicrobiota > Verrucomicrobiia > Verrucomicrobiales > Akkermansiaceae > Luteolibacter. The sequence goes on from DAISZP010000097.1 coordinate 7,312, forward strand.
TTTTCGTTCACGGTGACGGTGAGTCCGGCCGGGATCGGGTGAAGCAGCGGGTGGGAGCGGCCGAGGGAAAGATCGAGATCCTTGCCTTTGACGGCGGCGCGGAGACCCACGCCGTGAATTTCGAGATTCTTTTCAAATCCCTTGGAGACGCCGGTGATCATGTTGTTGATCAGGCTGCGGGCGGTGCCGTGCAGGGCACGGACCTGACGCTGCTCGGTGGCGCGGGAAACGACAACGTTGCCGTCTTCCGACTTGAGTGAGATCCCGTCGGGCAGGGTGAAGTCGAGTTTGCCTTTGGGGCCTTCGACGGTGACCGTGCGGCCGTCCAGTTTGACGGCGACTTTTTCGGGAAGAGAGATGGGCTTGAGTCCGACTCGTGACATGATTCTGTGTTCCTTTCGCGAGTTGGAGGTTTACCAAACGTTGGCGATCAGCTCGCCGCCGAGGTTCTGACGCTTGGCATTGCCGCCGGACATCACACCCTTCGAGGTCGAGAGGATGGAGATGCCGAGGCCCGACATGACGCGCGGGATTTCCGTGGAGCCGACGTAGTGGCGGCGGCCCGGAGTGGAGACGCGCTTGAGGTCCGTGAGGACCGGGCGGCCGTCCACGAACTTCGGCTTCACCTTGAGCTCGGTACGCTTGCCGGTGACGACTTCGAAGTTCCAGATGTAGCCTTCTTCCTTGAGGATGTTGGCGATGTCCGCCTTGATCTTGGAATAGGGAGCGGAGAATTCCTCGTTGCCGGCGCGGGCGGCGTTCTTGAAACGCGTGAGGAAATCGGAAATTGGATCGGATAGAACTGCCATGATGGTGTTTCCTGATAGATTGGTTCGATGGGTCCCGCAGATCAGGCGGTGGCGGGTTCGGTGGTTTCCTCGGCCTTCTTCACGTCGCGGAAGGGCATGCCAAGCTCGGTGAGCAGCGCGCGGCCTTCGGCGTCGGTCGGAGCGGAGGTGACGAAGATCAGGTCGAAGCCGATGTGGCGCTTGATCTGGTCGATCTCGATTTCCGGGAAAATGGACTGGTCGTTGATGCCGCAGGCGTAGTTTCCGCGTCCGTCGAAGGACTTGGAGGAGATGCCGCGGAAGTCGCGGATGTTCGGTGCGGTGATGTTGATGAAACGGTAGAGGAACTCCCACATGCGGGCGCCACGAAGGGTGACACGCGCGCCGAGGACTTCACCCTCGCGCAGCTTGAAGTTCGCGACCGACTTCTTGGAGTAGGTCATCGAGGGACGCTGGCCGGTGATCTTCTGGATTTCGATCACGGCATCGTCCACCGCGATCTTGCGGTCCGGGGATTTGCCCATGCAGGAGGTCACCACGATCTTCTCAAGACGGGGAACCTGATGGACGTTCTGATAGCCCATCTTCTTCTGAAGGGCCGGAACTACCTTTTCCTGGTAGTGTTTCTGTAGTGCGGGTATGCTCATTTTGTTTTGCGGGTCAGCGCGTTGGTTTGCTTGCGCTTAAGCGCGGGCGGAAGCTCTCGCTTCAGCCCACTTTCTTGACGTTGGAGATATGGACGGGCGCGTCGATGGCCTTGATGCCACCGTTCGGCTCGGCTTCGGAAGGGCGGACGGCCTTCTGGACCGTGCGGCCACCTTCGACGATGACCTGGCCCTTGACGGCGTTCACGGAAAGCACGGTGCCGCGCTTGCCCTTGTGATTGCCGGTGATGATTTCGACTTGATCGCCCTTTTTGACGTGGGTCTTGATGCGGCTCATGGAATTGGAAAAAGTTGGTGGTTGGCGCTTCAGAGAACCTCGGGAGCGAGAGACACGATCTTCATGAACGCCTTTTCGCGCAGTTCACGGGCGACGGGCCCGAAGATCCGGGTGCCGCGGGGATTGTTGTCCTTGTCGATGATGACGATGGCGTTGGAGTCGAAACGCAGGACCGAACCATCGGCGCGGCGGATCGGGAAGGAGGTGCGCACGACGACGGCTTTGACCACGCTGCCCTTCTTGACGGAGGCGGTCGGGATGGAATCGCGGACGTGGGCGGTGATGATGTCACCGATGCAGGCGGTGCGGCTGCGTTTGCCGAGCACGCCGATCATTTTTGCGCTGCGGGCACCGGTGTTGTCGGCGACGGCGAGCATGGTTTCCATCTGGATCATGGCTGTAAAATCGTTAGAGGTGGTGAAATGGTTGTTGGCTCCGGTGGAAACCGGCGGTTGAATCAGTGGGAGAGAACCTCGGCGAGTGTCCAGCGCTTCAGCTTGGACAGCGGGCGGGATTCCACGATGCGGACGCGGTCACCGACCTTCGCTTCGCTCTTTTCGTCGTGAACGTAGTATTTCTTGGAACGCTTGACGATCTTGTTGAAACGGGGATGCGGAACGCGGGCGACGTGTTCGACCACAAGGGTCTTGTCCATCTTGTCGGAGATGACGACGCCGACGCGGGTCTTGCGGACGTGCGGCTTTGAGTCCTGGGATGTTTCGCTCATGATGAGATGTGGTTGGCGGTGGATTCAGGATCAGGCCCGGGCCTTGGCGGTGATGGCGGTCATCACACGTGCGGTTTCGCGGCGCACCAGAAGAATGCGGGCGGAGTTCTCGAGTTGTCCGGTCGCCTTTTGCAGACGGAGGTTGAGGGCTTCCTGCTTCAGTTCGCGGAGTTGAACCTGAAGTTCATCGGCGGAGAGCTCGGAAATGGCTTTGGTCTTGGTCTTGGCCATGGGTCAGACGGTGGTGAGGGATGGATCAGGCGTGCGGATTGCGGGTGATGAGGCGGGTGCGGATGCCCAACTTGTATGAGGCAAGACGCATCGCTTCCTTGGCGGCGGATTCAGTCACGCCGCCAACTTCGAAGAGCACGTTGCCGGGGCGGATCACGGCCACCCAGGCCTCGACGGATCCCTTACCCTTACCCATCCGGGTTTCGGGGGGACGGGCGGTGATTGACTTGTGCGGGAAAATCCGGATCCAGACCTTGCCCTTACGTTTCAGAGAGCGGTTGATCGCGATACGGCAGGCTTCGATCTGGCGGTTGGTCATCCATCCGCGGTCGAGGGTCTGCAGGCCGAAGTCGCCGAAGGCGACGGTCGTACCGACTTGGGCATTACCCGAGCGGCTTCCGCGGTGGCTTTTGCGGAACTTGGTTCGTTTGGGCATCAAAGGCATGGCTCAGTCCTCCTGGGAAAAATAGGTTGTGTTGGAAATGGTTGCGATCAGTTGCGATTGGCGGGGCGGCGCTCGCCGCGGTCTCCACCGCGTCCGCCACGGGGGCCACGCTCGGAGCGTTCGCCTTGCGGGCGGCTGGTAGTGCCATCGTCTTCCTTCTTGTTGACCCAGCACTTCACGCCAATGATACCGTAAACGGTGCGGGCTTCCGCAAAACCGTAATCGAGAGGCACGCGCAGCGTTTGAAGCGGCACCTTGCCTTCGCGGTAACCTTCGGCGCGGGCGATATCCGCTCCACCAAGACGACCGGCGACGCGGACGCGGATGCCTTCGGCACCGAATTCCATGGCAGTCTGGATGGCGCGCTTCATGGCGCGGCGGAAGCTGATCCGGCGCTCAAGTTGCACGGCGATCTGCTCGGCGACGAGTTGGGCGTCCAACTCGGGCTTGCGGATTTCAATGATGTCGATCTTGACCTGGGCACCCCTGCAAAGATCGGTGATTTCCTTGGTCATCACTTCGATCTCCTTGCCCTGACGGCCGATGATCAATCCCGGACGGGAGGTGTGAAGGGTGACACGCACGCTGTTCCAAGCGCGCTCGATCACCACACGGGCCAAGCCGGCGTTCTGGAGTTTTTTCTTCAGATAGGCGCGGACAGCGAGATCTTCGTGAAGCTTGTCGCTATAGTCCTTGCCCGCGGCGTACCACTTCGAGCGCCAGTCCTTGTTGACGGCGAGGCGGAAGGCGATCGGATTTACTTTCTGGCCCATGTTCGGTGCAGGTTGGTGGAAAAAATGTTAGGCTTGCTCTTCCGCGGCGGCGGGAGCTTCTTCGGTTTTCTTGGCGGCCGCCTTACGGGCGGTCTTCTTTTTCTTCTCGGGGGCGGAACCCACGAGCGTGATCGAGATGTGGCTGGAACGACGGATGATCGGACCCGCGGAACCCTTCGCACGCGGCTTGAAACGGCGGATCAACGGAGCGGCCCCAATGACCGCTTCCTTGATCACCAAGGTGCCGGTATCAAGACCATAGTTGTTGTCGGCGTCCGCGATGGCGGTCTTGAGGGTCTTGCCGATCAATTGCGCGGCCTTTTTCGGCGTGAAATTGAGAATGTCGAGTGCGCTCGAGACCGGCAGGCCTTGAATCTCGCGGGCGACGTCACGCGCTTTCTTGGGCGAGAGACGAACGTATTTGCTGGTGCTTTTGACTTCCATGGATGGACGGACGTGAGTGGTTACTGCGCTGAAGCTTGAGTTTCGAGGATGGCGAGATCGCCGATGCGTGGAGTGTCGGCGGGATTGTCGAGCGACTCGACAAACACGCCGCAAATGCCCTTGCGGACATCCGCGATGATGGCTTTTCCAAAGGGTTGCTGCCCATGGAAGAGACGAAAGGTCATACCGATGCGGGCTCCCTGGCTTTCGCCGATGTTGAGAACCAACATGCTGCTTTCCTGATCGATGCTGACAATGCGGGACTGTTGAAGAGAACCGGACCGCACGTCGGGCCGCGGCTTTTGCCGCAGTCCAAGAACCGCGTCAAGCTCTCTTAGTGAAGTTTCGACGCGAAGTCTCGCATCCGGATCCGAGGCCACCGCTTGACGGAGGTAGTCGATGATCGCACTGACGAGATGGGTCGCGGACTTTTCGAGCTCCGCAACCCGTTCCTTGGTGATTTCAAGGTCGGTGACGGCGAGCTTGAAGCGGTCATCCCCGCCATCCAGCAGATTCTTGCCAAGCGCCTCCAGGCGGGTGCGGACTTGGGCGAGTTGCTCGGTGGCCTCTTTCTCGGCGCGATTGGATTCGGCGAGACTGCGTTGAAGAGTCTGGTTTTGTTCCTGCAGGGCGATGACTGCCTGCTGGAGTTGTTCCGTGGTCGCCGCCTCCTGCGCCGCGCACGTCCCGGCCGTGGCCAGCAACCCGAAGGTGGCGGCAATGGCTTGGAACTGGATGGCGCGAGACATGGTGACGGTGGGATTCCGGATTACTTCTTACCGATGCCGCCGTGCTGACGGAAGATGCGGGTCGGGGCGAATTCGCCCAGTTTGTGCCCCACCATGTTTTCGGTGACGTAAACGGGGACGAAGGTCTTGCCATTGTGCACGGCGAAGTTGTGGCTGACGAAATCCGGAGTGATCATCGACTTGCGGCTCCAGGTTTTGATGGGCTTGCGGTCGGATCCGGCGTCGGCGACGGCGTCGATCTTGGCGAGAAGCTTTTGATCAACGAATGGGCCTTTCTTGAGAGAACGTGGCATGGGAACGTGAATTGGTTAGGCGTGGAAACGATTACTTCTTCTTGTGGCGGGACTCGACGATGAAGACGCTGGTGGTCTTCTTGTGATTGCGGGTCTTCTGGCCCTTCGCGTGGCCCCATGGGCTGAGAAGGTGCTGACGGCCGCCACCGGACTTGGACTTGCCTTCGCCACCACCGTTCGGGTGGTCGACGGGGTTCATGCACATGCCGCGGACGGTCGGGCGGACGCCCTGCCAGCGGGTGCGGCCGGCCTTG
>DAISZP010000098.1:0-12949 GCA_036824745.1 Luteolibacter sp.
TTCGTGAAGCGTCTCTACAAGAATGTCCCGGTGCTCGACAGCGGAGCGCGTGGTTCCACCACCACCTTCGCGCAACGCAAGATTGGCGACGTGCTACTTTCCTGGGAGAACGAGGCGCACTTGATTGAGAAGGAGTTTCCCGGACAAACGCGGATCGTTTACCCGTCCCTCAGCATTCTGGCGGAACCCTCGGTCGCGGTGGTCGAAGCGGTCGCATCGAAGAAAGGTAACGCGGAGGTCGCCAGGGCCTATCTGGAGTTCCTCTATTCGGAAACCGGTCAGGACCTCATCGGCAAGCACCACTACCGCCCTCGCGATCCGAAAGCCGCGGCGAAATACGCGGCATCTTTTCCGAAAATCGAACTGGTCACCATCGACAAGGAATTCGGCGGCTGGAAGCAGGCGCAGAAAACCCACTTCGCCGATGGCGGCGTGTTCGACCAGATCTATCAACCCTGACATTTCACCCTAACAAACAACCCCGGCTTTCAAGATGACTCCCAGCACCGGATCCGAAACCATCATCCCGAAGGACTACCTGACCATCGGCCAACTCGCGGAATACCTCGGGTGGTCCGCCCGTTTCATCGAAGGACTCGTCCGCGGCGAACGGCTTCCCGGACTTGAAATCGACGGCCAATGGCGCTTCCGCCGCGACGACGTGGTCGATTGGCTCGAACAAAAGATCCAGACGCTCGACACGGCCCACGTCTCCGATCTTGAGAACAATCTGGAATCCGCGCTCCTCGCGGAAGGCGTGTTCCGAATTCCCCATCGCGCGGACCGCCTCGCATCGCGGTTGCCGCAGAAGGGTATCGCCCTCGACGTGCCCGCCACCACAAAGGCTGAGGTGCTGCGCGCCATCGTGGACCTCGCGGAAACCACCGGTCTGTTGCTCGACAAAGACTATCTGCTGGCATCGTTGATTGATCGCGAGGCGCTCTGCAGCACCGCCCTGCCAGGCGGAGTCGCACTCTGCCATCCACGCCGCCCGATTCCTTCGGCCATCGAACGCCAGTTCCTTTGTTTGCTCAGGACCAAGTCACCGGTCGATTTCGGCGCGGAGGATGGCGAGGGCACTTCCTTGTTCTTTCTGCTCTGCGCTCCGGACGACCGTTCCCACCTCCACGGCATCGCACGGCTCGCACGCATCCTCCACGGAGGGGCCATCGAACCACTGTCCAAGGCCGCCGATTCCGAAGCCGTCCTGCAAGCCTTCGTCGAAGCGGAGGCCAAGATCCCGAACAGGGACTGATTCCCACCAAAGATTCCACACCCACTAATCACGAACTCATGAAAACCATCTCATTCAGCCTGATTCTAGCAGCATCTCTGTTGGCGCTGCCCTCCTGCAAGAAATCCGCCTCCACCTCCCAGGCGGATGGCAAGGTTTCGTTGCTCAACGTTTCCTATGACCCGACGCGCGAGTTCTACGTCGATGTGAACGCGGCCTTCGCCAAAAAGTGGAAGGCGGAAAAGGGCGCGGACATTGAAATCAAGCAGTCCCACGGCGGCTCCGGCAAACAGGCTCGCTCGGTGATCGACGGACTCGAAGCGGATGTCGTCACGCTCGCACTGGTCGGTGACATCGACGTGCTTCAAAAAGAAGCCAAACTATTGCCCGCCGACTGGCAGGCCAAACTGCCCGACAACAGCTCGCCCTACACCTCCACCATCGTGTTCGTCGTCCGCAAGGGCAATCCGAAGGCGATCAAGGACTGGCCGGATCTCGTCAAGGAAGGCACTCAGGTCATCACGCCCAATCCGAAGACTTCGGGTGGCGCGCGGTGGAACTACCTCGCGGCCTGGGCATGGGCGGACAAGACCTTCGCCAAGGATGAGGCGAAAACCCTCGATTACATGAAGCGGCTCTTCAAGAACGTGCCGGTTCTCGACACCGGTGCCCGCGGCTCCACCACCACCTTCGCGCAACGCAAGATCGGCGACGTGTTCCTCTCCTGGGAAAACGAGGCCTATCTGATCGAGAAAGAGTTCCCGGGTGAAACCGAGATCGTCTATCCGTCCATCAGCATCCTCGCGGAACCGCCCGTCGCCGTGGTCGAGAAAAACGCGACGAAACACGGAACGGCCGAGGTTTCCGAAGCCTATCTGAAGTTCCTCTACGCCGAGGAAGCGCAGAACCTCGCCGGCAAGCACTTCTACCGTCCGCGCAACAAGGAGATCGCCGCGAAGTTCACCGACAAGCTGCCGGCACTCCCGCTCGTGACCGTGGACGCCGACTTCTGCGGCTGGGACAAGGCGCAGAAGACGCACTTCGACGACGGCGGCACCTTCGACAAGATCTATCAGAAGTGATCCTCGTTTCATCCACTCCATCCCCCGCACCCGCATGAGCAAGCCCGCTGAAACCGTTGATTTCGTGAGAAAGGACTACCTCACGATCGGCCAACTCGCCTCCAACCTCGGATGGTCCGTCCGGTTCATCGAGGGACTCGTCCGTTCCGAACGGCTGCCCGGTCTGGAGATCAACGGAGCCTGGCACTTCCGCCGCGATGATGTGATCGACTGGCTGGAGCAGAAGATCCAAACGCTCGACACCAGCCATGTGATCGAACTCGAAAAGCGGGTGGAAACCTCGTTGGTGGCGGACGGCACCTATCGCCGTGCCGTCGCCACCGACCGCATCACCTCTCGGATTCCCGATCAAGGAATCGCGCTGGACGTGAAGATCGAGAACAAGACCGACGTCCTCAAGGCGTTGGTGAATCTGGCGGAGAAAAGCGGCTTGGTTTACGACCATGACTACCTCCTGACTTCGCTGGTGGACCGCGAGCGGCTTAGCTCCACCGCCATGCCCGGCGGGGTGGCGCTGTGCCACCCGCGGCGTCCGGAATCCATCGCGATCAGCACGCAGTTCGTCTGCGTGTTGAGAACGGCCAAACCCATCGCATTCGGAGCGGCGGATGGCACGGGAACCTCGGTGTTCTTCCTCCTGTGCGCGCCGGACGACCGCTCGCACCTCTACTCGCTCGCCCGTGTGGCGCGCATCCTCCACAACGGCGCGCTGCCCGGCATCCTGGCCGCGAAAGACGAAGCCGAGGTGAGGAACGCCATCACCGCCGTGGAAAACCTCATCGGCGACTGATCCGCTCATGTCCAAACGTCGCGTCATTCCCGGATTCGGCCTGTCGATGGGTTTCACCATCACCTGGCTGAGCCTTATCATCCTCATCCCGCTGGCGGCCTTGTTCATCAAGTCCTTCGGCCTCGGCTGGAAGGAGTGGTCCACTTTGTTAGGTTCGCCGCGCGTGATCGCAGCCACCTGGCTCACCTTCGGCCTCAGCGCCGCCGCCGCCGCGGTGAGCGTGGTGACCGGCCTGCTGGTCACCTGGGTGCTAGTGAGATACGAATTTCCGGGAAAACGGCTGTTAGACTCGATGGTGGATCTGCCCTTCGCGCTGCCCACCGCCGTCGCGGGCATCACGCTCACCGCGATCTACGGGAAATCCGGCTGGATCGGCGGCGGGATTTCCTCGTTCGGAAACTGGATCCGTGAAACCTGGCATCCCGGTGGCTGGTTCGGTGAACTGGTGAACGGCTGGGCCGAGTTCGGCGCGGCTTACAGTCCGTTAGGAATCTTCATCGCGCTCACCTTCATCGGATTTCCCTTCGTCGTGCGCACGCTGCAACCGGTGATGGAGGACTTGGGGAAAGAGATCGAGGAGGCCGCCGCCACCCTCGGTGCGGGACGCTGGACCGTGTTCCGCCGCGTGGTGCTGCCCTTGCTGGTGCCCGCATTGATCACCGGTTTCACCCTGGCCTTCGCGCGGGCGATCGGTGAATACGGCTCGGTCATCTTCATTTCCGGAAACCTGCCGATGAAGACCGAGATCCTGCCGCTGCTCATCGTGTCGCAGCTCGAACAATTCAACTACGGGGCCGCCGCCGTGATCGCCTCCGGCATGCTGATCATCTCGTTCACGCTGCTGCTTCTCATCAACCTCCTGCAACGCCGACTCGACTGGCAGAAACGCTGATCCCATGGCCGCGAAACCCGAAGTCACCACCGAATCGAGGCCCGTTCGAATCCTCTTGATTCTCGCGGCGCTCACCGTGCTCGCATTGTTCCTGCTGCTGCCGTTGCTCGCCGTGTTTTCCGAAGCGCTGCGCCGCGGATGGGAGGTGTTCCTCGCCTCCCTCACCGAAGAGGCCGCGCTCTCCGCGATCAAGCTCACGCTTCTGGCCGCCGGCGTCTCTGTGCCGCTCAACACGCTTTTCGGACTCTCCGCCGCGTGGCTGGTCACCAAGTTCCGCTTCAAAGGGCGCGCCTTGCTGCTCTCCCTGATTGATCTTCCCTTCGCCGTTTCTCCGGTCATCGCCGGTTTGGTCTGGGTGATGATCTTCGGCGCGAAGGGCTGGCTTCCACCGTCCACTTTGGAAACGATCCTTTCCCCACTCGCCGCGGTGGCCGCAAAGGCCGCGGAGAGCGAGAACTTCGGCGGGCTCTTCGAAGGTCTCGCCGCATGGCTCGCCAACCCGAAAATCGTCTTCTCCACGCCCGGCATCATCATCGCCACGACCTTCGTCACGTTTCCCTTCGTCGCCCGTGAGCTCATCCCGTTGATGGAATCGCAAGGCAGCGACCAGGAAGAGGCGGGCGTCACGCTCGGCGCGAGCGGTTGGCAGATCTTCCGCCGCATCACGCTCCCTAACATCAAGTGGGGCCTGCTCTACGGCGTGCTGCTCTGCAACGCCCGCGCCATGGGCGAGTTCGGCGCGGTCTCCGTAGTCTCCGGCCACATTCGCGGCAAGACCAACACGCTGCCGCTGCACATCGAGGTACTTTACAACGAATACCAGTTCAGCGCCGCCTTCGCCTGCGCCACGCTGCTCGCACTCCTCGCCCTCCTCACGCTCGGCATCAAGAGCTTCGTCGAACACGTCTCCGGACATTCTGCCAAAGGACATTAGACATGAGAAATTAAGATATTGAGGAGCGCTTTGCCCGACTCTTTCCCTAATTTCCAATCTCCCAATCACCGAATTTCCCTTCCACCCATGTCCATCTCCATCCAATCGATCAGCAAGACCTTCGGCACCTACAAAGCCCTGGAGGATGTGTCGCTCGAAGTCCCGAACGGTTCTCTCACCGCGTTGTTAGGCCCCTCGGGATCCGGCAAGACCACGCTGCTGCGCATCGTCGCCGGACTTGAGTTCGCGGACGACGGCCCGGGAAAAATCCTGTTCCACGGCGAGAACGTGGTGAACGTGCCCGCCGGGAAACGCGGTGTCGGTTTCGTATTCCAGCACTACGCCCTCTTCCGCCACATGACCGTGGCGGACAACATCGCCTTCGGCCTCACCGTGCTGCCGCGCTCGAAACGCCTGCCGAAATCCGAGATCAAGGACCGCGTGCATGAGTTGTTAGGACTGGTGAAACTCGACGGCCTGCACAACCGCCGCCCGCACGAACTCTCCGGCGGCCAGCGCCAGCGCGTCGCCCTCGCGCGCGCGCTCGCCATCCGGCCGAAGGTGCTTTTGTTAGACGAACCCTTCGGCGCGCTCGACGCCAAGGTGCGCAAGGATCTCCGCCGGTGGCTGCGGGTGTTCCACGATGAAATCGGGCTCACCACCCTTTTCGTCACGCACGACCAGGAGGAGGCGCTCGAACTCGCCGACCAGGTGGTCGTGATGCGGAATTCGCGCATCGAACAAGTCGGCGCGCCACAGGAAATCTACGATCATCCGCGCAGTCCCTTCGTTTACGAATTCCTCGGCAACGTGAACAAGCTCACCGAACCGGGTGGCGAGAAACGATACATCCGCCCGCACGAGATCGAGGTGGTGTTCGCCGCCGAATACGATCCCACCACCGACCGCATGGGCCGCATCCAGCATTTGTTCTCCGCCGGTCCGGTCGCCACACTCAGCGCGCGCTTGGAGGACGGACAATTCGTGGACGTGGAGCTTTCCCGCAAGGAGCTCGACGAGCTCGGTCTTAGCGTAGGCGACGAGGTGGCGATCCGCAGCAATCCGCTGCATCAGCCCGGCTAGCCTAACCAACATGGAAGCAACCCTGAACGGAAGCCATGCGCCGATGACAGCGGCGGGCCTCGGCTCAAGGTTGTCCCATGACCGGCAGGTTCAGGGAAGACTTCGATCAAGCGGACCTGCGCCAACGCTCGCCGCGTGGAGTCTCCGTTTCCTGCGGAATCCGGAATGGATGGGAGACAGTCAAGGGAGGCCTCCCCGTTTCCACCACCTCGGCGACTTTCGCGATGAAGGGCGCGAACGTATGGAGGTAGGATGCGGCGCTTTGAGATCCCACGCGGACGCCTGCATCCCGTTCCCGGGCATCTAGAATCAGGGAGAGACTTTCCTCCAGAGTGTGATTCAGATCGGCGAGTTGATCCGGCTTGCGGAAGACCGCTGATAGAACGTCGTGGGAGGCTTGCGCCGTGGCGGCAAGCGCCGCGCCGAGTGATTGATCGGCCTCGGACTGCTTGAACACATAGCCGCTGCCGGATCCGAACACCGAATGGACCGCGTCATGGATGGAAAGCAGCCGGATCGATTCGATCCGTCCCGCGGCTTCGCGATCGTGGCGGATCCGGTTCACGAAACGCGTGGTGATGTGATCCCAGGCGAGAATCATCGAGTCCAGCGATGGATCGGATAGATCAAAGGCCAGCACGGTGACCAGACGGGAGAATTGAGGTGAAGGAAGTTGCATGATGAAAATGGTGTTTGGTTGTTGAAAGCACGCGCCGTGGCGCGGAGCTGAACTCGGCAAGGGCTGTTGGCTTGGTCCGCCCCGGACTTGCCGGGACGGACCTCGCTACAAGCTAGCCAACCACGGCCGATTCAACTTTCAGGGAAAGGAACTCCACGGGCACATGCCCGCCGGAGTGGAGACGCCGGATTACGAGACAGCCTCAACAAAGGCCATCGATCCACTGGCGGCTGCGGAAATCATGACGGCAGGATTGCATTTTCATGGTGCTGATTCAGTGAGGTATTGGGATGTCGATACCCGACTCGGCACGTACCGTGGACCGCTGCGACGGCCGAACTGAACTCCCATCACTACTCAGTGTCAAGGTAATAAATTACTAAAACACCCAAAATGGTAATCTTTTGCTCCAATGCTCCGAAATGTAAGCCGCCAGTGGCTTGTCTTGCCCGCCATGACGACGTTTTTGCGGCGAACTCCTTGGTTCCCGTGGTGTGGAATGTCGGATAGACTCCGGCATCCGCCCGATGCAAGCCAACCGGATCATTCTGAACGAGGAGACGTATGAGGCGGTCCTGCTGGATCTGGTCATGCAGGCCAGGCGCTTGTTGTGGTTGGTGACCGCGGACATCAAGGACCTGCACGTCAGGCAGGGGCGTGGGTTCGTGCCGTTTCTCAAGATCCTCGCGGAGCGGATCTCGGATGGCGTCGAAGTGCGCTTGATCCATGCAAAGGAGCCGGGTCCGCGGTTCCGGGAGGATTTCGACCGCTTTCCCGAGCTGATCGAGTCGGACCGGTTCGAACGGATCCTCTGCCCGCGCATGCACATGAAGTGCGTGGTGGCGGACGGCCGCAGGGCCTACATCGGCTCCGCCAATCTAACAGGTGCCGGGATGGGAGCGAAACACCGCGATCGCAGGAACTTCGAAGCCGGTGTGGTCACGGAGGATCCGGTTCTCGTGGGGGAGCTCATGACCTTCCTCGATTCCTTCCATCTGGGCGACCAATGTTTGAAATGCCGCCTCCGGGACATCTGCCCTGATCCGGTGGTGTGAGGCATCAAGCGGTTTTGTTCGCGCGTGCGGGGCCGACCGTGGATCCGGGTTTGAAACGGCAATCGATCAGCACGTGCTGGGTGGACGCGTAACGTTTGCGGATCCTGTCGAGGAGACGGCGGGTTCCGGTGTCCCCGATCTCGCGGTAGGGGATTTCCACGGTGCTGAGCTCGGGAAGTCCGTCCGGTGTGACGATGCCGTCGAAGCCGGTGACCGACACTCTATCAGGAACACGGATCCTTCGTTTGGCGAAGCCGCGGATGAGATCGTAGGCCTGATGGTCCGCCGCGCAGACCCATGCGGTGACACCATCGCGCGTGCGCTCCGCGGCGTGGTCCAGGCTCTTCTCATGGCCGAGTTCGCGGGATGGAAACACGTTGATCACGTCATCGGGTGAGACCGGCAGGCACATCCTCGCCATTTTCTCGATGAACGCCGCGTATCGGCGGAACGACCAACCCGCCTCCACCTGATAGATGCGCGTGAAGAATCCGATCCTGCGGTGGCCGAGCTCCGCGAGAGTTTCCACGGCGGCGGAGATGCCCCGGTAGTGGTCCACGTCCACGCAATCGATGCCCTTGTGATTGAACTGCTCCACGAGCGAAACCACCGGCATGAGCGGCACCAGCGAGTCCAACACGGATTCCGGAAACGGATAGACGAGCAGCAGGCCGTCCCAGCGGCGGCGGAGTTTCTCGATCCGGAGATAGCTGGGATCCTCAAGGCGCGTGGCGGAGGGATCCACCAGATGCACGTCCACGGCGGCGTTGTGCAGTTGGGCGCATTCGGTGACGCCGGCGAGAATCCGCTCGCTGGGATTCTGATAGTCCTGGCGTTGATGTTCCTCCTCGTCCGAGCAGATCAGCACGCCCAGTGAAACGCGCGTGCTTTGGCGGCGGGTCGTCCCGGTCCTCGCCTCGAGATGGGAGTATCCCAGTTCCGCGGCCAGTTGGAACACCTTGGCGCGGGTGAGGGGATTGATGCCCGGATGATTTGTGAAACAACGCGAAACGGTGGCCCGCGAGAGGTTCAAGCGTTCCGCGATCGTCTGTTGGTTGACTTCGGCCATATGGATTCCATCCGCGCTGGGTGGATTCAGAGTTGAGGGATCATCCGCAACTGCAAGCCGCAAGTGTGCCGAGTTCCATCAGGTTCCCACCCGAATTGGGGAGTCGTGGAAATCGGATTCATCGCAGCACGGAAAATGTCCGGGTCACCGGTGCGGCGGCTTTGACCGCGGGTGGTGACGGGCGGCCGAACTGCCAGGCGACGACGGTGACTTTCACCGGAATCTTCGCGCGCGGGGGCAGGGGAGTGAGGTGGAGTTTTCCTCCGCGGATCACGGCCGGGCCTTCGCGGACGTAGTAGGAAACAGGCAGGTCGGCGCTGGAGGTGGCTGTTAGGGCGATGGGGTCCGCATCGGCGTGTGGGTCAGGGATTTCCGGGAACGTGAGGGTTTGTTCCGTTCCCTCGGCACAGGGTTGGACGCGCATCATCGCCTGACGGACGACGCTTTTGAATACGGAGTCCCCCGGGTGGCTTGTTAGAAACCAGGTCTCGATGGGTTTGCCGTCGGTGGCGGGGAACATCCAGTCGAGCGAGATTTGAAACGTGCCGGGTTCTGATAGGGCAACGGGGCCGACGATGCGGGAGATGGCGGGTTTGCCGGGAGCGTGGCTGCCTTCGGTGGCGGCGACGGGAATGACGCGGGTCGGCGGCGGACGCTTGTCTTTCGTTGCGGTGGGCGGGTCTTTCGGCAGCGGCGTGATGAAGTCCGAATCCAACCGGAAGGTGATGCCGTCGGCCTCCGGCTGGAATGTCAGCCCGGTGCCCGCGTGGGTGTTGGAGATCGGGACGAATTCGCCGTTTTGGATGAATCCGAGTTCTGATAGCTTTCCGCCGCGGCCGCGGGTTTGGTGGGTTTCCGTGGCACGGGCCGTTTCCTCATCGAAGCACCAGAAGGCGTCGTTCTTGTCTCCGCTGTAGTTCGCAAAGGGAGCGGCGGGCGCGCGCGGTGCTTCGTCGCGGTGCCAGTGATCGACCAGCCAGCCTCTGGCGGGATCGACAGGGCGAAGGTTGTTAGAGTCATCCTCCGGCAGTCGTGCCGCGGCGGCCTTGCGGATGAAGAGCGCGAGGAATTCGACAAGGCTGTCCGTCGCATCGAAGTGGCCGTGCCCCGCGTCCGCCAGCACGCCGATGGGGGCGGCGGGATGTTCAGTTAGATACTTCCGCAGCGGAGCGAGGCGGTTTTCCCACCATTCATACTCGCTCATCACCATGAGGCCGGGAATGCCGTCGAGCGTGCGGTTTCCCCAATCGGGGTTGGGTTTTCCGCTGCCTGTTAGATCGGTGAGCGGAGCGTCGCCCTTCACGGAGAGGATGGCGAGCGTGCGCCCGGGTTTCCATGCCACGCAGTTCCATGGAAACGAGGCGTGGGCTGAGTGGCCCATCGGGATGAGCGGTGCGCTGGCGATTTCATCGTATCCGGATTGATCGGCGAGGGACTTGAGGGCGGCGTCCAGTTTCTCGCCGGCTCCCTGATCGAAGCGGAATACGGCGTCCATGCTCGGTGCGATGAACACCTCGGCGATGCCCCAGTCCGCAAGCACGCGGCGCATGGCGGGATGTTCGAGGATGCCGCGCTCGATCATGTTGTGCTGGGCAAGCAGCACCGCGCGGACCCGCTGGCAGTTTTCCGGAATCCACAATCGCGCTTCGCTGCCTCCGGCCGGGGCGGCCCATTGCCAGACGGCGGACTCTCCGGCGGATGCGGAAACGGCGACTGCAAGGCCTAACAAAAAGGTGCGGATCGTTCTCATTTCTTCGCAGGCACACCGTTCGCGACTCCGTTAGGCGGCAGACCCCACGGGCCGGGATCCTTGCGGAGATCCGCATCGGAGAAACGGCGGCCGGTGGTTTCGATCTTCGATTCCACGATCTGATCGCTGGTGATGACGTTGGCGAAGGAAATCCGGTTTTCAAAGTCGATGCCCTTCGCCACGGCTGGATCGATGGCGCTGGACATCTCCGCGTGCATCGGCATGCCGAAACCGAGCAGGATGGGCAGCGCGGGCATGCGCTCGAAGCCTTCCTGCGCGGTGAGGCGGACGCGGTGGTTCTCGCCCGCGATGGTGGCGATGGTGTGGACGAGGCTTTGCGGCGGATCGCCGATGAGCTCAAGTTGCACGTCCGACTTGAGGCCGCCGCGCAGGTAGAGCAGCGGGCCGTGGACAATGTCGCCGCGGCATCCGCGGACGATGGTGTGTGATCCTATCAGAAATCCCCGCTCGCAGCCGCGGGCGACGCAGTTTTCCACGACGGTCTTGGTGGGTGAGTCGTCCTTGGCCCCGATCTCGAATCCGGCGCGGGTGTTCACGGCGGTGCAGTTGGAGATCGTCACGCTGCCCGCGCCGCCATAGGTGCGGAAGCCGTCTTCGGACAGGCTCTTGGTGTATCCCGGCGTGATGGTGAAACGGCCGTCGCGATTTCGATAGACCGAGCGGAAGCCGAGATCGAACGCGGGCCCTGCGGTGTCGGCGAGCATCTCGCTTGTGCCTCGGGTGGAGCCTTCCGCGTAACAATCCTCGACGCGGCTGCCCTCGCCGCCTTGGATGTAGAAACAATGCCCGAAGGCACGGCTGAAGACCTTGCAGCGCTTCAACAACGTGCGCGATCCGATCACCTGAATGCCGCTTTGTTTCTGCAAGGCGACGAGATTGGGTCCGCCCTTGCCTAATAGATCGCCGTAACCATAGGGAAACGATCCCCGGACGTGGAGGGTCACGTTTTCGAGCGTGTTGTCCGGGCCCTCGACGGAGAGGATGTTGCCGTTGCTGCCTGTCTCCGGACCGGTGCTGCGGATGGAAAGTCCATTGAGCGTGTTGCCCTTGCCGGCGATGATGATGCAGCGGGTGTATCCGCCCTGCGGCAGCTTCCTGTAGAGGGAGGTGTCGATTTCCAAGGTGACTCCGGAAGCATCCACGCGGTTGTCGTTTCCGCGCAGCATGAACATCGGCACGGGCGGGCGCTGCTGGCTGCGGTCGATGCCCTCACGGATGGTCTTGAGCACGTCATCCGTCAGGTAGTCCTCCATTTTGTAAACACCGGGTTTCAATCGGACTTCTGCACCGCTTCCGCGGGTGGCATCGGCGAGCGCGGCGAGGCTGTCCACCTCGGTGACGGCGGCTCCGGCGACGCCGGACAGCGCTCCTAACAGGAAGATCGTGGCGGTTCTCATGGGTTTGCGGATGGTTGGGATGAAGGTCCGCGCGAATGAAGCGGACCGCGAGGATTTCGTAGGGTTTCCGTGTAAAGTGACGCTCCGGACGCTGCGGATTGTCCGCCGCGGGATTCCGGAAACAAGAATCACCCCGTTGTGGTAATCGCGAACCCTGTGCAACATCAGGAAAGCCATGTACTTTTTCTGGTTCGTTGAGGGTTCATTCCTGTCCGGCCCCCCATCCATGAGTGGCTGAATTTCAGCCTCAGAGCGACCGGTTCCGACTCAAGAAACTGCAATGCCGGTTCGGAAAACTACACTTCAATGTATTTACCCTGTCGTGTTTTTCTCTGAAAGATCGTTTGAAATAGGTAGCTGCCAATTTTGTCGATCCCCACTCCCTCAAACCCACTCCATCTGATGAAAACCCATTTCGTCATCCGTCCGTCATCGCTACGTTCCGCGCTCCGCGAGCCGGGATTCGCCTTGGTGGTCACCCTGTCCTTGATGATCCTGCTGACCATTGTGGCGGTCGGCTTGCTGAGCTTGGCGACGGTGACCCTGCGTTCCTCCTCGCAGGCCAGCGCCGTGCAGGAGGCCCGCGCGAACGCCCGCGTCGCCCTGATGCTGGCCATCGGGGATCTTCAGAAACAACTTGGTCCGGACACCCGTGTCAGTGCCACCGCCGACCAGATTTCCACGGGAAGCGGCGATGAAAGCTCGACGCCCCGCAACCAACGCCACTGGGCGGGTGCCTACAAATCCTGGGCCGCCGCGCAACCGAACGCCACCCGGCCAAGCCCGGAGTTTCTCCAGTGGTTCGTCTCCGGCGATCCCGAAAAGGTGGACGACAGGAACTTCGCCGATAAATCCGTCAGCGGACCCTCGGTGGAAATCGTCACCCGCAATTCCGTCAGCGACGCTGGCGATCCGGTGACGGTCCCGCTCCTTGCCGAGACCACCGCCAGTGGCGCGATCAAT
>DAISZP010000099.1:0-12805 GCA_036824745.1 Luteolibacter sp.
CAGATCGATGATCGCATAGTGCCCGGGACCTTTCGCCGCGCCCCGCGAGCCGCTGCGCGGCGGTGATGTCTGGATCAAGCGGCCCGGAAGAAACCCGGACTCATTGAGCAGGAACAGTGTGATCTGCGCGATGTGGGTGCCGGTGGTGATGTGAATTAGGTAATCCTCATTTCGCCGGTCGAACGGATAGGCGCGAGCCCAGTCGTGCAAGGCACCGTAAACATCGGCAAGGTCCCACGCGTCCCGCCCGAACCGGATTTCGTGCAGCCTCACTTCCGTCTCCGGCGAGACCTGGCGGATGTCCGCGGATACACGATCCGCCAGATCCGCGGATGGGGCCTCATGGAGCAGTTCCAGCCGATCTATCAGGAAATCCTCATGCTGAAACAGCGAAACCGTCGGCCGCCATTTCTCCCAGCGCTCTTGATTGAGCCCCCGATCCAACGAGGTTCCAAGGATGCCGATCACGACTCGCTTCATGGATAAAGGCTTATCCTTCGGGATAAAAATCCTCCAGATGAAAAGTCGTTCGATTCAAGAAATATTTTAGGAGATCATACACAAACCATTGGTTGCCAATTCATAACGAGAACATCACAGCCTCCCAAACTCCACTTGGCACGAGGCATGCAAAATCCTCTGCGCCACCACGCCAGCAGCCTCAAAGGAGATTCCCGAGCGGTCCTGCAAGTTGGCATGATGGCGACAACGGTCACTTGTCCCGGTTCGAATCCGGATATCAACCAAGGCCATCCGCGCTGGAGCGGAACACCGGACGAAAGCCCTGCGAATGGCGAACGGCGGAATTCAAACCGAATTTCTCCCTCTCCATCTCCCGCCCGAGTCCGGGCTCCACGCGGATGACCGCATTTTCCACATCCAACTCATGAACCTCGAAACCCTGCATCCTGTCGCATCCATCGCCGCCACCCTCGCTGCCGCCTGTTTCACCTGGAAGCGGCTCACACGGGTCATCGATGTTCCGTTGCACCAGCGCTGCATCCACAGTCGCCATGGCCGCGTGGTGAAGGTGCTGGAATCCGGACGGTACCGGTTCTTTGGAACCGGCCACGCCTTCCAATCCTTCGACACCCGCCTCCAACCGATCACGCTCCAGACCCAGGAGCTTTGTACCGCCGAAGGCATCACCGTAAAGATCACCGCCGTGGGCTTGTACCGCATCATCGACCCCGTCCTCGCGGTTTCCTCGACTTCTGACTACGCGGGGACGCTCTACACCTTGATCCAGCTCGCCTTGCGTGATGCGGTCAACGGCATCCATGTGGAAACGCTGATGGCGGATGTGCGCGCTCTTGGGCCGAAGTTGCTGGAAGCCGTGAAAAGCAAGGCCAACGGACTTGGAATCGATCTCAGCGAACTCGTCATCCGCGATCTGATCCTCCCCGCTGACATCAAGGCGGCACTCTCGGAGTCCTGGCGCTCGAAGAAATCCGCACTTGCCGAGATCGAAACAGCCCGCGGAAAAGCGGCCGCGGCCCGCACGATGGCAAATGCCTCGCGGCTTTATGAAAACCATCCCGCCTTGCTCAAGATCCGCTACATCGAGGCCATCGAACAGGCGGCCAAAAGCATCGGAAACACCTTCGTGATCGGCCTGCCCGATGAGAAGAACCTCCACAAGATCTAACAACATTCGAAACCATGAAAACCATCCATCAAACCGGCGAAGCCACCGGCTTCATTCCTCTCCCCGACAACTCGGGGAAACCCATCACCGTGATCGGAACCGATGCCATCCGCGATGGCTTTGACGAAACCTGCCTCCAGCAGGCGATCAACTCGCGCATGGCTCCAGGCGTCACCGACGTGGTGCTCAATCCCGACGGACATGCCGGATACGGCGCGCCGATCGGCTGCGTGATGGTTTCCCCCACCCACATCTATCCGGGTCCGGTGGGAGTGGACATCAAATGCTCCATGTCCTTGCTCCAGATGGACATCCCGGAAGACGCCATCGTGGACAAACGTACCCGCCGCGCGATCATCGATGCCATCGTCGCCCGCACTCCGACCGGAGCCGGCCGCGGCCAGCGAAGCGTGAAAAAGGCGCGCCATGTGGATGGCGTTCTCGGAGCGAAAGCCGTGACCGAGGGAGCTTCCCGTGAAGTCTGCGAGGCTCTTGGGATCCCGGGCGATTGGGCGCTGCGCTGCGAGGACTCGTTCCACTCCGGACACGATGGTTCGCACGATGCGCTGCGCACCCGGCTTGATTTCATCCTCGAGACCAAACGCGTGAAAAACTTCGCCGAAAAGATCGCCCAACTCGGTTCTTACGGAGGTGGAAACCACTTCGGGGAATGCGAGATCACGCGTCTGATCGACGATGCGGAAGCACGCCGCACGGCGGACGTCTTCGGCCTGCGAGATGGCCACGTTTCGTTTCTCAGCCACTGCGGATCCCGCGGCTTCGGCAACATCCTTGCCATGGCCCAGTTCAAGGATCTGGAGAAGAAATTCGAAACCTGGAGCACCCCGTATCCCGCCGGCGACAAGAAGCTCGTCTACGCCCCGCTCGGAACACCCGAGGCGGACGCCTATCTGGACGACATGGCGCTCGGATCCAACTTCGCCACGGTGAACCACCTGCTCATCAACGCGCTGGTGCTCGAGGCCTTCCAGGAAGTCCTGCCGGGAACCAAAGGAAACCTCGTTTACTTCATCTCCCACAACATCGCCCGTGAGGAAATCGTCGATGGTAACAAGGCCTGGGTCCACCGCAAGGGTGCCACCCGCGCCGTGCCCGGAGGACATTTCTCTCTAACGGGAACGCCGTTCGCGGAAACCGGTCACCCGATCCTTCTTCCGGGAAACCCACGCGACGGATCGGTGGTCATGGTGGCCCAACCCGGTGCGGAGAAAACCGCGTGGTCCGTGAATCACGGTGCTGGACGCCAGATGGGACGGAAGCAGGCCGCGCGCACACTCGATCAGAAGATGGTGGATGCGGAGTTCGACACCTCGGACATCCTCACCAACTGCCGGTCCTATCCGATCGACGAAGCGCCGGACGCCTACAAGAACTTCCCGGAAGTGCTCCGCAGCGTCGAGGCCGCCGGTCTTGCCACCACCGTGGCCAGGCTCCAGGCTCGTTTCGTCATCAAGGACTCCGCCGAAGCCGACGATTGATCCCATGAAAACCCTCCAACTCGACGGCTCCGAAGGCGGCGGGCAGATGCTCCGCAGCGCGCTCACCCTCGCCATGGTGACGGGACAGCCTTTCCGCATAACCAACATCCGCGGCAAACGCCGGAAACCCGGTCTCATGCGCCAGCACCTCACTTGTGTGAACGCGGCGTGTGAGATCTCCGGCGGTTCGGCTGACGGTGCGGAGATCGGTTCCACCGAACTGGTCTTCCGCGCCGGAACGGTGAAACCCGGAGAATACCGCTTCGCCATCGGCACGGCCGGCAGCACCGGCTTGCTTCTGCAGACCCTGCTGCCCGCCCTCGCCATGGCGGACAGACCGAGCACCCTCCATCTGTCAGGCGGCACCCACAATCCGCTCGCTCCGCCTTTTGATTTCCTCGAACGCGTCTATCAACCCGCGCTGCAACCCATGGGCTTCCATGCGTCCGCGCGTATCGTGAAACACGGATTCGCTCCCGCCGGCGGTGGTGAGATCACCTGTGCCATCACGCCCGGAGAACGTCTGAACCGCCTCGATCTAACAGATCGGGGAAGCCACGAGTCCACGCGCATCCGCATTCCCTTCCGCAATCTTTCCGCGGACATCGCGAAACGCATGCTCGATGCCGCGTTGAAAATCCTGCCGTGCGAGGACGCCCGCATCGACCAACTCCCGGACGGACCGGGCCAAGGCGTAGCCTGCCTCATCGAGTGCGGGTTCTCGAACACCCGCGGGATGGCCTGCGCCTTCGGTGAGATGGGAATCAGCGCCGAAAAAGTCGGCCTCCGTGCCGCCCGAATGATGGACGCATTTCTAACATCCTACGCCGCCGTCGGCCTCCACCTGGCAGACCAACTCCTGCTCCCCATGGCCCTCGCCGGAGGTGGACGCTTCACCACCGTGAGTCCGGATGACCACATCGCCACCAACATCCGCGTCATCGAAACCTTCCTGCCGGTGAAGTTCGAAGTGAAGACGGCCGGAAACGGAATCCACGGGATTTCCTGCGATCCGGTTTGATCGTTCCGCGGATTCCCGTTGGAATGGGGCACTCCAGCCACACGTTCCGAAATCCGCATGGACGAATCCCCAACCGCCAGAATTCAAAGTCTCTTGAGCCGCATCGAACAAGATCGCGGTATCCGGATTCTCTACGCGTGCGAATCGGGCAGCCGCGCGTGGGGATTTGCTTCACCCGACAGTGACTACGACATCCGCTTCCTCTTCGCTCATCCGGAAAATGCCTATTTGCAAGTGTTGGTGCCCTGCGATGCGATCGACCTGCCCTTGCTCGAAGGCGATCTGGATGCGGGCGGATGGGACGTGCGCAAGGCGCTTGGTTTGTTAGGAAAGTCCAACGGTGCTTTGGTGGAATGGCTGCATTCCCCGATCGTGTATCGGGAGACGCCGGGATTCCTGGATCGATGGAGAACGGCGGCGCGCGAGGTGTTCTCCCCGAAACACGCGGTAGATCACTATCGCGGACTCGCCAAGCAGATGGTACATGGAAAGTTGAATGGAGATGCGGTGAGAGCGAAGGATTATCTTTACGCTCTCCGGGCCATACTTGCAGCGGATTGGGTGATTGCGGGTCGGGGGATTCCCCCGGTGCCCTTCGCGGAACTCTTGGATGCGGCCCCGGATGAAGTGAGGGGCCTCGTGCCCGGACTTCTCGAACACAAGGCGCGAACCATGGAATGCGAGCGCATGGCGCGGTTTCCGGTGTTGGACACGTTTCTCGGGCGTTGTCTCGCCGACAGCGCCGGACGAAGCGCCCTGCTTACTTCGGGCGCGGAAGCGAGAGCCCCGCTGAATGCCCTGTTTCGCAGGGAGATTCGCGTGTCCATTCCTGAACGTGCGGAAGACTACACATTGGAGCGGATTAGGAAGGATGATGTCCTGATTTTTGAAACCGTGGCCGGCAGTCGGGCATACGGCACGAATCTCGAAAACTCGGATGAGGATCTGCGAGGTGTGTTTGTGGCAACGGGAGGATTGTTAGGCGGCTTGGACCGCGTCGAACAGGTTTCGGATGAACGTGGCGACGTTGTCTATTACGAACTCGGGCGCTTCATCGAACTCCTGCTACGCAACAACCCGAACGCACTGGAATTGATCGCGATGCCGGAAGACTGCGTGCGCTTCAGTCATCCGCTCTTTGCAAAACTCGAGCCGTCGTTGTTCCTCTCCAAACTTTGTGCGAAAACCTACGGAGAATACGCCATGGGGCAGATCCGCAAAGCCCGGGGATTAAACAAAAAGATCGTCAATCCGCAGCCGGAGAAACGTCATCCGCTTCTTGCCTTTTGTCATGTTCCGATGGGACAGGGCAGCGTTCCGGTGCTCGAATGGCTGGAAATGAAGGGTATCACGCCCTCCGAGTGCGGTCTAACCGCCGTGCGCAACGCCCCGGGCATGTTCGCTATCTATCAGGCACCCGCCGGTATGTACCGTGGCTTGGTTTCACCCAAGGATCCCGATGCGCTTGTTTTCACCAGCGTGCCGAAGGAGGCCGAACCCGTGGGTTGGATGCACTGCAACGAGGACGCGTTCAAGGCTCATTGCAAAGCCCATCGCGAGTATTGGGAATGGGTGGCACAGCGCAACGAGGAACGCTACTCCACCAACGCCAGCCACGGCCGCGGATATGATTCGAAGAACCTGATGCACACGATCCGCCTGCTGGAAATGGCTGGAGAGATCGCTCGTGAAGGCGCACTGCGCGTCCGTCGGCCCAACCGGGATTCTCTCCTGCAAGTCCGCGCGGGCGACTTCACCTACGAATCGCTCGTCCAAAGAGCGGAGGAACTGCACGCGGGGCTCGAATCCACCTTCGCCCGATCACCGCTTCCGGAAATGCCGGACCGGGCACGGGTGAACCAACTGCTCGTGGAAATCCGTGAGGAGTTCAGTGATCAAAGTGGCCAAATGTGGCGATAAATCGGAGGTTTGGGCGTTTAGGGTTTTGTTGCATTCACTCACGGTTTTCGCCACCAGCAAGATTGGCGCGCTCCTCCGCTTCTGATAGATCACCGCCATCTTCCAGACAATCTCCAGCATCGAATGAGTTCCACCCCCGGATTTGGGGGATGGCCGGAGAGATGGTCGTCCCCGTAGCCTGAGGAAATGTTCCACCTCCCCATTCTTCGCCTTTTCACGAGCGTCGGCAACGCCGTAGCTGCCTGCGCTTTCCTCGCGCCATTCCTTCAAGCCGCCACCTTTACCGTCACGAATTCCAACTCCTCCGGCCCCGGATCGTTCCGTGAGGCTGTCAGCCAGACGGACTTGCTGCCCGCAGGCGAGACCTTGGAAATCCTCTTCGACGCCGCGCACTTCGACCAGCCGCGTGTGATCGTGATCAATCAGGTCCTGGCCACAGTGAGCCGCCCGATGATCTTGAACGGCCCTCCGATGATCAATGGCGGCCCGTCGCTTACTCTCACGGGTGATTCGAATGGTGACGGCATTGGAGATCTTCCCGGCATCTTTCTCAGTGCCAATCCGGGAACCACCACCTGGGAGATCCGCAGAATCCGCTTCCAGCAATTCTCGGCGCCAGGAGAAGGTTCGGCCGTTTACCAGACTGCCACGGGAAACACGGGAAACCTCCTGATCGAAGCCTGCGTCTTCTTCGGAAACACGCACGCAGGCTCCGGAGGTGCGGTGTTCATGGACGACGGCATCCTTACCCTGAACCGCTGCATATTCGACTCCAATCTCGCCACCGCCGGCTCGGGAGGCGCGGTTTTCGCAAATTCCTTCGCCAATCTCGATATCAATCGCTGCACCTTCCTCAGGAACTCCGCTTCCAACACCGGCGGTGCCATCCAAGCGACGAGTCTGGTTGCCGCCAACTCATGGTTCCACGGAAACAGTTCGGCAGGAACTTTCGGCGGAGGAGCCGTGCGGATGTTTGGATCTTCTGAATTCCGCGCCTGCACCTTCTCGGAGAACATTGCCGGTGCCGGCGGCGGCGGTGCCATTCGATTGTCCGGTGGCTCATCAACCAAAATCACCAGCTTGCTCGAGAACTGTACGTTTTCGAAGAACGAAACCACCAATGGCGGCGGTGCGATCCATGGCGACTTTTCCCTCGCCACCTTACGTCACTGCACGATCACAGGAAACATCGCCAACCGTCTCGGCAATCCGAACGCGAACATCGGCGGCGGCGGTTTGAACAAGGGAAGTGGAATCAATACGGAGAGATCATTCGAACTGGAAAACACACTCGTCGCGGAGAACGAGATGACAGGCTTTCCGAATCATGAAAACGAGGATCTCGCGGGATCTTTCGGCGTTTTCTACAGTATGGGCGGCAACCTGATCGGCATCGGTTCGAATTACGCAGCTCAGTTCAACAGCACCAATGATGTCATTGGATCTCAAGCGGCACCTCTTCCCGCGGATGTCGGTCCGCTTCAGTTCAACGGCGGATTCACCCCGACCCGGGCTCCCTTTGCAGGCAGTCTAGCGATCAATGGCGGCAATGGCATCCCGCTCAGCGTCGATCAACGCGGGCAGACCCGGCCCTCACCCGCCGCGGGTGCCAGCGACAAGGGTGCGGTCGAGTTCCGCGTCCTCAACTTCAACCAATGGGCGGCCCTCCATCTGTTAGATGCGGGCGCGGACGGACAGCTCGACGATCCGGACCAGGACGGACTTCAGAACCTGATCGAATACTACACCGGCTCCGATCCTGCGCGCCCGTCCCCATCACCCCTGCGTTGCAGACGGAATGGAAACACCCTGGAAATGGACTACCCGCTTGCGGATCACGCCGCCACCGGTTCCTTCCAGCCGGTTTTCCAAGGCTCCGTGCGCTTTGTGAACTGGCACACCCAATCCCTCACTCCTACCGCGCTGGGCCGCGAAGGAAACACGATCCTCCAGCGCGTCGCATTCCCCTCCACCACCCCGACCTACTTCGGCAGGCTCGGCGTCACCGCCAGCCCCTGAGAACCGGGTGATCGCGAGCGTTGGATGCTTGAAACAACGCGGGCCTCGTCGATAGCATCGAGATCAGAATGACATCCGATTCCGACGATTTCCAACTGCCAGCATCCACCGTGCGACGGGTCGTCCGCCTGCTCGGTGAGGTGATCGCCGCACCCGGCGGGCACCACGAGAAGAAGGCGATGCTCATGGGCGGCTTGTGCGAACTGATCGGTGCGGATGCGTGGATCTGGGGCGTAGGCCAGCACGATCCAGAAAACGTGCCGTTCTATGTGGCTTTCGACCGGGGAAACATCGATGACACCCGCTTCGCACGGCTCATGGAGGCGGTCAATCACCCGGAGATGGCCGAGTTCGCACGGCCCTTCTCCGAGGAACTCGCCCTCACCGGAAGCCATCTCACCCGTCTCCGCCAGCAGATCAACCGGGACGGATCCTTCTCCGGTTCCCAAGCCGAACAGGCCTGGCTTCGGGCCAATATCGATGGCGTGATCCTCTCCTGCAAACCCCTCCCCGGCGGCGGCTTCAGCAGCATCGGCATTTACCGCAACGCGGGTCGGCCGATCTTCAACGAGAATGAATCCCGGATCGCCCACATCGTGCTCAGCGAGGTGCCCTGGCTGCACTTGGACGGCTGGCCGGATGAACGTGGGAGCAGCGCTGCAACTCTCTATCCGCGCCTCCGCACCGTGCTGAACCTGATGATCGAGGGCTGGAGCCGCAAGCAGGTGGCCCATCACCTCGCACTCAGCGAAAACACGGTCCACGGCTACGTGAAGGAAATCTACCGCCACTACGGAGTCCACTCGCACGCCGAATTGATCAAACGCTTCTCCAAAGGCGACGGCGGAGACGTCCCGAAATGACGTCACGCCGTGCCGGAGAATCACTTTCTCAAAGTGGAGTGATCCGCCCCATGACGAAGCAAGATGACCGCGCACATTCCATGCCTGTTGATCGCCATCCTGCCCACTTGTTTCCCTCATGCCAATGGAGTGAAAACGCCCGGCACCCCGGTGCGGCCGCTGGCCCTCCGCGAGGTCGCGACCGATCCCAGCGGCGTTCCGGCCACCTCGTTGCTCATCTTTCCTCCTGAAGTTGCCGCTGCCTGGCAGATTTTCCGCATCCCGCGCGGCTGCGGTTCAGCCATCGGATAGATTGGCGCGCTCCTCCGCTTCTGATAGATCACCGTGGACGCCGCGGGCGATGATGTCCCGGGTGGCTTCGTCGAGGTAGTTGTGGAGGAGTTTGGAAAGTTCGAGAAACTGCGGCCAGAGGACCTGATCGAGCATCGGGCGGGTGGTGCGGATCATCACGGTGCCGCGGCGCTGGCGCGGCAGGCGGTAGGGATGGATCTGATTCCGGCGGCAGAGCGCGAGGAAGAGCTGGCGCTTCCAGGGATCCTCGATGGAGATCTTGAACTCGGTGGGCGGTTCCGGGGCGGCGGCGAGCTGGGCCTTGAGACGTTCGAGCGCGTTGCCGGCCGCCTGTTTTTCCCCGGCGGAACTGGTCCCCGCGAAGAGGGCCTCCACTTTCAGGATCTTTTCGATGAGTTCCTCGCGGGTCATGGGGAGAGTTCGGGTTATTCAGAGGATCGGTTCCAGCAGATGCGAGAGTGTTTCGGAATCGATTCGCAGGCTGGTGGTTTCCTCGGAGAGCAGGGCTTTGACGAGGGCGGACTTGTGTTTCTGAAGCTCGAGGATGCGGTCCTCGATGCTGCCGCGGCAGACGAGCTTGTGCACGAAGACGGGCTTGTTCTGGCCGATGCGGTGGGCGCGGTCGGTGGCCTGGTTCTCGGCGGCGGGGTTCCACCAGGGATCGTAGTGGATCACGGTGTCGGCGGCGGTGAGGTTGAGTCCGGTGCCGCCTGCCTTGAGGGAGATGAGGAAGACGGGGACCTCGCCGGATTGGAATTGTTTGACGAGGGTGGCGCGGTCTTTGGTCTGGCCGGTGAGCTTGAGGAACGGGATGTGGTGTTTCTCCAAGTGCGCCTCGATCAACGCGAGCATGGAGGTGAACTGGGAGAAAAGCAGGATGCGGCGGCCTTCTTCGAGGAGCTGGGGAAGCAGTTCGTCGGTTAGGTAATGGAGTTTGGCGGATTCGGTGACTTTCTGGGCGGCGGGGGTGTTGAGCAGCGTGGGATGGCAGCAGATCTGGCGGAGCTTGAGCAGGGCGTCGAGCACGATGATGTGCGACTTGGCGAGGCCCTTGGCGGCGATGGCGTCGCGCACGCGCTTGTCCATGGTGGCGCGGACGGATTCATAGAGATCGATCTGTTTTTTGGTGAGGTCGATGTGGTGGATGATTTCGGTTTTCGGCGGCAGGTCGGTGGCCACCTGGTCCTTGGTGCGGCGCAGGATGAGCGGGGAAACGCGGCGGTTGAGCGCGTTCTGAGCATCCGTGGAGCGGTCGCGTTCGATGGGTTTGCGCAGCACCGAGTTGAAGGTTTTCTCATCCGGCAGGTAGCCGGGCATGAGGAAGCGCATGAGGCTCCAGAGTTCGCCGAGGTGGTTTTCCATGGGCGTGCCGGAGAGGCAGAGGCGGTGTGAGGATGTTAGAGCGCAGGCGGCCTGGGCGGTGATGGATTTCGGGTTCTTGATGTGTTGGGCTTCGTCGAGGATGACGCAATGCCACTCGGTTTCCGCCAGCACGCCGATGTCGCGATGGAGCAGCGGGTAGGAGGTCACCACGAGATCCGCCGATTGCAGATCGGCTCTTGCTGTGGTCCGCTCATTGCCGTGATGAACCAACACCTTGAGACCCGGTGTGAATTTCTCCGCTTCGGCGGCCCAGTTCGGGACGACGGAGGTGGGGGCAACGACGAGCGAGGGTTTGCCGGGTTTCGCGGCGTGCTCGGCGGCGAGATGGGTGAGCGTTTGCAGGGTCTTGCCAAGGCCCATGTCATCGGCGAGGATGCCGTTGAGCTGGTGTTTTGATAGAAAACGCAGCCAGCGGAAGCCTTCATGTTGATAGGGACGCAGCGTGGCTTTGACTGAGGAGGGAACCTTCTCCTGCGGCAGTTCGCGGATGTCCTTGAGCGAGCGTCCGAGTTCGGCGAGGGAACGGAGCGTGTTGGAACTGCGCAGTCCGAAGTTGTCCGCGATGCCTGCGGCGGCCAGTCGGTCTAGGACGAATCCGCCCTCGCCCGGTTCGCGACCGTGGAAGAGATGGCGCACCTGATCAACAATCTCGAGAAACCTCCGCGTGGGCAGGCGGATGAAGCCGTCCTCCGGATTCTCACAAGGAATGGTGATCCATTCGGGTAGATCGGGCGTAGTGGAGGGCGGAAAGTCCTTTTCGATGGCCTGCGCGATGAGCGGGATGAGCGATCGCTTCACGCCATCGATTTCGAAGGAGACATCGAAGCGGAACCAGTCGATGCCATGATCGGTCTCCGCTTCGATGGCGGGGAGGAACTCGCCGACATCATGGGCTGTTAGGCCGGCCTTCGGTTCGACGGAGATGATCCATCCGTCCTTGCGCAGCGTGTCCATTTCCGGGGAGCCAAGGCAGCGCAGCCAGGCGAGTGCGGGTGTGGGTTGCGGATCCTCGGGAACAAAGGTGGGACGCAGCGAATGATGGAGGAGATGCTCGGAGATGATGCTCGCGAACGGGATCAGCCCGGCGGATTTGAGTTCTTTGGCGAGCGAGGCTTCCTGGGACACGTCACGCTTCCAAATGACACGGGTTCCGTTTTTCAGCTCAATGTGCTCCGGCGGCGGCTTTTCCTGCGGCGCATGGGGCAGTATCGGACTGTCGCCATATTGAAACGCGAGCCGGCCGACGACAAACTCCTGCGGTCTGCCGGCGAGGCTGGCTGATAGACGGGATACGGTGAAATGCGGAACCGGCGGGAATTCGCCGCGGGTTTCGGTGGGGATCGGAACCGGAGCGGGGATGTTGGAACCGGGGATCGCGGCAATCCGTGAGGACACCTGCTCGACGATTCCGGCGGGAAGCTCCGGGCCGTTCTGCCATGATTTCAGCAGATGAAGCGGTTGATCGGAAACCAGATCGCCGAGAGCGCCCGTCAGTGGATTGAGATATACCGGCGGCTCCACATGCAGGATGTGGAATCCCTCGGGCAGTCCTTCGATGACCGGAAGCGAGTTGCCCGATGGCAGGGCTCTCCAGCCGAGATTAACGGCCACAGGTTCCCCGCGGTGGATGAGGAAATTCCGCTCTGTGGGCTGATAGAGATCCGACTCCGTGATCAGGTAGAACCGTCCGGTTTCCAGCGCCATCCCGATCAACGACGCGCCCTGCCGACCTTCCGGATAGACGTTGGAGGACCATCCGTCATAGGTTCCGGGATGCCGCCGGAAGGCGATGCAGACCCGGAGGTCCTCGTCCACCATGTATTTCGGGGGATTGGATAGATCCGCGCGCGCCTCCGCGGATTCGATCCGTATGGTGCCGTTCTTTGTCTTCGTCGCGGGATGAAGGGTGAATCGAAGCCTGCCATTGCGGCGGCTGGGTTCCAGGCAGTAGGCGAGAAACTTGTCCTGGGAGGGAAACTTCGGTTTCTTTTCCGGAAGTTCAGACGGCTTGGGCACCGTCTCAAGCGAGCGCAGCCAGTCCGATACCTGGCGCGGAATTTTTGTGACCGATGAAACATCCGCGGCCCCTCCATGCCGGCGGGCGAGGGACGACAAGTGCATCATCAGCGCCGCCGCGTGTTTGCAGCGGGTGCCTACCGGA
>DAISZP010000100.1:0-12800 GCA_036824745.1 Luteolibacter sp.
ATGGACCGCAGTCTCATGCGGATCCATCCGTCGATTTCTCCCAGTGCATTGGCTTTAGCGGCGGGAGGATTGTCCGCAATAGGGATTACAGCTGCAAAGCAATCCGGGAAACTCTACTCCATCTTACCAGAGTTCCAAAACCTCACAGTCGGCTCCACCCCACACAGCCACAGCCGGTGGACCAAATCAGCGCCGTTGCTCGGCAACACGGCTGAATACAGTCCCGGTTGCAGCAAGAGCGATGCATTCCAGAAGGGGAACAGCCCAAGCACCTGCCCGCCCTTCTCAGCCAGAGTAGCCACCAGTCCCCTACCCTTTGCCAGTTTCTCCAAAGTCGGCGTCTTGTGGATGAGGTGGCGGATGAAGACCGATTCCCCGTACGGGAAAATTCCCACACATCTACTACCCATCAGCCGAGCCGGGCCACCCACTTACCAAGGCCGCCATGATTCGTGGAATTGGGTGTCAGGAGGAATCCGCTCCTCAGCACTGAAGCTCATCCACAAGCTCTCCCAAATCTGTCGCAACAATTTTGGGATTAGAAATCACATTCACGCGTTCATCCGCCAGAGGGTGAAGTTCAGGAACGCGGCGAAGGAAACCCACACCAGATAAGGGAGCAGCATCAGACCGGCCATTCTGCTGGCGGTTAGCCACCACCATCGGCCGAGGAGACGGGGCGGTATGGTAGTCGCGCATTGGCGGCGGCAGCGGTGGCTCCAGATCCTGCACGATCACCTCCAGCGGCATCCAGTCAGCATAGCCATCCATAAAGTGCATTGTTTCGCTGGTCACCGCACCATTGCGCCACATGCCTTGCAGTTGCGAAAAGGTATAGGGACCGCGTTGCTCGCCGTCCAGAAATAGGTAGTGTTTCACGTTGTGCATGGCGTTATCAGATCGAATCCATCGGCACCTCGAAACAACCCCTATCAGCGAGGAACAAAACCGGCAAGCCCATTGCCATGCGTCGAGGAACGATACACCCTCCGTTCCATGAAAATCGTCACGTTGAACATCCGCCACGGAGGGGGCAGGCGCATCCCCGGGATTCTGGACTACCTTCGGTCCCTCGATGCGGATGCCTTGGTTCTCACCGAGTTCAGGGAGAACTCCAATGCTCCTGCCCTACGCACAGGATTGGCTGAGGCAGGTCTGGTTCACTTCGCCGGGGCATCGGTTGATTCTGCCGAGAACAGCGTCTGCATCATTTCACGGCTGCCATTCGCCCCACGGACTTATCCGAAGCTCGAAACCGTGGACCGTCACCGGCTCCTAACCGCCCTGTTCGACGATCTGGCCATCCATGGCGTGTATTTCTCCCAGAACCGGGCCAAGGCGGGCCTGCTTCGTTTCCTGGCCTCCCGGGAACACGAACTGATGGAAGACAGGCAGATCATCATCGGAGACTTCAATACCGGCCTGCACCACATGGATGAGGCTGGAGCCACGTTCCATTGTACCGGGGAGTTCATGGCCCTGTCCACCTCGGGGTTGGTGGATTCCTGGAGATCGAGAAACCCTGATGTCCGGGAGCACTCGTGGTTCAGCAGTTACGGCAATGGGTTCAGGATCGATCACGTCTTCGCCACCACATCGGCCGATGCCTCCATCCAGGCCATAACCTACGATCATGTGCCACGGGAGACCGGAATCACCGACCATTCGGCCATGGTGGTGGAATTGGGCTGAGGGACGCGCAAGAAGCCCAACGTCGTGGCGACATGCTCCAACTTGCCCCACACCACGCAAAATTACTTGGCGGCTGAAGGGGAGTTTGTTAGGTCGCTGTCAGCATCAGCAAGTCCACTTCGATGCCCACCCGCCTCAATGCCATGATCGAATACCGCGAACTCAGGAGCAAGTTGGACAACTCCCCTCTAGATCAATGGGACCAAATCGTCGAGGATGCGATTGAACGTCACGAGTCCAAGGTGAATGAATTACGCGGGGAAGCCATCGGTTTTGCCGTGAGCGACGTTCAAGTCGAGGATGATTTGGTGACCGCCGCCGTCTTTTATGAGATGCGAGGAGACTGCATCGCCGACGAAGACGGCCCCTATCAAGACGAGGATGGCGAATCCTACGATCAAGAGGAAACGGAGCACCAGTTCTTGATAAGCATCACTCCGGGCGGCACCCGATGGGAATCCGCCTAGGACTCGCCCTCTCTCACTGAATCCAGCCCATCAACCTCAAATGAACCCGTCCGATTCGGCAACAGCCACGCCCAAGGTCGCCATCTACTGGGACTTCGAGAACATCCACGCCTCTCTCTTCGAACAGGAGATCGGACGATACCGGGAATCACGATACCGCACCCAGGATGAACTGGTCGAGGTCGGAACGATCATGGACTACGCCCGGTCGCTTGGAAGCGTCTGCATCAACAGGGCATACTGCAACTGGTCGTTCTACTACTGCTATGCAGACGCGCTGTCCGGACACGGGGTGTCATTGGTTCAACTCTTCCCCCGCGGCCAGCACGGAAAGAACGGGGCGGACATCCAGATGTGCGTGGACATGGTCGAGGATTTCCTTCGTCTGGAATTGGACGTATGCGTCATCGTGAGCGGCGACAGCGATTATATCGGGGCAGCCCAGAAGGTTCGGCAATATGGCAAACGGGTGATCGGCGTCGGTGTCCGGGATTTTACCAACCGCTACTTCCAGCGGGTCTGTGACGAGTTCAAGTTCTACGATACTCTTGTTCAATCAGAGGTTGCAGCCCCCGTCACCATCCACGAGTCCGGGACCATGGACTTCGATGGAGCCAGACAACTGCTGGTTGCAGCGATCAATCGACTGGTGGCACAGACCGGGGAACCGGCGGTTCTAAAGGCACGGGTGAAGCCCATGATGCTCCGGTTGGAGCCCACATTTGACGAACGCGGCATCAAGCGTAACGGGACCGATGGAGAATTTGCCGACTTCTCCTCGTTCCTCAGCGCCTGTGTGGACATTATTATCGAGTCAGCGGGTTTATCCGACCACACCATTCAGCTCCGGGAAGGAGTGACAGTGGATTTTTCCAAGTGTCAAATGTCCGACGAAAGGCGGCAGGCATGCCGCAAACTGATTGTTGCGGCCATGACCTTCTGCATGGGTTCCCGGCAGCACGCAATTTTGCTCAGCGCACTCAAGCCGGCTATCAAGCGCTTGGAAGCGGAATTCGATGAGAAGACGTTGGGGGCACGCAACTTCCTCACCTTCTTAACTTGGTTTCCTGACATAGTCCGCATCCACGGCGAAGGGGAGCGCAGAACCGTCGAATTGCTGGTCGAGAGGAATGACGGCGGGTATGTGTTACCTCAACCAACTCGAAGGCCGGACACGGCACTACCTGATTGGGAGAGTATACAGGCGTCACTGGCCTACATGTTCGGATCACTCCGCGAAGAACCAGCGGCAAGCTGGCCGGAGTATTTTGATCGGCTCAGGGCCCACATGGAGCGCAGTGGGTTCAGCGGGGAGATCGACGACCTCAGGTCCATCAAAAGGGTCCTATGGAACGCCGGGACATTCAAACTGATCGCCAACCATGGAGGCATTACACTCGCCGACCACTTCCAAACATTTGAAGAACTTCGGGACCACGTGGCCAGCCACATGGAGGCCACCAAAGGAGGTTCAGACGTAGAT
Source organism: Luteolibacter sp. (assembly GCA_036824745.1). Classification (GTDB taxonomy): domain Bacteria; phylum Verrucomicrobiota; class Verrucomicrobiia; order Verrucomicrobiales; family Akkermansiaceae; genus Luteolibacter. Next base: position 3,643 of record DAISZP010000100.1, read on the forward strand.
TGAGGGAACCATGGCAGGGCCATTTACGGGCATACCAAGGGGCATCAGGCACTCACCCAGTCCCTACCCGAACCCCATACGATTCCGGAATGGCAGTGATCGTCGCTTGGGAGCGCTCTCATGTTCCCGCCCACGCTGACGCGTGCCCTGCGGGCTCCTCGCCCCTCGCATCAACTCGGGCTCTGCCCTCGTCTCCTGCTCAGGATCTCGTCTGCCGGGACCAGAGCGCCTATCCACGCTCCGTATCACGCTTGCAGCGTGATGACCTTTCTCCGGACTCATGGACCCGGCAGCAGGCCCAGGATCGCTCAGGACGGCTTCTGGCGCGTCTGCGGCGGTCGTCGCTCCTGTGGTCGCTCCTCCCCCAAGGTAGACGGAGAGAGGAACACCCCATTTCCTGTGGATGCTGGGGCAGATGGTTTCTCCGTATTGGAGGATGTGAAAGGCCCAGCGTGGTCCCAGTTTCTCCTTCAGCTCATCCAGATCTTTCAGCCCGTGGTGTTCCGCATACAGCTCGGCTGCCTCACGGAACCTGCACTGGACAAAGCTGAAGCGACCATGGACACCTTCCACTCCACGGGAGCAACTCCACCACCTGCTTCCCTTGTCCACGTCATCCTTGGATTCCCCGGCAACCTTCCGGTTGCACCAGTTGTGTTTCACGGACTTGAGGAGGTATCTGGAGATGGCCTGGGAATTCCGGTAGATGGGAGCCACTTCGGTTCTTCCGATACCGAACTGCCTGCACCAGGAATTCACCTTGATCCAGAGTTCCCTCGTGGGCTTGTTCACAAGCTTCCGCTTGGCGGACATGGCGTCATTGGCAAGGAGGGAGTAGGTTTCAAGGTCCACGCCCTCACGGACGTCGAAGGGAACCACCAGGAGAAGGTGAAAGTGAACATGCCCGGCATGACCTCTTTCGTAAACCCAGACGTGTTCGGAACCCTCCTTCCTGAGTTTCCGCAGGAGTTTCTCAAAACGAAGCATTGCTTCACGGCGGCTGACTCCCAGACGGAACGTGGACGTGATGAGCACGACGTTCCCTGTCGCATGGAGCATGAAGAGACGCTCAAGCGTCAGTTCCAGCTTATGCCGGGAACGATGGGAATCGCGGATGGGCTGGGTCTGGGAAAGGTCCTGAGTGACGATCCGGGAGGCGGAGGTGGTGGAAATGTTCATTATATGTAGACAAGACAAACGCAGCAATTTTCCTTCCGCATTTCTGCCACCCGGATATAATAACCACGCATTTTTAACCGATTTGCCAATGGACGCCGCCGACCCGGGATTACAGCCAGGTCGGCGGTTTCGTTTTCAGGTGCCAATGGAGTCGCCAGAGCCGCGCAGGACAGCCTGATCTGCCTCTGCCTTGGCCGACTCCTGTTTGAAGATGGGACCGCAAATAGCGGCCCTTACCGCCTCCAAATCGAAACCGATGGTCCTCCCGGCTTTGAACGCCGCGGGGATGTGTCCGGCATCATACCAGTTCCTGACGGTCCTAGCGGTCACACCGAATTCTTCGGCCACCCGCGACGCCTTCACCAGTCTTCCATACGCAATATCCTTCGCATCAATAGTCATAGGTTTACATTCTCATATGTTTATCTCGGTTATACCAGAATTTTTCGCAAGATTCCTGCTTTTCCGTAGCGGCAGATTTCCCGAATATCGAAATCCGGGTAAGGCTTGGTGAAATTCTGCTTCCTCCAGCCTGGAATTCCGCCTTCCCAGCCTTCACACCATCCCTCGACAAGCACCGAGCCTATTCCCTGGCGCGCGCAGGCGTCGATGTAGCGCTTCGCACGCTCGGTGGTGGCTCCATGCTTGTTTGGATCGCTGCGGTCCCAGGTCCATACATCGGTGATCATTCCCCACCAAATGCCCATGAACTTCGTTGGCTTGATCCACGAGGTATCAGCGATCGCGCACGGCTCGTTAAGATTGAGAATCAAACCGGATTCAACCAAGCCTCCCGGACGATTGGCGAGTTGGAGTGTCCGCCAAGGGCTGCGGCATGGAGCCTTCGCGATCACCTTCACCGGCGAACCGATCCACGGCACCAGTTCCACTTTCAACGCAAGATCCGAGGGGCCTGCCGGTCTCTTCAGCCTCATGGAGGACCAGTCCAGAAGCGCGGCCTCATGAAGACTGGCGTAGCATCCTTTCTGTGTCCGAAGTGTGACGGGAGTGTGCAAGCCCTCCTCTCCGGCCTGTGAAAGCGAGGTTTCGTTCCAATCCCGCTCATAAGAGTCCTCCGCATCCTCAACCCACCACGTTGTGGCGTTCGAAGTGAAATGAAAACAGGTAACCTCATCGGTGATCCGGAAGTCAGTAAGATCCCGCTGTTCCGGAAACTCGTAACGGAAAGCGACACCATCATCGTAGGCGCGGAACACGATTCGGAGCTGACGCGGATGTTCACCAGTTTCCTCCAGATCCACCGTTAGTTCGTTGGCATGATTACGATACTCGGGGAATTGCTCGAATACGGTCTTCCAGGTCTCATCGATCACCCGGCGCGAAGAGTCTTTTACGCGGAAAGGCCCTGTAAGGGGGGGAGCATTCTCCAAGTTGAAACCCATTGGCGACGGTGAAACAATCTGCTCATCACCGTATCGAATCGAAAATTCGGGCCGGCCATCGGCGAGTTGGAACATGATGGTCGAGGTATTTCCCGGCGAAGCAACCTCCTGGCGGCCGGTAATGGTCACCATCCGCCACATCGCGCTCCACCAATCGTCGTGCGCCTCACTTGCGCATTCGACAACGCCTGTGCCGCTCTCGACATTCAACACTCCCTGGCTTCCCGATCTGAGACGGAACCACTCGTCGCCCGCTGGTTGGATGGTCCAAGAAGTCGCCTGATCGCGGGAGTCCGTGACCGCCGGATGACCACCCTCAACCGTGAGCCAGCGGCCGGTTGCCTCGTGGCGAAGGCGTGCGCCATCCTCACCGCGGTCCACGGTCCATGATGCGCCTGTGATGTCCGAGGTCGTGGCTAACGGATCGCCGCCGGAACCAAGCCAGCGATCTCCCCCCTTCTGATATCGGTTTCGGATCTCAACGGGCGCCGCAACGGCGGATCCCACAAATAAAAAGAACAGTAGCAGTCGGGTCATCATAGATGCGGATAGGGAAGATCGGCTTGGGAGGTGGCCACGTGAAGACAACGCCTCCGCAATCAATCGAATTTGATGGGTTCGGATTTGGGGGCTTCCTAAGCACCGCCCAAAATCGCATGGACGATATCATATGCCGTCGTCCATCCGCCTGGTTGACAAATGATCGGCAGATAATTCGATTTTTTCTGATCCAGGTGGATTCGAATGGTGGCACTTGCCCAGCTCTGGAGAACCATCATTTCGAAGCATCTGATTCGGGAGCCTGAAAAGCTTCCAGTTCCTATTTTCCGGAAACCGATAACGGATTGGACATTTCCCATCCCGAACAAACCGCCGCCGCCCGGCAGTCGGCAAGAGGGGTCACTGGGGATCGGGAAGCAGACTTGCGATTGTCAATTCGCCGTCCTGGTTACATTCGCGGCGGACAGAACGGTTGCCCTGATGCTCCGGATAGCGATGTTGCTGCGAACCCGCGATTCATCAAGGTGACCTGCGGGTTCCTCCTTGGATCTTGCGTCGAGGACGGCGTCGAGCTGGCTGCCATTCGCGATGCGGAGGCGGTCGAACGAAAGTCCGGGCGCAATCCATTGGGAGGCCAGCGGCGGACCTGTGGTTTCACTTCCTTCGAACAATTCGGCAAGGCCGGTCCGATAGTCATAACGCAGCGTCACGGTGCTTTTCCCGGCGAGTAGAGGGCAGGCATTGATGGCCTGCGAGCCCGCGGGATGCAGTGCCCAGTCACCGTTCGGACCGTTGGGATCACCGACGAAGATGCGCTCCTCATCTCCGGTATACAAACTAACGCCTGCCCACCCCTCGTCACCCGGTCCTTCCGCTTCGACCGTCATGAGAAAGACATGGGTCGAATCGTCCAGCCTTGGCAGTGCCAGCGGCGCGAAGGCGGCATTCCTCAGCTCTCCCCGCGTGTCGATCATTCCGCCCTTCACCACCATTCCTCCGCTGGTCGATCGCCAAGGGCCGGCACCGAGGTCGGGCATCTTGCCATCCAGGAGAGTCCCGTCGGGATCATCGAAATTATCCGAAAATACGGTTACTTTTTCCGGGAACGCCGTCGAAAATGCGGTGGGTTTGTTAGCGGGAGTTAGTTCCTTGTTGTTCCACGACGTTCCTTCGCCAGTCGTCAGCTGGCGTGTGTCCTGAGGGCGTTCGATCGCGTGCAATTTCACCTTTCCCTTGATGACGTGAACCTCTTCCGGTTTTCCGGGCTCCGCCATCACCCCGAACTCCGTTCCCAGATCCTCGACCAATAGGGAATTGGTGGCGCACACAAAACCTTCGGCACCGACCGGAACATCGAACCACGCCCTGCCGGAACTCAATCGAAGGCAGTTGACCGCCTCCAATTCCATTCTGCCCGGACCTTCGATGTACCCCTTCACCCCGCTTGGCATGACGATTGAGACGGATCCGCGTTCAAGCTCGAGCTTCGAACCGATCCAAAGGACCCCGGTCCCTTCCAGACCGCCTTGATGCTCCAGGCGGCCTTTCGACTCAGGTCCGAATACGAAGGTCGCGTGGGGCCGTGGCCTGGTGAAAAAAAACAGCATCGCCATCATAACGGCCGCAGCAATTCCCATTCCCGCCAGCCACTGGACTTTTCTCCGCCCGCGCAACGTCGGGCTTTGCGGCATACGCAGCACGACCCCTCCACCGGTCTCGAATCTCTCCGACAAGAGGTGATGTGATTTGGCATAGCTCACGTAGAGCTTCCTGAAAGCGGCATCGGCGATGAGCCGCTGTTCAACCCGGGAGATTCCGCCTTCGCCCAAATCCCCATCGAGCATCCTCTGGATCAGGGCTTCGTCCTCGCGCAGGCTCATGCCGACACTCCTTCCCCACCAATACCGTCCTCGATGCACCGGCGCAAGGCGGCGCGAATTCTAAACAGTCTTGTCTTGAGGGTTCCCGCGCTTCGCTTGAGCATCCGCGCGTATTCATCGAGCCCCTGATCGCTGGCGTAGCGCATCTGGACCAGTTCGCGATCATGGGCGGGGAGCTTTTCCAAGCAGCATTCCAAAGCCTGCATCATTTCGTCATGGCTTCCTGTCTCCTCCCCAAGGTCCTCTGCGATCAATTCCGCCACATGTTCTCCGAGAACCATCCAACCGTCCTTGCTAATCTTTTTGCGCTGGTTCAGCACCTCATAACGCGCGACGGCGAAGGCCCATGCCTTGAAATTCGTTCCGACTTCGAATCCTGATTTTCTTTCCCACAGCTTGAGGTTTGTTTGCTGCAGGACATCTTGAGCCCCGGGGTAGCCGGGCATCAGAGAGCGGATGTAGGCAAGCACGGCCATCTGGTGCTGCGTGAGCAGTCCTATGAATTCGCGGTCGGAACTTTCCTCGGTCATCAAGGGCATATGGCTCAATCCGGGAAACGGTTTACATGGACATGCGTGGCTGCGGAAGTTCTCTTTTCCGCAAGGGCGGCCTTGTTGGCTCAGGGTTCCACCTTAAGGCGAAGGAATCTCCTGGTGGCTCCCGCCGGATCAAAAGGCTCTCCCACCCTGATCTGCTGGGTGTCTCCGGTACCGGCCTGGATCACCCCTATTCCCGTTCGCAACGCTTCCATTCCAGCCGAACCGCTGGCTCTTGCCACGGCCTCCCAAGGTCCGTCCGGCCGACTGCTGGCCTCCACGGTCAGAGTGGCGTGAGCGGCACTCTTCCGGGAAAATGAAAGCCAGAATTTCCCATCCTCCATGACTCCCTTGGGCAAAATTGCGGAATTGGAGACTCTGGGATCACCGCCCAGCACCATTTCCACGAGATTGACGATACCATCGCGGTCTGGATCGCCGCTCGCACCGTTATCGCCTGTTCCGCTGTCCATCGACAGCCCGGATGCGAGTTCCCAGGCGTCGTCGAGACCATCCCCGTCGCTGTCGTTCGGAACCACGGCGGAATAGTTAGAGCCGTTGTTGTTCGCTATCAACAAAGTGCCGTCCGGCATTGATGCCCGGAAATAATATTCGACCACCGACCCCGGTTGGAAAGATCCGATCCCGCCGTTCCAGAGATCGTTGACCCCGTTCGTGGAAGTTTCACCGGCATGGTCAAGCGACCTCTCCTGCCAGCCTCCTCCGTCAACCCGCCATAACGCCACGGCACTTCCAGCAGCCGCGCGAGGGTAGGTTTCCACCTGCAAGGTCAATGGAGCCAGGGCCCGGGGAACAACAGGCAAGTGCTTGGCGTGGCCGGCGAAGGCGAGCACTGGCCTCACCCGCGCAACGTCCACCAGGAATGTGGCGTGGCTCCCGATGGCATTGTCACTGAGATCGCGTTCCCATGAGCCAGCCTGCACGCCCACCTGCCCTCCCATTACATCGATGGCGTCGTTGTTGCCATGGGGCGTGTCGTAAGTGGAATTATACCCGGCGTGGTTTCCGCTGCTTCGAAACGAGGCAAGAGTCAGCTTCATCCGCTGTGGGGAGACGATACCGAGATCCGCCTTCGGGATCCGCGCCTCAATGCAGTCATCGAGTGCGCTGATCCGAACCTTCGCCTGCCCGCCGGCCGAATCGTACCAGGCGCCACCGTTCCACAACTTGAGCCGCGGCCCTCCTTCGGCGTAATAGATCATTACCTGTCGCTCGGCGTATTGGGTGGGATTCTCCAGAAAAATCGAGCCAGTTGGCGTGGAGCCGTCACCGATCCACGTATAACCGGTATCGGCCGGATTCTGGTCGGTATCGATCGCCATCCCTATTGCTGGGACTGTCTCGTCCGTGATGTCGCGCATGCGAACGAGGAAATAGAGAAACCCCGCGTCCGCAGTGACCCTAACCTCGGAAATGTCGCTGTCGTCGGTGGCCCCTCCGAAATTACGGCGGTCTCCCTCCGCTCCCCGGTAGATGAACTCTCCTTCGCTGAAGGACATCGCATGGACATCGCCGGGCGGGCTTCCTTTCCAGCCTCCCGGCCGGATCCATTCCTCTTCGCGGCGAATACCGCTTTGCTCCACGACGAACGAGGCGTAGCGGCCGATTTTGTTATCTGACAGATCCCGGTTCCAGGAACTGTCACGAACACCTGCGTTTCCACCCATGACATCGATTGCGTCGTTGTTGTTGTGCGGGCAATCGTAGGTCGCATCCGCCCCCGCGTGATTTCCGCTGCTACGGAACGACGCAAGGGTCAGATTCACACGCTGCGGACTGGAGATTCCCAAATCCGCCTTGGGGATCCGTGCCTCAACGCAGTCATCCTGTGCGGAAATCCTCACCGCGGCCTGTCCGCTGGGAGGGTCGTACCACGCGCCGCCATTCCACAACATAAGCCGGGGCTTGCCATCCGCATGATAGATCATCACCTCGCGCTCGGCATACTGGACACGATTTTCGAGCAAAATGGAACCGGTTGGCGTCGAGCTGTCACCGATCCAGGAGTGGCCGGTATCAGCCGGATCCTGGTCCAAATCAATGGCCATGCCGATTGCGGGGATAGTCTCGTTGGCGATGTCACGCATGCGAATGAGAAAATAGACGTTGGTATCGTCCGCTGTAACCCGCACCTCGGTGATGTCGGTGTCAGGTGTTACGCCGTCGAAGGAGCGAAGATCGTCGCTGTCGCCCCGGTAGATGAATTCCCCCTCGCTCACTGTGGTCGCATGGATCGCCGACGGCGGTGTGCCATACCATGCGTCCGTCTTCACACGGGTTGATTTATCGAAGATGAGCAGGTCCCACCATTTCAGGGAAGGCACCGTCAGCTTCACGAAATACCCACCGCCATCCGTGCCTTCGGTGAAAGGAATATCCTGTGTCCTCCCTAGTCCATCATCGGGAGTGGCGACAAGGATCCGCCGGCATTTCGCATCCAGGTAGTATTTCAGTTGGACGTTCGTTTGAAATTGGGGATCCGCGCTGACATTTCGCCATTGATCGTCGACTCCATTCAAATTAATCAAGCTGACGGTGTCGTACTCCCCGTCCCAGATGCGGCCCACCGTCCAGATTTTCCCTGAGCTTCCGTTTTTGGACAGCGCATGCGTAGTGCTGGAAATGTTCAAGCCGTCCGTCCCGTCCCGGAGGCCGCCTTGATTGTTGTAAAAAAGGAAGTTCTCGTAACGAGTGAGGAAGCTGTAGTGATCCCGCATGGCCCGCTTGAGCGTGTCATGCATTGGGCGACGGACCGGGAAAAACTCGTTGGTCAGCATCTGGTCTCCATCGCCTAATTCCAGATGGAATGCCCCGTTGGCAGCGACGCACGCGTTCATCAGACGTACGGAGGCTTCGTTGATCCACTGCGGCGGGTTCGCGCCCCCGAAGTCGTAATAGTTCATGTAAGCGGCCAGGACTACCGCTTTGTCCCGCCCACCCGCGGCCTTCGCATCCAGGATCAAGTTGCGGATATCGATATAGTGGTCCCGCCCCCAGATTTCAGCGTAGTAAAAATCGGTGTTCGCTGGTGCCACCGCACCGAGGTAGCCTCCTCCAACATCGTTGTGCGCCAGTCGCGCACCAGGGCGAAATGCCTTCAGTTCGCCCTTGCAGTCGTTGATGAAGGAAGGGAACGCGATGTCCTCCGGAATACCTTGGCTGGAATTGTAACGATAGCTCCACGCCCCGCCCAGGTTGTCCAAATGGATTCCGTCGAAACCGAGTTCCGACATGGCGTTTTTGAATTGCCCGAAAATATGCGATTGCCAGTCTTCGTTCGAAACATCCATCACCCAGATCTTGCCGATGTGATTGCGCACATCCGCGGGCTGGGTTTTGCCCGGCCCGGTAAATGACGCCCATTCGATGTGCTCTGGTCCCGACGTGCTGCCGCTGTCGCCGTACAGAAGGCTGTAGGCCATCGCATCAATCCCGCGATCATGGCCGCGTTGGATCTTGCTCCGGATGTTTCCCAGCTTTTTGCGAACCCCGAAGAAATCGTTATATTCCTCCACCGGGCTCCCGTTCTCGTAAGGAATCAGGCGGTCGTGGGTCCACATCCAATCGTAGTACTGGACGATGTTGATGTGGTATTTGCTAAGATTGTCCACCTCCCAGTTCAGTCTTTCCTGGCTTTG
>DAISZP010000101.1:0-5352 GCA_036824745.1 Luteolibacter sp.
CGCCAAACACCTCATGTCCGCTAAAAAGTTCCACGTCCGGCAAGCCGCCGTCTCCGCCCTGCACGCCTGGGCCAAGGGCCACGACTATGCCGAAACCCTGATCGAGCGCCACGCCCAGCGCCGGCTTCTCTCCCCCGCCGACCGCGGGCTGCTCCAGGCCATCCTCTTCGGCATCCTGCGCAACCGCCGCCTGATCGACCACTGGATCGGCATCCTGCGCCACGGCAAGATCGATCCGGAAACCCGCGACGTCCTGCGCGTGGGGCTCTGCCAGACCTTGTTGTTAGGCATTCCCGATCACGCCGCCGTCAATGAAACCGTCGAGTCCGGCAAGGCGAACATCCGCGGTCTGGTGAACGCCGTGTTGAGGAAATCCATCACCTCCCGGAAGCGCTTGCTGGAGGAAATCGAAAAAGTGCCGCCCGCCGTCGCGCTTTCCCATCCGGATTGGTTGTTCAACCGATGGAAGGCAGAGTTCGGCAAGAAGGACGCCATCGCCCTGATGGAGTGGAACAACCAACCGGCGGAAACGTTCTTCCGCGTGAACCCGCTCGCCGCCCCCGTCGAAGAACTCCCGGGATCGCCCGTTGAGGGTGCTCCGGGTTTCCATCGGTTAGAAGGTTCCATTCCCGTGGCCCTGCTGGCGTCCGGCGCGATCTACATCCAGGATCCCGCCACGCGGCATTCGGTGGATTTGTTAGACCCGCGCCCCGGCGAGTCCATCCTCGACGCCTGTGCCGCTCCGGGAGGAAAAGCCTTCCTCATCGCCGCGTCCATGGGTTCCGCCGAGAACCTCGTCTGCACGGACTCCAACGAGAAACGCCTGCCGCGTTTGCAGGAGAACCTCGAACGCCTGCACGCCGGCAAGGCCGACATCTCCGCACACGATTGGACAAAACCCGCGCCCGCCGACTGGCACGGCCGCTTCGATGGCATCCTGCTAGATGTTCCCTGCTCGAACACCGGCGTGATCCGCCGCCGCGTGGATGTCCGCTGGAGACTCCAGCCGCAGGACATCGAGCGCATCACCCTCACCCAGCGCAAGATTCTTGAAAACGCCCTGCCCTGCCTGAAACCCGGCGGACGCTTGGTTTACTCCACGTGTTCCATCGACCGCATGGAGAACCAGGAAGTGGTCGAGGCATTTCTAGCAGATCATCCCGAGCTCGTGCTGGAGGAGAGCCGCGAGGTGTATCCGTTCCGCGATGGCACGGACGGAGCCTACGCCGCGCGGATCCGGCGGAAAGAATGAGCTGTTTTTCCCGCTGGATGCCCCTGCCCCAATCGTTTTAGAACCCCCTCATGAAATCCTGCCTCGGGCTGCTCATCGTCCTGCTTGTCTTCGTCGCCGTTGTCGGTGGCGGAGCCTTGATCTGGTATCTAAGCAGCACCGCCGAGTTCTCCCGCAAACCTACGCCCGCCGCGCAGGGAGCGCCGCCGCCGAGAGCCGTGCCGGTCAAACCGCAGCCGCAGAATCCCAGGTGAGCCAGGAGAGGCTCACACCAGCCTCGAAAACACCGACCGCAGCCCGGCTTTCCACTTTTCCAGAAAAGTCAGATTGCGGACGCATTTGGAAACCGCGTTGAGGTCCAATGATTCGGAGTCCTCGATCCCGGCGAAGGTTTCAAACTCCGTTAGAATCGCCGCCTCCACCCGGCCGATCGCCTTCTCCACCGCCTCCCGGCACAGATGCGTTTCCCGTTCCAGCATCGCCAAGCCGAGCGCGGACTTCGTTTCCTCGCGCTTGCGGATGAGCGACTCCGCCCTCTGGGTAGCCTCCCCCACCTTGCCGAAAAGATCCATCAAAGCCGCATCCACCACCCCGCGCGGGTCCACCTCCATGCCACGCAGCTCCAGCCAATGACGAAGCCGGCGCGAAGGACTGGTGAGAATCTCCATCGCCTGGCAAAGCCGCGAGAAATCCTCATCCCCCCCGCCCGCGTCCGGATGAGCCGTCTTCCCCGCCTCGCGAAACGCGGCCCGCAGTTCCTCCTCGGAAATCACCAGCCTCGGAGCGATCCCGAGCATCTTGAAAGCATCCATCACGGCCACAGGCTACCGACCGCCCGCCGCGTGGCAACCCAGGACCAACTCCCTTCCCGACAGGCCCGGCGGCCTCCAATCCAGTAGCGGCGGCATCCCATCCAGTAGCGGCGGCATCCCATCCAGTAGCAGCGGCATCACATCCAGTAGCAGCGGCATCACATCCAGTAGCAGCGGCATCACATCCAGTAGCGGCGCCATCCCATCCAGTAGCAGCGGCATTCCATCCAGTAGCAGCGGCATCACATCCAGTAGTGGAATCGCTCGCCATTTCGAGGAATCGTTCGCCATTCCCACTAATTTTCTCGTTCCCCCCCGGATTTCTGCCCCACGGAATGGGTTGATTCATTCCATTCCGGGTCGCCCGTGCCGAAAGGGCAACGAAGTTGATGGCGCGAGCCACCGGAATCCGTTCGTCAAAACCGATGCCGCCCCGGCAGGGGCGGCGGAATGATGACGTCACCCGCGCAATCCGTCGCCCCTGCCGGGGCTTGGAGGATGATGGGCCGTTTCCCGGTGGCTCGCGCCACCGGCTAATCTCCAGCACCCCTCCGGGGTTGTTGGAAGCGATCCTTCCCACGCGATCCGTCGTTTCCGCTCTTGCCGGAGTTCACTAGAATCACTAGCTTCTCTCGCTGAAACAATATGCTTTCCGCAGGAAGAACGCGTTACTGAACACTGCTCGTCGCCATGAGTTTTTTCTCATCACTTTTTGGATGCAAGAAGTCATCCCTAGCCCCCTCTGCGGAGCTTATGACTTCCCGCTACCAGTTCGAACAGGTTGAAAACACCGCCTGCTTCTCCTGCCGACACGTGATCAAAGGAGGTGCGCCGATACTTTATGTCACGCACGATGCCGACGACGGAGCGTGGCAATTCCTGTGTGGTGGAGACCACACCGAAGAGGACGCGATGATCGTTGGCATAGGCGAGGTCGTGAAGATCGATCCCAGCGTCAACGAACTACACGCGATCCCTGAGGGAACGGGGGCCACGCGAGAGACGCGCGGCGGGACGTGGAAGAAGTTCAAGAGACAATAGGATTCCCAGGGTTCCCTGCGGTCGCCCTTAGCTATCACCGTTCACGCCTTTGGCGTGGGGAGATTGTGTTGAGTGAGTTCCTAACCGACACGGGAACGCATGCGCTCGTGGTTCGGGCGCTTATCTGGAAAGCACGGGTTCCAGCCAGAGGGCCCAGTCGCTGCTGCGGCCGTCGCCGGCGTCTTCGGTGCGGAGGGTGAGGGTTTTCACTCCAGTGAGGTTCATGTCGTAGGATATGAGTTTTCCGGGTTTCACGGTGGGGGATTGCCAGAGGATTTTGCCGTCGGCCTCGATGATGAATTTCACGCTGCCGTCCATGCCATCGGCGAGGCCGGCGCTGCCTTTGAGGGATTTCCAGGAGCCATCGAGGTTCCAGACGTGCTTGGCGGGGGCGTGGGCGTAGAAGCCGTGGGCGAAGGGTTTGCCGGCGCTGGAGAGCACGCCTTCGGGAGCTGGCAAGCGGTCGCGCAGCGGCGGGCCGTATCCGGTTTTTTCGGAGGCGGCCTTGAGATCGGATAGAGGCAGGATTTTGGCCGAGGCCGGGATTTCTGATCGAAGATGTGGCTGGAGGGTGGCGGTGAAACGCGAGGCGATGGCGTGGAGGCGCGGGTCTTTCGAAAGCGCGGGACTGGCGAGGAGTTCTCCGGCTTTTTGCGGGTTGTTGGCGTTCACGGCATCGACCAAGGGCTGGAGGGCGAAGCGGGTCTGGATGGAGGAGATGTCCGCGGTGCCATCGGAACCCACGGTGTAGGGAAAGCGGAAGGGCGTGGCACTGAGGAAGCCGGAGGCGACGCCATTGGCTTGCAAAAAGACGATGCGCAGCTCGGCGGATTTTCCGGGTTTGAGGGCATCGCAGTGCAGGGAGAAGTGTCCGTTTCTATCAGGAACGGCGGTGGCGGTGGTGGCGTCGTAATCGCCGCCGCCATCGGGATCCATGTAGGCGAGCGCGCCATAGACGGGCGGATCTCCGGTGACTTTTCCGGAGAACTTGAAGCCCTTGCCTTCGGGCTCGATGGCGAAGTCCGATGGCTTGGCGGTGGCCTGCAGGTGCATGCCTTTCACGGAGCCGCAGAAGATCGGATGGGAGGCGAGCCGCATGGCGTGGGCTTGGGTGATGAAACTTCCCTTGCCCTCGCCGCGGAGGTTCTCGCCGTAGCTGCGGTTTCCGGAACCCATGAGGGCGGTGCCGAAGGCGGCCTTTTGATCGGGGCGCTCGCAGTTGTGCGGCAGGCCGAGCGCGTGGCCGAGTTCGTGGGCAATGCCGCCGATGAAGATGGAGTTATATCTGCCGATGGAGATATCACCATACTGTCCGTCCTTCACCCGGGGTTCGTGTTTATCGAGGAAGTTGAGGTTGAGGATGGGCGAGTCCACCTGCCATGCGGTGCCGCTGCAATTGGTGCCGCCGGCGTAGTAGGGGCTGTTCTGGGAGATGGTTTTCTTGTCCGGGTCCCAGTTGGACATGTTGCAGAAGATGACGAGGGTTTCCTTGTCCGGATCGATGCCTGCGGCCTTGAGCGGCTCCACACATTCCTTGCGGATCTCGCCACCGCTCTCGGTCTGATAGCTGGAGTAGGGTTTCGTGCCTTTGACGAGGTGGATGTTGATCAGGCCTCCGGCCTCGTCGAACTGGATGGTGCGCGGCCCGAAGCCGTTGCGCTCCATTTCCCGGGCGTAGAATTTCTGGATGTCGCGGAGGATGGCGGAGAGGCGCTCGCGGAACTGCGGCGCGGGTTCGCGATCGGAGGGTGTCCAGAGGACGACGTGGAGTTTCCGCTGGCCCTTCTCGGGGTTTTTCGCCTGCCACGCATCCAGAATGGCACGGGCGGCGGGGGCTTTTTCGGCAATTTCCTTCTGCGGGGTGGCGGCGATGGCGGCGACGGGCAGGCACAAACTGAACAAACGGAACAAAAACATCGCGTGGGGAAACGTGCGGGAATCCGGAGATCTTGCGCGAGCATGCTTGAAGAGCGGCCGGAACGCGTCAGATTCCCCGTTCATGGGACTACGGGCACTGGGGGATTCGGCATGGCTGTTTGAGGCCGGAGGCAGCAACGCGCGGGCGAAGCTGGGCTTGGTGCTGCGCGTGCTGGGCATTCTGAAACGGGAGCGCATCCCGGAGGCGCGGGACATTGTTTCGTCCTTCGACTCAGTGGCCGTACACTTCGATCCGCTGGACGGCGAACGCGTGCTGGAATGGCTCACGGCGCTGCCCGCTCCGGAGGGCGGCGAGGAGGAATGGCTGGAGCCGCGGACCATCGAGGTGCC
>DAISZP010000101.1:5362-12777 GCA_036824745.1 Luteolibacter sp.
GGTGCCGGTGGTGTATGGCGAGGGTTTGGAGGAAATCGCGGAGATACTGGGCAGGACGAGCGATGAGATCGTGGCGCTGCACAGCGGGGCGGACTACACGGTGGCGGCGGTGGGGTTCTCACCGGGTTTCCCGTATCTGTTAGGACTGCCGGAGGAACTGCGGGTGCCGCGGCTGGCCACGCCGCGGCAGGTGGAGGCGGGATCAGTGGCCATCGCCGGGGATCAGGCGGGAATCTATCCGTTCGCGTCGATGGGTGGATGGAGCGTGCTGGGCCGCACGGGCTTGAGGTTGTTCGATCCGGAACGCGGCGAGCCTTCGTGGTTCCGTCCGGGTGACAAGGTGCGTTTCAAATCCGTTAGGAAGCTGGCGTTTCACGCGCCGAAGAAGCCGAAAGTCCGCCTGCCCGCGGGGGGCGTCGAGGTTCTGGAGCCCGGAGCCTTCACCACGGTGCAGGACCTCGGCAGGCATGGTTTCCAACATCTCGGCGTGAGCCCCGGCGGCGCGGCGGATCCGGTGGCGGCGAGGGTGGTGAACCGTTTGTTAGGAAATCCGGACGAGGCCGCGGTATTCGAGTGCTGCCTGAGCGGGCCGATCCTGAAATTCCGCGAAGACACGCGCGTGGCCTTCACCGGCTGGGCGGACTCGCGGGCGGGCCGGCCGCTGGAAATGCCGAAGGGATCGGTGCTGGACTTGAGCAAACGCATGCCCTCGGTGCGCGGATACATCGCCGTGGCGGGTGGCATCGAGACGCCACCCGTCATGGACAGCCGCTCGACGGACGTGCGGGCGGGATTCGGTGGCTGGCTGGGCAGGAAACTGCAAGTGGGCGACCGTTTGCCCATCGGGCCGCGCATCGAAGGACCGCAGCCGGGCGCGTGGTCGGTCGGCTGGCCGCAGGCGGAGACACCCGGGAAAATGATCGAGCTGCGCTACATCACGGGCATGCAGGCTTCGTGGTTTTCGGAGGAAACGAGGGAGAGGTTCCGCAGGTCGATCTATCAGATCAGCCCGATGTCCGACCGGATGGGCGCGCGGCTCGATGGCCCCACGCTCGCGCTCAACGAGCCTCGGGAAATGGTTTCCCAGCCCGTGGTCGCGGGATCCATCCAGGTGCCGCCGGACGGGAAGCCGATTGTTCTGTTAGCCGAGCGGCAGACCATCGGCGGCTATCCGCAGATCGGCCATGTGATCTCGGCGGATGTGCCGAAACTCGCGCGCGCCTGGCCGGGAACGAGGATTCGTTTCCGCGAGGTGACGCTTGAAGAAGCGCGGGAGGCATGGGCGGATCAGGAGGGTGATTTCGGTTTCTTGCAGGCCGGATTGGAACTCCTACGCTGAAGCCATGCGGATGATCGATCTCAACGTGGACCTCGGCGAGGGCGGAGCGCACGACGCGGAACTCATCGCGCTGGCCAGCTCCGCGAACATCGCCTGCGGAGGCCATGCGGGCGATGAATCGACGATGCGGGCCGCGGTTTCCGCATGTCTGGAACACGGCGTGGCCATCGGCGCGCATCCGGGATACGAGGACCGGGAAAACTTCGGCCGCGTGCCGATGAATCTATCAGCCGAAGAAGTGGCGGACCTGGTGAGCCGGCAGGTGGAACGACTTGCCACAATCACGGAGATCCATCACGTGAAACCCCACGGCGCGCTCTACAACCAGGCGGACAGGGATCCCGTGCTGGCCGCGGCAGTGGTGCGCGGCGTGGTGCGCGTGCTGCCGGGCTGTGTTCTCTACGCCCCACCTGCCGGTGCGCTTGCGAGCGCGGCAAAAACCGCGGGGTTGACCCTGCATGCCGAGGGATTCGCGGATCGGCGCTATCAAACGGACGGCTCGCTGGTTCCGAGAAACGAGGCGGGGGCGGTGATCGAGAAAGTGCCGGAAGCCGTCGCGCAGGCTTTGGAAATCGCCCTCCGCCAGCGCGTGAAAACCCGGAAAAACCCGTGGATTCCTCTCCCCGCCCGGACGATCTGCGTGCATGGCGACGGCTTGGAGGCGCTCCGTTTGCTCGGGGAAATCCGGCGTTCTCTCGAAGCCGCCGGTTTCACGATCCGCGCTTGAGCCTTGATTCTTCGGCCGGGCGCGTCGAAGGTCCGGCCCGATGGCTACCGCAGCTCCCACCACCGTTCCGGATTCCACCGGCCACTTCGGCCAGTTCGGCGGCATGTTCGTGCCCGAGACCCTGATGGCTCCGCTTCAGGAACTCGCCACCGCCTACGAATCCGCGAAAAACGATCCCGCCTTCCAGGCGGAACTCGACGCCCTGCTCCACGACTACGTGGGCCGGCCGACTCCGTTGTATTTCGCGGAGCGATGGACCGAGAAACTCGGCGGCGCGAAAATCTATCTGAAACGCGAGGACCTGCTCCACACGGGCGCGCACAAGATCAACAACGCGCTCGGGCAGATTCTGTTAGCCAAGCGCCTCGGCAAGAAGCGCATCATCGCGGAAACCGGAGCCGGCCAGCACGGCGTGGCCACCGCCACCGTTTGCGCGCGCTTCGGCATGGAATGCGTCGTTTACATGGGCAAGGTGGACATGGAGCGCCAGGCGCTCAACGTCGCCCGCATGCGCCTGATGGGCGCCGAGGTCCGCGCCGTCACCGCGGGGCAAGCCACGCTCAAGGAAGCGGTCAACGAAGCCATGCGCGACTGGGTGGCCAGCGTGGACCACACGCACTACATCCTCGGCTCGGCGCTGGGTTCGCATCCGTTCCCGATGATCGTACGGGATTTCCACCGCGTGATCGGCATCGAGGCGCGGCGTCAGATTCTCGGAAAGGAAGGCCGGCTGCCGGATCTGTTAGTCGCCTGCGTCGGCGGCGGGTCGAACGCGATCGGCCTGTTCCATCCGTTTCTATCAGATGAGAACGTCCGCATGGTGGGCGTTGAGGCCGGTGGCGACGGCATCATTCCCGAGCGCCACGCCGCGCGTTTCCAAGGCGGCAAACTCGGCGTGCTGCAAGGCACCAAAACCTGGCTGCTCGCCAACGAGGACGGCCAGATTGAACTGACCCACTCGGTTTCCGCAGGCCTCGACTACGCCGCCGTGGGACCCGAGCACGCGTATCTTCAGAACATCGGCCGCGTGGAATACACTTACGCCACCGACGACGAGGCGCTCGCCGCGTTCAAGGAACTCGCGCACTGCGAGGGCATCATCCCGGCCTTGGAGAGTTCGCACGCCATGGCCTACGTCTCGAAGATCGCCGGCAGCCTGCCGAAGTCCTCGATCCTCATCGCCAATCTATCAGGCAGAGGCGACAAGGACGTGGAGCAGGCGTCGAAGTATCTTCTTTGATCCTACAAAAAAGGCCCCGCTTGGAAACAAGCGGGGCCTTTTGTTAGCTGAAAACTCAATGCGTCATCGGGTTCTCGCCCGAGGCATCGCCGAGGTGGGCAGAGGCGGAGGGGAGGAACTTCTTGAAGCGGGTTTTGTCGATCGCCTTCATGTAGGCTTCTTCCGGAGAGATCATGCCTTCGCGGAGCTTGGACCAGATCGATTCGTCCATGAACTGCATGCCATCGCCCTTGCCGCCGGTGATGACGTCATAGAGCTTTTGGGTGGCGCCTTCGCGGATGATGGCGGAGACGGCGGGCGTGGCGAACATGATCTCGTGCACGGCGGTCCGGCCCGGTTTGTCCACGCGCTTGCAGAGGAGCTGGGCGACCACACCGCGCAGCGAGGCGGCGAGCATGGTGCGCACCTGCGATTGCTGGTCGGCGGGGAACACGTCGATGATCCGGTCCACCGTCTTGCGGGCGTTGTTGGTGTGCAGGGTTCCGAAGACGAGCAGACCGGTTTCCGCGGCGGTCAGGGCGAGCGAGATGGTTTCAAGGTCCCGCATCTCACCGACGAGCACGATGTCCGAGTCCTCGCGGAGCGCGGCGCGCAGGCCGTCGGCGAAGGACGGTGTCTGGATGGGCACCTCACGCTGGGTGATGATGGATTTCTTGTTGGTGTGAACAAACTCGATGGGTTCCTCCACGGTGATGATGTGGCGGTTGTAGTTCGAGTTGATGTAGTCGAGCAGCGCGGCGAGCGTGGTGGATTTCCCGGAACCGGTGGGACCGGTAACGAGCACCAGGCCGGAGCGCATGCGGCCGAACTCTTTGACCACCTCCGGCACTCCGAGTGCTTCAAGCTGGGCGATCTCGGTGGGGATCAAACGGAAGACGGCGGCGAGTCCGTTCTGTTGCTGCAGATAGTTGCAGCGGAAACGCGAGTCCTCGTCCATTTCATAGGCGAAGTCGAGGTCGCCCGTGGCGAGGTATCGTTCGAACGCGCGGGGTTCGCAAATCTCGGCTAACAGGTTTTTGAAATCCTCACCTAACAGGACGGTGGTGTCCGGAATGGGAGTGACCGCCCCGTGAACGCGGATTTTCGGAAGCTGGCCTTCGGACAGGTGAAGGTCGGATCCCTTGTTGGCGATCAGGTAGCGGAAGAATTCGTCGATGCGGGCCATGGGAAATGAAATTCGGTATTCTGGATTTTTAAGCTGGAAACTGAGGTATCTCCCGGTGCCTCACGATTGGAAGAAGGCGCGCATCTGGGCTTTGTCATCCGCCCGGAACAAGGCTTCCTCACGGGAAATGGCCCCTTGGACGTAGAGGTTTCTCAAGGACTCGTCCATGGTGATCATGCCGACGTTTTTACCGGTCTGCATGACGCCGGGGAGCATGTAGGTCTTGCCTTCGCGGATGCAGTTCGCGACCGCGGCGGTATTGACGAGAAGTTCGAGAGCCAGAACGCGGCCGTTGCCGTCGCTGCGGGGCACGAGTTGTTGGGAAAGGATGCCGCGCAGGGATTCGGAAACCATGATGCGGATCTGGTCGCGTTGGTCGGTGGGGAACACGTCGAGCACACGGTCGAGAGTCCGCGGGGCGTTTCCGGTGTGAAGGGTGCCGAGCACCAAGTGACCGGTTTCCGCGGCAGTCAGGGCGAGCTGGATGGTTTCAAGGTCGCGCATTTCACCGACCATGATGACGTCCGGATCTTCCCGGAGAGCGCCGCGGAGCGCCTTGGCGAAGGACTCGGTGTGGGAATGCACCTCGCGCTGGTTCACGTGGCAGCCTTTGGACTCGAAGACGTATTCGATCGGGTCTTCGAGTGTGAGAATGTGGTCCTCGCGGTCGCGGTTGATGAAGTCAACGAGCGCGGCGAGCGTGGTGGATTTCCCGGAGCCGACGGAACCGGTGACGAGCACGAGGCCGTTCTGATAGCGGGTGAGCGGCAGGATGTGCTCGAGCGGCAGGCCGATGTCCTCGATGGTGCGGATCTGCGTGTTGATGATCCGGAAAGCCATGTCGTAACCGAGGCGCTGTTTCACAACGGAGGCGCGGTAACGGCCATTGGAGGACGAGTAGGCGAAGTCGATGTCACCTTTTTCCTGCAATCGCGCCCATTCGGTGTCACCGAGGAAGGAGCGTGCGAGACGCTCGGTGTCCTGGGAAGTCAATGGATGATGATCATCCCAAATCGGGCCGAGTTGGCCGAAACGACGCCATGCGGGAGGATAAGCCGTGGCAAGGTGAACATCGGAGCATTCGTAATCGCGGCCGAGTTGGAGATACTGATCGACGTGATCCAGAACCTGGTGAGTGGACATGAGGTGGGTTTAGGGTGATTTCGGTGATTTGGAGGATGCAGCCGGAAGCCCCCCGAATGCCGGGGATTTTCCTGCGAGCCAGAGCTTGAGTTGGTCGGCGAGCCAGACTTTCACCAGAGGCCGCGCGGCGGTCAAGGTGAGACCCAGCAGAACCCCGGGAATTCCGCGAGGTTTCTTGGGCGCGGCGGGTTTTCTGCGAAAAAGCAGGCTAGCGGCGAGCCCGGATGCCACGGACCCGAAAAGCCAGCCGGTGGGGTGTTCCTTGAGCGAGCCGCGGATGCGGGCGGGCACGTCAAGGCGTTGGCGCAATGCAACCGCCTCCGAGCCGAGATAGGCCCGGGAGATTTCACTTTGCCGGATCAATCTTGCGATTTCCGGCTGGACTGGAAGTTTTGAATCCATTCGCGATCTTTCTGGAACTCGGCGCGGGTGACGGGAAACGACGGGGACGCAGGAGCCTTGGCGGAATTGGCGAGAATCAGCGCCGCGATCAGGTGCAGGGCGGCGAGGATGAATGCAAACGCAAACCATGGCCAAGCGGTGAGCTTGGCGAGCAGGGCCACCGCCCCAGCCAGAAACAAGGCCCAGGTGAAAAACACGCAGATCACCAAGGCAATCAACCGGGCCGCACGCCCGGCGGCGTCTCGCGCGGCGTCCTTCGACTCATGCTGGATCAACGCCACTCTGGCGGCAATCAGGTTGAGCAAGGCCTCGCGCCAGTTCGAGGGTATCGCCTCCGATCCACCCAACATGGGATCCATCGATTCCGATCCAGGTGGAGTTTCCATGTCCTGTGCTGGGCTCATGTGACGTCGGGCCGGGGTTTCGTGATGAATCCGGTGATGGCGGAGTGCACGAAACGCCCGGCGGTCGAACTCAGCGGCGGACGATGAGGCCGATCAGGAAACCAAGGCCGAGCGCGCTGATGACGCACTTGGTGGGATTCTGGCGGATGTAGTCTTCCGCGGTGACGTGGAGTTCCTTGGCTTTCACGCGCGTGTCTTCCCATTGCACGCTCGCGGTATCCTTGAACGCGGCGGCTTTTTCAGAAGCGGCCGCTTTGAGAGCCGCTGCTTTTTCGCTCGCGGTATCACGGAAATGCTGGGCGGATTCGACGGCGCGGTCCTTGAGGGCAACGGCTTTGTTTTCCGCGGTGTGAACGAATTCGCGGGCCTTTTCGCCTGCGGCGGCGCGGAGATCGTTGGCGGCTTGGGCGATCGACGGAGATTGGGTGAAGCCGGCTTCCGGATCGAGGCTGCTGGGTGTGGAAAACGGATTGGACATGGCTTTATGTTTGTTTGTGACAGTCCGTCATCGGCTGTCGTTGTGGGGAATATGTGACACTTCCGAGCGCCACGCGCAAGGTGTGACTTCCAAAATCCATTCGTGGAATTACAAAGTGAATCCGTATTCCAACCTGCGAAACAAGCCGCGCGCCGATGCCCGGCGGAATTTGCTAGATGACCGGATGAACCCGGCACGCAGGTTCCGTTAGACCATGATCAGGCGGACATGCGGGATTCGCCACGCTCGGGCTGGAGGAAGTGGCTCCAACTTTCATCGGCGAGGCCGTTTTCCTGAAGTCCGAAGAGCGGCCGCCAGCGCGGCGCGAAGGGTTTGCTGCGGGGGTGCATTCCGGCTTCATGAGGCAGCTTGTTCGCCTTGCGGGTATTGCAGCGGAAACAGGAGGTCACGATGTTCTCCCAGGTGGTGCGTCCGCCCTTGTCGCGAGGGGTGACATGGTCCAAGTTCAACTGGGTTTCCGGAAGCACCTTGGCACAATATTGGCAGGTGAACTTGT